>DATBEM010000138.1:0-25569 GCA_036276115.1 Trebonia sp.
AAGCTCGCAACTTCTCGCAACCTAGAGACGGGCAAAAGTCGCAGACCTACCATCGGAGGCGGGGGGAAACCGGGAGGCCTGCCCGGGTCCCTGAGGGGGGAGGACCGGTCCGTCCGGGGACGGGCCGGTCCGCACCGTGCCGCCGCCAGTCTTCCCGCCCGTCAGCCGGCGCGGACGCGGTGGCGCTGGAGGTGGGCCATCAGGGACTGCTGGGCCTCCCAGCCGTCGGGGAACTTGACCGGGACGTTCAGGTGGACCGGCTCGGTCGACGGGTGGGCGTCGAGCAGCTCGGGGATGCCCGCGCGGGCCACCACCAGGCAGGCGTGCCGGTGGCGCGAGACCAGCACGCACAGGCGGCCGGCCTCCAGGTGGAACGCGGTCGCGTCGCGGCGGCCGGACAGCGGGTGGAGCACGATCGTCACGTCGAACTCGCGGCCCTGCAGCCGGTTGGCGGTGTCGACGGTCACGCCGGCGATGCCCCGCTCGGCGAGGGCGGCCCGCACCGCTGCCGCCTGGTCGCGGTGGGCGGTGCCGATGGCGAGCTGCCCGGCGGTGACCGGGACGGGCTCGGGCGAGCGCTCGGAGGTCGCCCGCGCGCCCCGCTCCAGCAGCCGGGCGGCCAGCGCGGCGCAGGCGCCGACGGCCTCCCGGTCAGTGCGCGGCTTGTGCCCGGCGGGCAGCTCGTACAGCGCCCAGCCGCAGGCGGCGGCCTCGTCCAGGGCCTGGTCGAGCGGGCCGCCGTGCAGCGAGGACGTCTCCCACTCCAGCCGCCGCTGCCCGGCCGTGGTGGCCGCCTCGAACGGGCTGAACGGGTAGAACGCGGCCGAGACGACCGGCGCGGCCGACGCTGGCAGCCGCCAGGACACCGGGAGCTGCCGCACCGGCACGTCGCCGGCGTTGTGGGCGAGCAGGACCGCGACCGCGGACGACATGGGATCCCAGGTCAGGCCGAGGAACCGCTCGGTCTCGACCGTGGAGAACGGGTCGAGCTGGCCCGGGTCGCCGACGAACAATGCCCTCTCGAACAGGCCCGCGACGCGCAGCAGCAGGTCCGAGCGCATCTGGTACGCCTCGTCCACGATCGCCCAGGGCCACGGCTGCGGGGGCGCCTTCGTCAGCGACGCCCACTTCGCGGCGGTCGACAGCACGACCGCGCAGCCCTCCAGGTTGGCCAGGTCCTTCTCGACCGCGACGTTGCCGCGCTCCCAGACCCGCCGCGGCGGGACGTGGCTCGCGCTGGTCAGCCGGCCGATCGCCACCTTCATCGTCGCCTCGGCGCGGGCGGCGAGGGCGACGGTCAGGTCATCGACCTGCTCGTTGGTCTGGGCGATGACGATGACGCGCTCGTCCAGGGCCGCCATCTCCAGCGCGACCGCGACGACCAGGGTGGACTTCCCCGCCCCGGGCGGGGAGTCGACCACGACGCCGCGCCGGGCGGACCGCATCGCGGCCAGGATCTGCTCCGTCGCCTGGCGCGCCCGCGCGGCCGGGTCCGGGGAGGCCGCGCTCGCCGCCGTCATGGTGCTCATTGCCAGGCCTCGTTCCCGTCCTCGTCGCGGGGCACGTACGGCGGGGGCGGGCCGCCGTGCGTCCAGGGCGTCAGCTCCGGGTCGGGGAACTTCGGCAGCGGCATGAACTCGCCCGTCAGCGTCGTGTAGACGACGGCCTCGCCGACGGCGGGCATCGTCCCGGCCGGGGCCGGGCCCGACCCGCGGCCCATCCCGCCCGACAGCTCGATCTCGACCCGGACGGTGGCGCCGCCCGGCTGCGGGCGCACGTCGCGGACGACGCCCTTCTGCTTGGGGTGGGCCGGGCAGGTGACCTTGGCATCCGGGGCGACGAGGACGTCCTCGGCCGCCTCGACGACGATGAGCGGGCGCAGCGCGCCGGCCCCCTTCTTGCCCGGCTCCTGCACCCGGCGGTCGCGCTGGGCCTCGGTCACCGTGCCCCGGAACGCCTCGCCGGTCATCCGGTACTCGGCCATGACCAGCGGGTCGTCGTAGGCGGAGCCCACCTCGAGCTCGCGCTGCTCGCGCTCCAGCCGGCTGAGGCGGGCCGCCGCCCGGACCGCGCCGTCCCGCCGGGCCTGCGGGAAGCCGCCCTCGCGGAAGTAGCGCATGTTGGTGGTGAACGAGAACCGGTCATCGCCCCAGCGCCCGGCGACGTGGCCGCCCTCGGGGAGCGACCGCAGCAGGTCCACTCCCTGCCACATGAGCGCCCACGTCTGCTCGAGCTGGGTGGCGAGGGCGGCCGCGAGCGCCCCGCGGGCGCGTTCCAGGGCGGCGCCGCCGACGCCGCTGGCGTCCCTGATCATCGCGATGAGGCCGACGAGGACGTCCCGGTCGAAGTCCGGGTCGGTGGCCGGGCCGGCCGGCGGCCACGCCTGCGGGTCCTCGGCCTCGCGGGCCGCCTCGAAGCCGGTCATCCCCGGCGGCGGGGCGATCCAGCGGACGAGGGACGCGAGGTTCTGGTCCTCGGCCTCGGACTGCCCGGTCGCCCAGTGCGCCGACAGCGCCTTCGTCATCGGCAGCAGCAGGCTGGAGGACGGGTGCTCGGCCCGCTCGGCGAGGTAGGTGAGCCACCAGCCCAGCACGGGGACCGAGGCGGGGACGGCCCACTCCCCGTCGGTGCGGCGGAACCGGGTTGAGCGGCCCAGCAGCCGGGTGAACGTCACGGCGGCCGGGCCGGGCACCAGGACCTGCGGCGCGTCGGCGTAGGCGTCCTTCTCCCCCGGCTCGCCGGCCGCGTAGCCCTCGATGTAGGGCAAGATCACGCTCTCGGCCAGCTCGGCGGCGAACTCGAAGCGCTGGTTGCGGTTGCGCGGCTCGTAGACGGCCAGCAGCCGCGGCTTCTCCCGGTCATCGCCCACCAGGGCGGCCAGCGGCGCGTTGGCCTCGCCCGCGAGCTGCAGCGGGATGAACACCAGCGGCCGGTCGCTGAGGTGCACGTGCCGGACGGTGCGGACGGGCTGGGCGTAGCCGCTCTCGACGGCCAGCGCCCGGGCCAGGGCGGTGAGCGTGGTCACGACGCCCCCGTGCCTTCATTGATAACCGTGCCCGCGCCGGGGACCGCGCCGTGACCGGGGACCGCGCCGTCGCCGGCCATCGCCTCGCCGCGCAGCCGGGCGGCGCGGCGCACGATGGTGGCGGCCTCGGCCAGGTCCGGCGGCACCGGCCCGGGACCTTGCCCGCGGGCCAGCCGCAGCGCCCGGGCGACGGACTCGATGCCCCCGAGGTCCTCGCGGACCGCCTTGCCGAGCACCCCGGTGTCGCCGTGCTCGCTGGCCTCCTCGCGGCAGAAGAAGCACATCTCGCACGCGCCCAGGCACTCGGGCGAGTAGCTGGCGGGCACGCATCCCACCGCGTCGGCCAGGTCACCGGGCCGCCGGCGGGGCACGCCCTTGTCGTCAGCGTCGAGGTCGAACGTCAGGTCGCCGGGCAGCGGCGCGATGATGTCCTCGACCCGGTCCATCCGCGCCACCTGCCGCCGCACGGTGGCGAGCTGCTTGCGCACGTCGAGGAGCGAGGCGACCGGCTGGTTGGCGAAGTCCCGCGGCGTGACCAGGACGGTCTCGTGGTGCACCATGGCGTCGCCGTCGAGGCCCGCGCCGGCGAGCAGGTCGCGCAGCGCCAGCACGAAGACGGCGGACTGGATCGCGGCCGCCGCCACGCCGGAGGAGTCGGCCTGCCCGTCGATCACCGGGAAGCTGCGGACCATCACCACGTGAAAGGTGGCGTCATGGCGGAACGCCACCAGGTCCGGCTGCAGGTAGGCGTGCCGGCCGGCCACGCGGAACCGCAGCAGGGGGTGGTCGAACATGGTGCCGCGGCGCTGGGGGACGGCGGTCAGGACCTGCCGGGTGTGGGCGTACCGCAGGCCCTGGTTGACGTTCCCGGCGACGTCGCCCAGGTCGTCGTAGTGCGCCTCAGCCAGGTCCAGGCCGAGCACCTCGCGCAGCAGGGCCAGCAGCTCCATCGCGCCGTTGTCCTTGACCTGGGCCTGGAAGGCGCTCTCGCGGGCCATGGCGAACGGCGACTGGCCGAACGGGGCCGGGAACCCGATGTAGCTGGCGACCCGCCGCTTCTCGACCGCGGCCGCGTCCAGGACCGACCGGCGGCGGCAGCCGGGGTTGCCGGCCAGCGCGGCGATCTTCCGCGCGTCGTAGGTCTCGGGCAGCTGCCCGCCGCGCAGCCGCGCCAGCCGCGCCTCGATGTCGGTGAACCCGCCGTCCACTTACCGCCCCCCGGCCGCCTTCCGGCCTGGTCGGCCGTCCTCGTCCTCGTCCTCGTCGTCCTCGCCGGACCGGGGCCGGCGGATGCCCGCCCCGAACAGCTGCTGCGCGTCGTCGAGCTGGTCGCGGGCGCGGCGGGCGGCCCCGGCCCGGGTGCGCTGGTCCTCCTCGGCGTGCACCTCCAGCTCGGCCTGGGCGGCGCGGATGACCACCTGCGGGTCGATCCGCCCGGCCGGCCCGAACGAGCGCCCGCCCGCGCCACTGGACCCGCGCACGTTGGCCGCGAACCGGCTCAGCAGCGCCCGCGCGGCCGGGACCGGCTCGGGGACCTGCTCGATCGCGCGGGCGACGTTGATGGCGCTGACGAGGAAGTCCACCCGGGGCGAGAGCGAGCCGATGATCCGCCGCTCGGCCGGCCAGGTGGAGATCGCCAGCAGCCCGCGCGAGGGGGCGAGGTAGTCGGCCGACAGGGCCGCGCAGATGTAGTAGGGGCGCGCGAACGGGGCGCTGCGGAAGGACCGCTCCTCGTCGCGGCGCAGGCTCGTCAGCCGGGCGGTCGGGAATGCCAGGGCGAAGAACGCCTCGTGCACGGTGGCG
The DNA here is from genome assembly GCA_036276115.1 of Trebonia sp. Lineage (GTDB taxonomy): Bacteria > Actinomycetota > Actinomycetes > Streptosporangiales > Streptosporangiaceae > Trebonia. Next base: position 4,829 of record DATBEM010000138.1, read on the forward strand.
ATGAGCCGGGGCGCGGCCGGGACCTGCAGCAGGCTCAGCGCCTCGTGGACCTGCTCGCGCAGCGGCAGCAGGGCACCGCGCCCGCGCCCGTCGCCCAGGCCCGGCTCGGCCCCGGGGCCGGCCGGGTCGCGGGCGGACGGCACGTGCATGACGCCGGGCCGCACCGGGGCCGCCGCATCGCCCGCGTCAGTGCCCGGCCAGGCGGTGCTCGCTGAGTCGGTGCTCGCCGAGTCGGTGCTCGCTGAATCCAGGGCCGCGTCCCAGGCCCGCTCGGCGTGCCGGAGGTCGCGCCGCAGGGCGCCGGCCAGCGGGCCGTCCCCGTCGAGGACGGCCCGGCGGACGCCGGCGCGGAGCGCGGTGATGCGCTCTTCGAGTTCCTCGACGGTCTCATCCACGGCTGCGACTCTAGCTCATCCCAGGTATTCCAGCAAGTTCCAGTAGAGTTTCGATTCCCGCCCGAGCGCCGTCCCGGGCCGCCCAGAGCCGCCCGGGCGCCACGGGAATGCCCTGGCCGCGCCGCACGTTACACTCTCCGTCATCGCCCTGGTGACTGTCATTGCCGTCGTGTGGCTAGCCCGAACGGCCGTTTCCGGAGCGTCTCCCGAACGGGAGACCCACCGGGCACGATAGACTTAACTAGTTCTCGTCGCTCGTCGGTTAGCGAAGCGGTTTCCACGGATGTGGCGCCCCCCCTCGACAGTGCGACCACCTATGTCCCTGGAGACGCTTCTCTTGACTGCCCTACGCGCAGATATTTCTTCCGTTCTTCGCAACGCCCGGCCCGCCCACGACACCACGGCTCCGCCGGTGGAGGGCGCCCTGGCCCGCGAGGCTGCGCCGGACAACCCTGCCCGCGACGCGGCCGACGACCGCTCGGCGGGCCCGGGCCAGCGCCGCCGCCAGAAGAACCAGCGCCAGCGCCCCGGCCCGGGCGAGCAGGCCCCGGCCGGCCAGCGCGCCGCCGCGAGCCGGCCCGACCGCGATGAGGGCCGCCCGGCCGGCGGCCACGGCGACGGGCTCGCCGCGGGCGACCGCCCGGCCCGCAAGCCCCGGCACCGCCGCGAGGGGGGCCGCGCCCCGCTCGCGCTCGTGCCGGACCTGGACTCCCCGGCGGCCGCCGGCGACTCGGTGTGGACGGCCGCGACCGAGACGCCCGCGACGGACGCCACGTTCGCCTCCCTCGGCGTGCCGCCGTTCCTGGTCAGGGCGCTGGATGCCGGGGGGATCAGCACGCCGTTCCCGATCCAGGCGGCCACGCTGCCGGACTCGCTGGCCGGGCGCGACATCCTCGGCCGGGCGCAGACCGGCTCGGGCAAGACCCTCGGCTTCTCGCTGCCGCTGGTGGCCCGGCTCGCCTCCGGCGCCACGATGGCGGGGCGCCCGCGCGGCCTCGTGCTGGTGCCCACCCGCGAGCTCGCGTCGCAGGTCCAGGAGGTACTGGAGCCGCTGGCGCGGTCGATGGGGCTGAGCGTGGCCACGATCTTCGGCGGCGTCTCCTACCGCCCGCAGATCAACGCCCTGCACCGCCGGACCGACATCGTCGTGGCCTGCCCCGGCCGCCTGGCCGACCTGATCGGGCAGGGCGCCTGCCACCTGGGCGACGTCGAGATCACCGTCCTGGACGAGGCAGACCACATGGCCGACCTCGGCTTCCTGCCGACCGTGCGCCGCCTGCTGGACGACACGCCCGCCGACGGCCAGCGGCTGCTGTTCTCCGCGACCCTCGACGGCGCGGTGGACGTGCTCGCCAAGTCCTACATGAACCGCCCGGTCCTGCACTCGGTGGACGACAACTCCACCCCGGCGGCGATCGACCACCGCGTCTTCACGGTCTCGTTCGAGCACCGCCAGAGCGTGCTGGAGGACCTGGTCAGCGGGGACAACCGGTCGCTGGTGTTCACCCGGACCAAGCACGGCGCGGAGAAGCTGGCCAAGAAGCTCACCGAGGCCGGCATCCCCGCCACCGACCTGCACGGCAACCTGTCGCAGGCGGCGCGGGCGCGCAACCTCGGCCGGTTCAGCGCCGGCCACGTGCGCGTCCTGGTCGCGACCGACGTCGCCGCCCGGGGCATTCACGTTGACGGCGTCGACCTCGTCATCCACGCCGATCCCCCGACCGAGCACAAGGCCTACACCCACCGCTCGGGCCGCACCGCCCGCGGCGGCGCGAGCGGCACCGTCATCACCGTGCAGACCAAGTCGCAGTCGCGCGACGTCAGCCGGATGATGCGCGCGGCGGGCGTCAAGCCCGCCTCGGTCGAGCAGGCCGAGCCCGGCTCGCAGGCGGTGCGCGCCATCGCCGGCCCGGTCGCGGAGCCGCCGGCCGTCCCGGAGGCCTCGCCGGCGGACCGCCAGCGGCGCCGTTCAGGTGGCGGCGGTGGCGGCGCCCGGCGGCCGCGCCGTCCCGATGGCGCCCGGCACGGCGGCGGGGATTCGTGGCACGGAAGCCCGCGCGGACGTTCCGGGCAATTCGGGAGTGAGGGCGGCCGGCCCAGCGGAAAGCGCCGCGAGCAGGGCCGCAGCAGCGGGACTGCTAAGGAGTCCTGACAACGTGACTTGCGGATTGGGCTCTGGGCAAACCAACTCGGGAGACTTTTCCAAAGAGGTGTGCAGAACCTCACCGCAAGTGCGGTAGATTGGCCGTAGCCGTTCCCGGGCTAAATGATCGTGAATCAGATCACGGTTATGCCAGGGCGAGGGAACTTCGCCCGGCAAGCCCGCCAGGAACGGCGGCACAATCGCAGTTGATCCTCGCGCGGTGCGTGGATCTCCGGCTCGTCTCGAAGGATATACAGCAAATGGCTCAGGGAACCGTAAAGTGGTTCAACCCGGACAAGGGCTTCGGCTTCATCGCTCCCGACGATGGGACCGCAGACGTCTTCGTTCACTTCTCCGCAATCGAGTCGACCGGTTACCGTACGCTCGAGGAAAACCAGAAGGTCGAGTACAACGTGACCCAGGGTCCCAAGGGTCCGCAGGCCGCCCAGGTCCACGCGATCTGACTCGCTTCACGTTTCAGCACTTCGCAGTCGGCTTTCGAACAAGTACGTAGCTTCGGGCCGACTCGGCAGGGCCAGCAGGACGTGTCCATCGCCTCATCGCGATGACACTATGGGCTCAAGTGACAGGGTGGGTTCGCGGCAGTCACCGTGAACCCACCCTGCCGCGTTTACCTGGCCCGCAACGCGACCCGCGAGCGGCGCTCCGTCGCCGCAATCCGCCGCCGCCCAAGGCGCCGCCCCCGCATGGCCACCGCTCGCGCCTGGCGGCAATCGTTTGCCGGCCGCCCATTAAAGGGCGTTGCCCCATAAGCCCGCTTTTACTACATAAGCATAGAAATACGTTTCCGGTCGCGTTACCGCGCCACCGCACACGGAGTCTCCTGCTTATGGCGGCGGCCGCTCGCCAGCGCGGGCCGGCCGTTAGCCGGCCGGCCGCTCGCCGTCCCGCGCACGGCCCGCGCACCATCCCCGCACCATCCCCGCACCGCCCGCCGCCCTTCGTGCTGCCATCGGGCCACCCGCTCGCCCCGGCCGCCGCGGCCGGCAAGCGCTACGGCCGCCGCTGGGCGCTGCGGGACTGCACCCTGGCGATCCCGGCCGGGAAGGTGGTCGGGCTGGCCGGGCCGAACGGCGCCGGCAAGACGACCCTCCTGCAGCTGTCGGCCGGGCTGCTGCAGCCGACGGCGGGCACGATCACGGTCCTGGGCGGCCGCCCCGGCACCAGCGCCGCCCACCTCGCCCGGGTCGGCTTCGTCGCCCAGGACGAGCCGGTGTACCGGCGGCTGTCAATCGCCGCGCACCTGCGGATGGGCAGCTGGCTGAACCCTTGCTGGGATATGGAACTAGCCGGGCGACGGATCGCCGGGCTCGGGCTGGACCCGCGCCAGCGGGCCGGGGCGCTGTCGGGCGGCCAGCGCGCGCAGCTCGCCCTCACCCTGGCGGTCGCCAAGCGGCCCGAGCTCATCCTCCTCGACGAGCCGGTGGCGAGCCTGGACCCGCTCGCCCGGCGCGAGTTCCTCCAGGGCCTCATGGAGGTCGTGGCCGAGCACGGCACCAGCGTCCTGCCCTCCTCGCACCTGACCGGTGACCTGGAGCGGGTCTGCGACTACCTCATCGTGCTGGTCGCCTCCCGGGTCGAGCTCGCGGGCGAGGTCAGCGACGTGCTCGCGTCGCACCGGCGGCTCACCGGCCCGCGCCGCGACCCGGCCGCCCTCCCGGCCGGCCAGGAGGTCATCGAGGCCAGCCACACCGACCGGCAGTCCACCCTGCTCATCCGCACCGACGGCCCGGTCCTGGACCCGGCCTGGACCGTCCGCCCCGTCACCCTGGACGACATCGTCCTCGCCTACCTGAGCCGCGCCCGTGCCACGGGGGCCGCCCGCCGCCCCGGACTGGAGGTCGTCCGATGATCAGGTTCACCTGGCTCCAGGCCCGCGCCCAGACGGCGGTGGCGCTGGCCGCGCTCGCGGCCGCCGCCATCCTCGCGGCCGTCACCGGGCCGCGCCTGCTGCACCTGTACGCCGTCGCCGCCGCCTGCCCGGCCGGGGCCGACTGCGGGGCGGCCACGACGGCCTTCCTGTCCAGCTACCACTGGCTCCAGGTGGCGCAGCCGACGGTGCTGCTGGCGCTGCCCGCCCTCCTGGGCGCCTTCTGGGGGGCGCCGCTGGTCGCCCGCGAGCTGGAGACCGGCACCTTCCGCCTGGCCTGGACCCAGAGCGTGACCCGGCAGCGCTGGCTGGCGGTCAAGCTCGCCCTCACCGGCGTGGCCGCCATGGCCCTCACCGGGTTGCTGAGCCTCATCGTCACCTGGTGGTCCAGCCCGCTGGACCGGGTGAACCTGAGCCGGCTCAGCCCGGGGATGTTCGGCGAGCGCGGCCTTGCCCCGGTCGGCTACACCGCCTTCGCCTTCGCCCTCGGGGTCGCCGCCGGGGCGCTCATCCGCCGCACGGTCCCGGCGATGGCCGTCACGCTGGCCGGGCTCACCGGCGCCCGGCTGGCCGTCACCTACGGGGTCCGGCCGAGGCTGCTGACCCCGCTGCACGCCACCGGGGCGCTCGTGCTGCCGGCGGCGAGCGGCCCGGCCCCGGCCCCCGGGGCGGATGCGGCCGGGCCGGGCGGGTGGATCCTGTCCGACCACGTCATCAACGCGGCCGGGCGGGTGATCGGGAGCAACGGCGGGATCGGCCCGAACGGCGAGATCGGCTTCGCCACCAGCCACGGGATCACCCGGCTGCAAGGCGTGGGGGCCTGCCCGAACGCGTTCCCGGCGGTCAGCGACCGGGCATCGCAGCCGCCGCCCGCCTTCGCCGCGGCGGCGCAGGAATGCGTCAGCCGGCTGGGGCTGCGGGAAGCGGTGACGTACCAGCCGCTGAGCCGCTACTGGCAGCCGCAGTGGTACGAGGCGCTCATCTTCAGCGCGGCGGCCCTCGCCCTGGCCGGGCTCTGCTTCTGGCGGGTGCACCGCAGCCTCACGTGACCCTCCAGACCAGCAAGGGTAGATCGAATGGATGTTTGACAGGCGAGCTACTATAGGGCCATGGATGGTACACCTGAACGCCGCCTGCGGGACTGGCGCGAGCGCCGCGAGCGCCGCGAGGGCGGCCGGGCGGCTGGCGGGGCGGCCGCGAGCGGGGCGGCCCTGAGCACCGCCGTCCAGGGGTCGCTGCTGGAACTGCTCGACCCGGGCGAGGGCGAGCCGGGGCCGGGCGCGCTGGCGCCCGCGCGGACCTGGCTGGCGGGCGGCGCCTGGGTGGACGTGCAACAGGGCTGGCTGGCCGGCGCGCCGGAGCTGTACGGGCGGCTGGCCCGGCAGGTGCCATGGCGGGCCGAGCGGCGGCAGATGTACGACCGGACGGTTGACGTCCCCCGGCTGCAGCGCTTCTACGGTGAGGACGAGCCGTTCCCGGACGAGGCCCTCTACGCGACCCGCGACGCCCTCAGCGCGCACTACGGGGCGGAGCTGCGCGAGCCGTTCCGCACGGTCGGGCTGTGCCTGTACCGGGACGGCCGCGACAGCGTCGCCTGGCACGGGGACACGATCGGGCGCGGCAGCACCGAGGACACCATGGTCGCCATCGTCTCGCTCGGGACGGCCCGGCCGCTGCTGCTGCGCCCGCGCGGCGGGGGCGGCACGACCCTGCGCTACCGCCTCGGGCACGGCGACCTCCTGGTGATGGGCGGGAGCTGCCAGCGGACCTGGGAGCACGCGGTCCCTAAGTCGGCGGGCGTGGCCGGGCCCCGGATCAGCGTTCAGTTCAGGCCGCGCGGGGTTCGCTGACGGCAGCCAGCCCGGTATCGTCGGCGGTGCGATGGCTGAGCACACTGACGCGAACCGCGGTGACGTGAACCGCGCCGCCGTGACGGGCGGTGGGGCGGGGCAGGCGGACAGGGACGACTGGCCCTGGACGACGCTGCCGGCGACGGTGCTGCCACCCCGGCTGGTGGCGACCGACCTCGACGGGACGATCGTCCGCACCGACGGCACGCTGTCCACGCGGACCGTCGCCGCGTTCGGCCGGGTCGAGCGGGCCGGGGCGCGGTTCATCCTGGTCACCGGGCGGCCGCCGCGGGCCATGGTGGACGTGGCGGCGGCGTTCGGCCACCGGGGCACCGCGATCTGCTCCAACGGCGCCCTGTCCTACGACATGCGGACCGGCCAGGCCGTCCCGGTGCAGCTCATACCACCCGAGCAGCTCGCCCTGGCGGTGGCGCGGCTGCGGGCGGCCGTCCCGGGGATCGGGATCGCGGTCGAGTACCCGGACGGGCGGGCCCTGGACCACGCGTACCAGCCGGTCATGTTCGACGTCGGCGAGCGGGCCCCGCGCTACGACGACCCGCAGCTGACGGCCCGCCCGGCCGCCAAGCTGCTGGGCCGCCACCCGGACTACAGCTGCGACGACCTGCTCGCGATCGCCGCCCCGGCGCTGGCCGGGCTGGTCGACGTCACCCACTCCAGCGCGCAGGGCCTCATCGAGGCGGCCGCGATCGGGGTCAGCAAGGCGACCGCGGTCGCGCGGATCGCGGCGGCGGGCGGCATCTCGCCCGCCGAGGTGATCGCGTTCGGCGACCAGCCCAACGACCTTCCCCTGCTCACCTGGGCCGGCATCTCCTGCGCGGTCACCAACTCCCACCCGGCCGTCCTGTCGGCCGCGACCCGCGTCATCGCCAGCAACGATGACGACGGGGTGGCCGAGGTCCTCGAGGCCCTGTACCCCGACCCCGTGCGCCCCGGCGCCCGCTAGCCGCGCCGGCACCGCGCCCGCTTGGGGCACTGCCCTTGCTCGGGGCGCCAGGCCCGCTAGGGACGCCAGGCCCGCTAGGGACGCCAGGCCCGCGCGAGGCCAGCCGCGTAGGCCGGCCAGAACTGGCCGGCCGGGGGACCGCCGTTGCACGGGCCGTCACTGTCGCCGGCCGGCTTGACCCACAGGTAGGCGTCGATCCCGCGCGGGCCGGGGTCAACCGCCGGGGCCGGGCCGGGCGCCCGGCCGGGCGGGTTGCACCAGCGTGGCTGGCCTGGCCCGGTGTAGGGGCCGTCGCCGTTGCGGCTGGTGTCGATGACCGCGCCCGCCGCCCTGCCCGCGCCGGGACCGCCCGCGCCGGGAGCGGCCTTCGCCAGCGCGCCCTCGAGCTGCTGGCTCCATGACACGACCTGGGACGTCCAGTGGAAGTTGGCGACGTTGGCGGCGAAGCCGCTCCCGTCGCCGACGCCCGCCCGGCGCAGTGGCCCGGCCAGCCGGGCGGGGTCGGCGACCATGCCGGGGTTGCCCGCGTCGAGGTAGACACGGGCGCGCGGCAGCGCCCCGAGGGTGCCCATCGCGTCGCTCAGCAGCTGGTAGCGGGCGCCCGCGGCGGCCGCGGGGACGCAGCCGGCCACGATGTCGGCCAGCGCGTCCGGCTCGACGATGACGAGGGCGGGCGCGCTCCCGATCGCCGCGGCGAGCTGCCCGATCCAGGCCCGGTAGGCATTCGCGCCGGGGCCGCGGGCCGCCGCCGAGTAGTGCCCGCAGGCATCACGGCCGGGGATGTCGTAGGCGACGATGACGGGGCTTTGCCCGCTGCGGGCGGCCTGCCCGGCCAGCGCCCGCACCCGGGCGATGTCGCCCGGCTGCCCGGCCGCCCAGAACGCGCCCGGCTCGGCCGCCAGGGCCGCCTCCCGGGCCGCCGTCGCGGGCTGGCCGCCGGAGCGCAGCGCGGCCGCCGCCGCCGTCAGCGACGGGCTGGCCAGCCGGGCCAGGCGGGTGTCGCGCGGCAGCCCGGTCCAGGCCCGGGGGCTGGTCCCCGGGCTCGCCGCGGGCGCCGCGTCGCACCCGACGGCCAGCAAGATCACCCCGAGCGCGGTGATCGCGCAGGCCGTCACCGCGAGGGCGGCCGTCGCCAGCGAGTCCCCCGCGCCATCGCGCGCGGCCCCGCACCGGACGCGAGCCAGCGCCGCCCGCAGCGCGCACGCGCGGGCGGACCGCAACCTCGCGACCGCGCGCCGCGCTCCCCCGGTCCGGGCGGTTCGCGCGGACCGGTGCCGGCCGATGGCCCCGGCCTCATCCCGGACCTGGCCGGCCCCAGGCGGCCAGGCCTCGGCCGCCCCCCGGAACTGGCGCGCCCGGTGCCTGCGCCGCCCGCCGGCGGGCGAGCGGGCGTCCTCGGGGCGCTTCCCGGCCAGCCGCCGGCCGGGCGGCGGCTGAGCGCGGCGCCGCCCGGCCCTAGCCCGGCGCGGGGCCGACCACTGAACGCCAAGCCGGGGCGCCCGGGGCCGCTCGGCGGCGCCGCGCCCGCCCGTGATCGCACTGCCCGCGGTTCCGCCGCCCGAGGCCGCAGTGCCCGAGGTCGCACTGCCCGCGATCGCACTGCCCGAGGTTCCGCGGCCTGCGGCCGCAGTACCCGCGGTTCCGCCGCCCGCGGCTTCCCCGGCCGGGCCTGGCCGCCCCGGACCGGGCCGCCCCGGGCCTAGCCCCCCTGGACCGGGACCACCGAGAGCGGGCCGGGCCCGGCCAGGCGGGAACAGGGCCGACGGAAACAGGGCGGGCTGGGCCGGGCCAGGCTGGTTCGGCTCACGCCCAGCCGGACCGGGCCGGGTAGCCTCCGGTCGGGTCACCGCGGGCTGAGGGGCCACGTGACCCCCTGCCCGGGGCGGGCGCGGGCCGGGCCGGGCCGCCCGCGGGTAGCGCGGGCCGGGTGAGCGGTACTCAGGAGCCATCCGATGAGATCCCCTTCGCGTGAACGGCGAGATAGCGTGCGGCAACCGAGCGGGATCAGGTTCGGGCTGGCCAGCGGGCAGTCCAGCGAGGCGGGATGGCCACGTGACTGAATGTACATGATTAATAACACGACGAATGCACAGTTGGCCGGCCGGCTCGGCAGCGAACTGGCAGCGCGCCGTGGGCGCCGCGTCCCTCCGGGGCGCTTCTTGCTGTTATCAGTTCCGCTCGGACGTCGGGCCGAAGCGCTCGGTCCGGATCGTCGCCGGGGCGTGGCCCGCCGCTACCAGCAGGCCAGACGCCGCCGCCACGAACCCGGCCGGGCCGCAGGCGAAGATCGCCGGCCGGGCGGCCGGTGGCCACGTCTCGGCCGCGATCACGCTGGCGTCGACGCGGTGGTGCCGTCCGGAGCCGGGCGCCTCGCGCCACGCCGGTTCCCGCGTCCGGGCGGTTCCCGCGTCGCGGACGCGGGTGAAGAGGCAGGCGACCCTCAGCGAGGCATCGCGGGCCCGGCGCGCGAGCTCGGCGGCGTAGATGACGTCGGCCGGGGTGCGGGCGGAGTACAGCAGGCGGACCGGGACGGCGCCCTGCGCGGCGCGGATCATCGCCATCAGCGGGACGATGCCGCTGCCGCCCGCGATCAGCTGGAGGGGGGCGGCCGAGCCCGGATCCCACGCGAACCAGCCGCCGATCGGGCCGCGGACCTCGACCTGGTCGCCCGGCTCCATGACGTCGGCCAGGTACGGGGACACCTCCCCGCCGGCCAGCTTCTGGACGGTGACCTCCAGCCGCCCGCCGCCGGGCGGCCCGGGCGGGGACGCGATCGAGTAGCTGCGCTGGGCACGGTAGCCGTCCGCCGCGGTCAGCCGCATGATGACGTGCTGCCCGGCCCGGTGCCCGGGCCAGCCGGGGACGTCGAGCACGAGGGTGCGGGCGGTCGCGGTCTCCGGCCGGGCCGCCACGAGGGTCGCGGCCCGCCAGGCGAGCCGGTGCCCGGTCGCCGTGCCCGCCGCCGCCTCCGTCACCGGGCCGGCCTCAGTCGCCCTGGTAGCGCTGCTCGCGCCAGGGATCGCCGTAGTCGTGGTAGCCGTGCTCTTCCCAGAAGCCGCGCCGGTCGGCGGGCATGAGGTCCAGGCCGCTGACCCACTTGGCCGACTTCCACAGGTACAGGTGCGGGACCAGCAGCCGGGCGGGGCCGCCGTGCTCGGGGGCCAGCGGCTTGCCGTCGTACTCGTAGGCGACCCACGCCTGGCCGTTCTGGAGGTCAGCCAGCGGCAGGTTCGCCGTGTAGCCGCCGTAGGAGCGGGCCATGGCGTACTGGGCGGTCGTCTCGATGCCGTCCAGGAGCACGTCGCAGGACACCCCGCGCCAGGTGGTGCCGAGCTTGGTCCACTGGGTGACGCAGTGGATGTCGGTCGTTATCTCCTCCGACGGCAGGGACCGGAACCGTGCCCAGTCCCAGCCGTGCGTGAAGCCGTCTTCCGTCGTGATCGTGAACCGCCAGGAACGGGTGCTCACGCTCTCGGTCGGCCCGGTCTGCAGGACCGGGAACCCGTGCTCGAGGTACTGGCCGGGCGGGAGGCGGTCGTCCTGCCCGCGCCTCCGCCCGGTGAACCCACGGGTAACAATGCGCACGTGCTGATTTTAGTTGCTCACTGATTGACCTTGGTGCGCCAGTCGGCCGGGACGCGGCCCGCGGGGCCGGGGGTCGGCTGGTCGGCCGGGTGGCTGTCGGGGGCGATGAGCTCGGGGCCGGCCTCGTACCACTGCTCGTCGGGGAAGGACCAGAACCAGCCCTCGCCCGGCTCGAAGCTGGCGATCACCGGGTGCCCGGTCGCGCGGAAGTGGGCGGTCGCGTGCTGGGCGGGCGAGGTGTCGCAGCAGCCGATGTGCCCGCACTGCGCGCAGCGGCGCAGGTGAACCCACCAGCCGCCCGCGGCGTCGCACTCCACGCAGCCGGGGCCGCTGGGGGCGGCGTCAGGGTTAATACCAGGAATGGGACTTGTCATGATGAGCCGGACCCGTTCTGTGTCTGGTTTATGGGAAGGATCACCTGGAAGCGAGTGTCCCCGGGGACGGAAGTGACGCGCAGGTCTCCGTGGTGCTTGTTGACGACGATACGGTAGGAGATGTCGAGTCCCAGGCCGGTACCGCGCCCGACGGGCTTGGTGGTGAAGAACGGCTCGAAGATCCGGTGCTGGATCCCGGCCGGGACCCCGGGCCCGGTGTCCCCGAACTCGACGACGACGCAGTCGCCGCTGTCGCGGCCGGTGCGCACGGTGAGCGTGCCCGGGCCGTTCATGGCATCAACGGCGTTGTCGATGAGGTTCGTCCAGACCTGGTTGAGCTCACCCGGGTAGCACGGGACCGGCGGCAGCGCCCGGTCGTACTCCTTGTCCACGGTGATCCCGGCCTTGGCGATCTTGGCGCTCAGCATCATGAGGGTCGAGTCGAGCAGGTCATGGACGTCGGCGACCTGGAACGGGGCGCGGTCGAGCTGGGAGTACTGGCGGGCCGCGCCGACCAGGGACGAGATCCGGTTGGTGGCGTCCTCGATCTCGGTCATGAGCAGCTCGGTCTCGACGGTGTAGTTGAGCCAGCGGATGGCCGGCTCCACGCCCTCGCCGCCGACCGTCTCCTTGACGGTGCCGAGCCACTCGGTGGTGAGCCCGGCCTGCACGAACGTGGGGGCCAGGCGCCAGCCCTCGCTGATCCCGTTGTCGTCGAGCCAGTCGGTGACCTCGTCCTCGGCGTCGGAGGTGGCGAGCGGGTCGAGCTTGGGCGCCTTGGCGACCTTCTCGACGGCGCTTTCCTGCAGCGCGATCAGGCTCTGCAAGGTGGCGGTCTGGTACCGCGCCTTGCCGTGGTGGAGGTCAGGCGCGCTGCCTTGCCCGGGCGCGCTGCCCTGCTCCGATGCCTTGGCGATGATCTTCATCTTGCCGCGCATCCCCGACACGCGCTCGCGCAGGCTCGCGGTGGCGCGGACGGCGGCGGCGGCCGGGTTGTTGAGCTCGTGGGTCAGCCCGGCGGTCAGGGCGCCGAGGGCCTGCAGCCGCTCGCGGCGGTCGATCGTCTCGCGCATCGCCTGCCCGCCGGTGATGAGGCCCTCCAGCAGGTGGACCGCCATCGGGAACCACTCCCGCATGATCCGGGCGAACGTGTCGGCTTCCAGGACGAAGAACCGCGTGGGGGTGGTGACCCGCATCGAGTTCAGGTAGAGCTGGGGCACCAGGTCGCCCGCGTAGGCCTGGAAGGCCCCCGCGTAGACGCCCTTCATGCTGGTGCGGGCCAGCTCGACGTCGTCGCCCTGGACGTTGCGCGACGTGACCAGGGTCCCGTCGAGCAGCACGTAGAGGCAGGTCGCGTCAGCCCCCTCGGCGAAGACGGGGCCGGGCTGGATGAGCTCCACGTGCCCCGCATGGCACAAGGTGGCCAGCTGGTCGTCGGTGAGCTTCTCGAACAGGAAGAGCGAGCGCAGCTCGCCGGGGTCGCAGGCAGGCAACTTCTTGACCTCCTTCTGGCTGGCGTCCTCGTCCCCGGCGGGCCCTGACTGGGTCATAGCTGCTCCAGGTACCGGTGGACGAGCATGACGGCCATCGCGCCCTCCCCGACGGCCGAGGCGACGCGCTTGGCCGAGTCCGACCGGACGTCCCCGGCGACGAACACGCCCGGCACGCTGGTCTCTAGGTGATAAGGAGCACGGTCCAGCGGCCATTCCCGCAGGTCGTCCTCGCTGAGGTCGGGGCCGGCGGGGATGAATCCCTTGGCGTCGCGGGCGAGCAGGCCGTCGAGCCAGTCCGTGCGCGGCTCGGCGCCGATGAAGACGAACAGCTGACCGCAGTCGACGGTCTCGGTCTGGCCGCTTTGCAGGTCCCGGAGCGTGATCTTCTCCAGGTGGCCCTCGCCGCCCGCCTGGATGACCTCGGTGCAGGGCCGCACGATGATGTTGTCGATCGCGCTGATCTGCTCGATGAGGTAGTACGACATCGACCGGGTGAGGTCGGGCGCGCGCACCAGCATGGTGACCGACTTGGCCCGGGCCTTCAGGGCGAGGTTGACCGCCGCCTGGCCGGCCGAGTTGGCCCCCCCGACGACGTACACGTCCTGCCCCTCGCAGTCGCCTGACTGGGTAAGGGTCGCGCCGTAGAAGACGCCGCGGTCGGTCAGCTCGTTGCAGCCCTGCGCGGCCAGCTGCCGGTAGATGACGCCGGTCGCCAGGATCACCGCGTGGGCGCTGACGCTGGAGCCGTCGTCGAAGTGGACCGTGCGGGCCGGGCCGTCGGTCTCCAGCCGGGTCACGTGCCGGGTGAGGACCATCTCGGCCGCGAACTTCACCGCCTGCAGCCGCGCCCGGTAGGTGAGGTCGCCGCCGCTGACGCCGTCGGGAAAGCCGAGGTAGTTCTCGATGCGCGAGCTTTGCCCGGCCTGGCCGCCGAAGACGTTCTTCTCCACCACGACGGTCTTCAGGCCCTCGGACGCGCCGTAGACGGCCGCGCCGAGCCCGGCCGGGCCGCCGCCGATGACGACGAGGTCATAGAACTCGCGCTCGGGGATGGTGGCCAGGCCGATCTTGGTCGCCAGCTCGCCCGCGGACGGGTCGACCAGCACCTCGCCCTGGTCGGTGACGAGCACCGGCAGGACCTGGGCGTCCACCCCGGCGACGGACAGCAGGCGCTCGCCCTCGGGGCTGTCGGCCGCGTACCAGCGGTAGGGCACCCGGCTGCGGGCCAGGAACTCCCGCAGCTGGGCCGACCGGGCCGACCAGCGGTGCCCGATCAGCTTCGCCTCCGGCGTCGCCCGGCGGTCCTGCCGGTTCCACGCGCTCAGCAGGTCATCGAGGATCGGGTAGAGCTTCTCCTCCGGCGGGTCCCACGGCTTGAGCAGGTAGTGGTCCAGGTCAACCACGTTGATGGCGGCGATCGCCGCCTCGGTCTCGGCGTAGGCGGTCAGCAGGACCCGCTTGGCGTAAGGGAAGACGTCCATCGCCTGCTCAAGGAACTCGATGCCGCTCATCTCCGGCATCTTGTAGTCCGCGACCAGGACGGCGGCCTGCTCGCCGCGCAGCCGGACCTGGCGCAGCGCCTCCAGCGCGTCATGGCCGGACTCGGCCCGGACGATGCGGTAGTGCTCGCCGTAGCGGCGCCGCAGGTCCCGGGCCACGGCGCGGGACACGCCAGGGTCGTCGTCCACGGTCAAGAGCACCGGCCGGGCCGGGCTGGCACCGCTGGTGCCAGCGCTCCCGCCGCCGCCGCTAGTCGCCTCGGTCATGGCCTGAACCGCTTTTCACGTGCCATGGGCCCATGCTAACCGGCGCCTGTGACCCATGGCACAGGCGCCCGGGCCGGGCCCGGGCGCGGCGGCCCGCGAGCGCGCTGGCATTAGGGCTTGCGGGCGACCCCGCCCCACATGGTCGACTTCCCGGCCACGTCGGCCGGGCTGGCCGGGCGCCACTCGGGGTTCCGGATCACGCCCGGGGCGGCGAGCTCGAGGCCGTCGAAGAAGCGGGTGACCTCCTCCCGCGAGCGCGGCTTGACCTTCTGCGCCATGATCTTGTTCAGCCGCTGGGCCATGCCGGCCATCGCGGCGGCCTGAATGTCGGACGCCGGGTGGGATATCACCAGGTAGCTGCCGGAGGGGACCGCGTCCATCAGCTGGCGGACCAGGGCCCACGGGTCGTCGGAGTCCGGGATGAACTGCAGGACCGCCATGAGGATGACCGCGACCGGCTTGCTGAGGTCGAGCAGGTTCCCGGCTTCCGCCACGATGAGGGGGACGTTGCGCAGGTCGGCGTCCACGTAGGAGGTCATGCCGCTCGGGTGGCTGGTCAGCAGCGCGCGGGCGTGCGCGAGGACCATCGGGTCGTTGTCGACGTAGACGATCCGCGACTCGGGCGCGATCGCCTGGGCGACCTCATGGGTGTTCGACGCGGTCGGGATGCCGGTGCCGACGTCGAGGAACTGCCACAGGCCGACCTCGGAAGCCAGGAAGCGGACGCTGCGCCCGAGGAAGGCACGGGTGTTGCGAACCGACGCGACCATGTCCGGCAGGGCCGTGATCGCCTCGTCGCCAGCCTCCCGGTCGGCCTTGAAGTGATCCTTCCCGCCTAGCCAGTAATCCTGGATCCGCGCGATGTGCGCGATGCTCGGGTCAATCTCAGGCCGGGTAGACGGCATCGGTCTTTCTCCTCACACTGGCTATAGCCAGCAATAATACGGGGCCGGGCATAAGCCGGCGGTGCCTCGCGCTGGCCTGGCCGGCGCTCAGTACCCACGGTCGGTGATGACGTTCAGCAGCGGCTCGCCCGCGACATAGCGGGCGATCTGGGGGATGATGACGGCGTAGGCACGCTCCCGGGACTCCAGCACGGCCCCGCCGACGTGCGGGGTGAGCAGCAGGCCGGGCGCCTGCCAGAGCGGGTGGCCCGGCGGCAGCGGCTCGGGGGAGGTGACGTCCAGGGCGGCCCGCAGCCGCCCGGCGGTGAGCTCGGCCAGCAGCGCGCCGGTGTCGACGATCGCGCCGCGGGCGGCGTTGACGAGCAGGGCGCCGTCCTTCATGGCGGCGAGGAACTTGGCGTCCACCATGTTCCGGGTGTCCTCGACGGTCGGCACGAGGATGACGACGACGTCCGCGTCCGGCAGCAGCCCGGGCAGGCTCTCCAGCGGGTGGACGCCGGGGCGGGCGCCGCGGGCGACCCGGTCGATGGTGACGTCCCAGCCGGCCAGGCGGCGCTCGACGGCCGCGCCGATCGAGCCGTAGCCGACGATGAGGACGCGCTTGCCGCCGATGGCCTCGCTCTGGGCGTACGCCCACTCGCCGCGCTCCTGGGCGAGGGCGAACCGGGGGAACTGGCGGGTCGCGGCGATGATCGCGCCGGCCGCCCATTCGGCCGTGGCCGGGGTGTGCGCCCCCCGGGCGTTACAGAGCGTGACGCCAGCCGGGACGCTCGGGATGACGTGGTCGGCCCCGGCCGAGTAGAGCTGCACGACCTTCAGCCGGGGCAGGCCGTGCAGGACGCGGGTGAGCCGGCCGCCCTCGACGCCGGATGGCACCACCACCAATTCCACCTCGCCCGCCGAGGCGGGCAACTCGGAGTCCCCGGTCCACACGTCGGCCAGGACCCCCTCAGGCAGGGGCCCGGCCAGCTCAGGCGGGTGGGGCAGCCAAACGCGCGTCACGGTCACGATCGTATCGGGCGGCCCGAAGAGGGCTACCAGTAAGTAGCAGGCGAAATGACGGTAATTGCGGAATAAATCCCGGCCGCGGCCGTCACAGGCCGAATTCAGGCCGCCGGTCCTCGGGCACGAGGTCGAGGTACTCGGGGTGCCGTCCGATCCACGTCCGGATATACGGGCAGTACGGGAGGACCCGCAGGCCGCGGCGGCGGGCGTCGTCGAGGGCGAACCGCGCCAGCCGCCCGGCCAGGCCCTTGCCCTCGTACTCCTCGCCGACCTCGGTGTGCAGGAGGCTGATGTCCTCGCCGCCTGCCTGGGCGCGCAGGTGGTACGTGACCTGGCCGGCCTGCTCGCCGCCGACGCGCAGCTCATACCGGGACCGCGCCGGGTTGTCGGTGATGACGGGCTCGTCGCCCGGGGCGGGAGTGGCGGCGGCGGATGCGTCCATGACGGTAACCCTACGCCGGGCGGCCGAGGCCCGCGCCTGACGCCGGCACCCTACGCCGGCCCCAGCAGCGCCGCCCGCCGGGCGGCCAGGGCGGCCGGGTCGCCCGCGATCTCGATGACCTTGCCACGACTGGTCGCGCCAGTGACCAGGATCACGTCGGCCCGGCGGACGCCGAACGCGCCCGCCACGGCCCGCAGGGCCGCCTCGGTGGCGTTGCCGTCGACCGCCCGGGCGGTGACCGCGACGATGATCGCCCCGGTCTCGCCATGCCGGCCGCCGACGGCGGGGCGCGGCGATCCTGGCTTGACCCGGATGGCCACCCGCAGCGCCGCCGGGCCCGGCCGGGCGGAGGGGGGATGAGTCAGGCGCCGGCCCCGACGGCGACGCCAGGCCGGATCGCGAGGCCGACCCCGGCCCCGGAGACGGTGGGCACGTCGCGCGGCACGGGCGTGGCGGCGATCTCCAGCGCGGTGCCCGCGCCGCGCGCGCTCTCCAGCTCGGCGCTGATGACGACCACCGGGCAGGGTGAGCGGCCCAGGCAGGCCCGGATAACCGGGCCGGCCGACCACATCTGCCCCGGGACGTCGTTCGCCGCCCCGAGAACGAGCATGTCAGCGCCCCGGCAGCGATCGAGCAGGACCCGGGCGACGAGCCCGACGGCCGTCTCGGTGCGGACGCGGACGGTCGGGGCGACGTCGGCCAGGACGGACTGCCACATCTGCGCGTCGGCCGCGACGGCGTCCCGGGGGCGGCCGGGCGACGGCGCGGCGTAGCTCGCGGGACTGCGCAGTGGCTCCTCGAGGACGTGGACGGCGTGCACCTCCGCGCCACGCAGTCGCGCCTCGCGGCACGCCCAGCGCAGGGCGATCACGGAGTCCGCGGAGCCATCGATCCCGACAACTATCCGCCGCACAGCAGGATCCGACATACCAAACCCCTCATCGCCTTGTTGACGTCGCCTTGATGGGCCGGCTGCGCATGGCAGCCAGCATGGCCCCGGCTCGGCCCGCCGTCGCCCCAGGCGGTCAGTCAGGGATTCGTGGTACCCAATGCCCGATGGTAATCTCCCGGGCGCGCGAGCACGAGACCCAAAGCGAAACGTTCCCCGGTGACTACCGCCCAAGCGCTTGCCGTGTTAACTACGCGAGTCCGCAGACGACGCAAGCATGACAACAGCGTTAAAAACGGTCCAATTCCCGTTTCTTTGGTCGATTCTACCCTTAGGCATCGGCCGCAATGCACCCGCATCGCCCGCCCCGGGCGGCCTGTTCGCTTACCGTTGACCCCTTCGCTACCCGCCCCTTCGCTACCCGCCGCGCCCCCAGTGCCCGCGGTGGATGACCTCGGCCGGGTCCCGGCGGCGCCGGGTGACGGCCGAGCTCTGCGCGGGGGTGCCCGCAGCCCGGTAACCGACAGTGACGGCCCCGATAGGGCTGAACTCCTCGGGCACCGCGAACTCGGCCCGGAACGCCGGGATGTCGGCCGGCTCGATGCCGATGAAGCAGGCCCCCAGCTCCTCGTCAACGGCGGTCAGGAGCATCAGGAGGGCGGCCATGCCGGTGTCGATGTCCCAGTAGGGAACGGGCCAGCGCGCCTCCGAGCGGTCGCTCCAGCCCTTGTCCTGCTCGGCGTAGCGGTCGAGGTACACGGACTTGTTCGACAGGGCCACCACGATCAGCGGGGCCTTGCGCATGCTGGCGAACGAGCCCATGAAGGGAACGTGGCGCCAGAACCGGTCCCGGTCGCCCGCCTCGGTGAGCGCGAGGAAGGCGTAGCCCTGCGAGAACCCGGCCGATGGCGCGCGCAGGGCGCTGGCGAGCACCTTCTCGATGACCTCGGCCGGCAGCGGCTGGTCGGTGTAGTCGCGGACCATGCGCCGGCGCCTGATGACCTCTGAGTACTCCATGGAGGTGAATCTTGCCAGTCACCAGCGGCCGATTTCGCCCCCTTCGCGGGCTAGGACCGCGTTGGCGCGCTGGCGGGCGGCGTTAGCGGTAATTCACGAACTGGACGGCGAACTCGAAGTCCTCGTCGCGGACCAGGCGCTGCACTTCCTGCAGGTCGTCACGGCTCTTGCTGGAGACGCGGAGCTCCTCGCCCTGGATCTGGGCCTTGACGGTCTTAGGCCCCTTGTCCCGGATGAGCTTGGAGACCTTCTTCGCGTTGTCCTGGCTGATGCCGTTGGCGATCGTGACGGTGATCTTGGCCAGCTTGCCCGACATCGACGGGTCGCTCGCGTCGATGACCTTCAGCGAGACCGAGCGCTTGACGAGCTTCTCCCTGAAGACGTCGAGCACTGCCTCGACCCGCAGCTCGCTGTTGGCCTGCAGCTCGATCGCGTCGCCGCTCCACTTGATCCCGGCGTCGACGCCCTTGAAGTCGAACCGGTTGGAGATCTCCTTCGCCGTCTGGTTCAGGGCGTTGTCGATCTCCTGGTGGTCCGGCTTGTTGACGATGTCGAACGAGGATTCAGCGGCCATGACTGGCAGCGTAGCGCAGTTGCCGGGCGAGGAGGACGACCAGTCGCGCGCGCTCGCGCCGGCCGGCTACCCGGGCCGCACCACGACCCGGCTCCCGTGGTGGCCCTTGCGCACGTGGACCTGGGCGGGCACCCGCTGGCGAAGCTCGGACACGTGGCTGACGATGCCGACCATCCGGCCGCCTTCCCGCAGCCCGTCCAGCACCGTCATGACCTCCTCCAGCGTGTCCTCGTCGAGGGTGCCGAAGCCCTCGTCGACGAACAGTGCCTCCATCCGCGTCCCGGCCGCCTCGGCGGTGACCACGTCGGCCAGGCCCAGCGCGAGGGCGAGGCTGGCGAGGAACGTCTCCCCGCCCGAGAGGGTGGCCGTGTCCCGGTCCTGCCCGGTCCACGAGTCGCACGCCAGCAGCCCGAGGCCGGCCTTGCCGGCCCCCTTGCGCGCGTCGGTGTGCATGAGCGAGTAGCGGCCCGCGGTCATGGTGACGAGCCGCTGGCTGGCGGCTTCGGCGACCTCTTCGAGCCGGGCGGCCAGCACGAAGGCCGAGAGCGTCATCTTGTACTGGTTCGCCGTGGTGGAGGCGTTGGCGAGGTCGGCCACCTGCTTGGCCTCGGCCGCCCGGGCCGCCAGCGGCGCGAGCGCGTCCAGGGCCGCCGCCAGCTGCGGGCACAGCCCGGCGAGGGCAGTGACGGTGGCGCGGGCGACGTCGAGCGCGCCCACGGCCCGGCTGTGCGCCTCGCGGGCGGCCTCGACCTCGGCCCGGGCCGGCTCAACCGGGGCGGGCGGCTCCAGCGGCACGTCGAGCTCGGGATCGGCCAGCGCGACCGCGACCGCCTCGACCGCCCCCTCGTGCTCGCGGATGCTGGCGTCGGCCCGCTTGCGCCAGCCCGCCTCCCGCCGCGCCGCCTGCGCCGCCCCGACCCCGGTGAACCCGGCGGCGGAAACGGCTGCGAGCGCGCGGGCGGTCTCCTCGGTCGCGGTGGCGGCGGTACGGGTGGCCTCGGCCAGGGTGTCGGCCGCGGCGGCGAGCGCGGCGGCTAGCCCGCGGGCCGTGGCGAGGGCGGCGTCGAGGTCGCCCGCGTCGCCCAGCTCGGCCCGCAGGGCCGCGCGGCAGTCGGCCGCGCGCTGGTCGGCGCCGTCGGCCGTGGCCCGGGCGGCGGCGGCCTGCTCGGTGAGCTCCGCCTGCCTGCGGTCGGCGGTCGCGACGCTCGCGTCGAGTTCCTCGACCTCGCGCTGGGCGGCCGCCAGGCGGCTCGCGATCGCCCCGAGGAGGGCGACGCTCGTCTCCAGCCGGGTCGCGTCCGCGTCGGCCGCGCGGGCCGCGTCGGCCAGGGCCACGCCGCCGAGCCCCCGGCCGGCCAGGAAGGCGCCCGCCAGCGCCGCCCCGAGCGGATTGCCGTCGAACGTGGCCCCCTCGAAGTCCACCCCCGTGAGGTCCGCCCGCTCCCCCG
>DATBEM010000139.1:0-7551 GCA_036276115.1 Trebonia sp.
CGGGCCGAGCGCAGCTCAGCGTCGAAGGCCTCACGGAACAGGGACGTACTGGGGGTGTTCTTTCGGGCGTTCAAGGAGTAACCCTTTGAGATGGCGCCAGATGGCGCACCTGTCACCCAGGGGCGCTGCCAGCCAGTGCGACGCACTGTAGCTAAGGCAGGGGCGCGGATGTCGACGCGGGTCAAGGCGACATGCTGCTCGAGAGGCAACCATCGCACGCCTGGGTGCTATCTGCCACTAGTTAACGACAGATATCCCGGAGGCATGCCCGAACACTCAACTATCAGTCTGTGACATGGCTCACGATGTCGCAACGCGTAGTTATCTAGTCACCCAGTGCAGGCAATTCGGCGGCTACCGGGTGAACTTTCTCAGAAAAAACCTACTAGACGCGGCCCCAGATCGCGCTGGAAGCCTTAAATAGTAGAGAATCGTCCAACGTGAGTGGCTGTGCCAGCCGGGGGCAGACCAGGTAGGTAGACGAGCATCGAGCAGCACGGGCAGGGTCTTTACATGTGCTTCGCACGAGTACGACCAGTTTCCATGGGCCTGAAGGCCGGGAGCGTCTTGCTGGTAACGGCGGCCGGGCTTGGCGCTAGCGCCTTCATGGCCCCGCTGAGCCATGCCGCGACCGCGAGCGGCCCGGGCACCATCACCGGGACGGTGAACCCTAGTCCCCAGTTCACTCAGTGCCAGCCGCTGAGACCCTCGCCGCCGCCGAGCCACACGAGCTCCCCGCCGACCACGCCGCCCCCGAGCCACACGAGCGCGCCGCCGACGACGCCACCGCCGAGCAACACCAGCGCGCCGCCGACCACGCCGCCCTCTTCGCCGACGCCGACGAGCACCCCGCCGACAACGGTGCCGACGCAGACCGATGCCCCGTCGGTGACGCCGGCCCCGAGCTCCACGCCGACCCCGGGTCCGACGCCGACCTCAGATCCGTCCTCGACCGGGACTGGCTCGCTGCCGGACACGCCGCCGGCGACCCCCACTGAGTCCCCGGCGACCCCGTCGGCGACGCTCGACGCCTTCTACTCCTCTTCCGTCCCGAGCTTGTGCATCAGCGTCCAGGCGCTGGAGACCAGCATCAAGCACGGCCAGGCAGCGCTGTGGGTCGTCAGCGCCTGGGCCGACAACGGCAGCGTCCCGGGCGCCACGCTCCACCTGTCGGCCAGCCCGTCGGGCCAGGTCGCGCAGTTCAGCTTCGGGTGCAGCGGCGACGGCTCGGCGGCCTGCAGCATCGGCACCGTCACCTCGGGGTCGGCCCCGCGCCAGGTGGAGGCGCGCATCGCCGTCCCCGCCACCGCGACGTCGGTGAACTCAATCCGCCTGACGGCCAGCGCGACCGCGCCCAACCTGACGAAGACTCCGTCCGTGGGCGCGCCAGTGACGGTGGCCAGCGGCGTCAGCACCACCACGCCGGTATACACGTCGGTCCCGCCGTCGCTGGGCAACATCGGCACGCCGGCCGGCGCCGGCGGGGGCGGAGGCGGGACGACCGTGTCCCAGCTGCCCGTCGGCAGCTTCCCGTCGGTCGGGGTCCCCGGCACCAGCGTCAGCCCCGGCGGCAACGCGTCCGGCCTGTTCCCGGCCATCAGCCCGTCGGGCGTGACGCCGGGCGGCAGCAGCACGCCGGCCGACGGCGAGGCCGCCCCGGCCGCGAATACCGAGGCCCTGCCGATCGGCACCCCGGTCGTGGACGCCCAGCTCGTGGGGCTGGCCGCCCTGGGTGTGGCCTTCCTGCTCGCGGTGACCCGGCTCTCGGTCCGGCGCCGCCCGGCCGCCGCCATGGCAGGCGCGAAGGGAGCCTCGATGGCCCTGGCCGCGCCCGCCGCGCTAGCGACGGCTGTTCCGCCCGCGCCCGCTGACGCCCAGCCGGCCGGCAGCGCCGTCGCCCCGGTGGCCGAGGGAACGGAGGCCGGGCCGGAGGCACCCGCCAAGGTCGCCTTCCAGGAGCCGTCCAACGCGCGGCTCACGGAGGCCGAGCTCGCCGCCGCCGGGGCCACGATGCCGAACCTGCTCAGCGCCGACAAGGCCGACACCAGCCCGGACATCCCGGCCGTGCGCGACGAGCCGCCGACCCGCCCGGAGCCGTCCGTCACCGGCGAGGACGACGGCGACTAGCAACGCCACGGGGCCTTCGCCTGAGAGCGAGCCTGCGTCTGCGTAAGAACGGCCCGGCCGGCTTTCCGAGGAAAGCCGGCCGGGCCGCTGCTGTACGGCTGAGGGCAGCCGCCGCGAGCTCAGGAGCGCTGGGCCACGTGCTCAAGGCCCGGGCGGGCCGACTGCATCGTGCTCGCGAGCGTGGCGGGCGACATCGAGGGCGACACCATGGTCCCGAAGCTGTCGTTGTCGAAGAACACGCACATCGACACCGACTCGCCCGCGTTGGTCGTGCTGACGCAGGCCGCCTCGCCGCCGAGCGGGCCAGCCGGGACCACCTGCGCGGACGGGTAAGTCTGCTCGAAGCTGGCTATCGACGAGGCCGGGGCGCTGTTGGCGAGGTGACCGCCGACGAACATGAACATCTGGACGTTGCCGCCGGAGCCCTCGGCGGTCGAGCCCTGCGAGTAGACAGCCGACACCACGTCGGTCGCCTGGCCGCCGCTGCCCGCGACAACCTTGGCCTTCAGGCCGTTGATGTCCACGGCCCTCTCCATGCCGGCGTTGCGGGTGTACCCGTCGACCGACGCGGGGGTCGAGATCGAGTGGGCCGGGCCGCTCGGGCCAGTGAAGACGAACTTGGAGAGCACGCCGCCGATCGCGCCGGCCGCGACGACAACGACGGCACCGAGGGCCAGCCACTGGCGCCGGTCGCTGCTACGGCCGCGGCGGCGGCCCCGCGGGACGCTCGGGTCTTCCTTGGCGGGGGCGGGCGCCGCCTCGCGCAGGGCGGTCGCGACGGCCCGGGAGGGCTGCTCGGCGCGGTACCCAGTCGGCGGCTCGTCGAGGTTGAGGCCGGCGAACGAGTCCAGGGAGGTCTCATCGGCCCAGGTCACGGGCCGCTCAGGGGTGAGCAGCCCAGTGGCCGAGCGGACGGGCTCGACCGCCACGGCGCTCATGTCCATGCGCGTCTCGTCGCCGTAGGAGCCGTAGGCCGGAACGTCGAAGCTCGTCTGGTCCGTCCGGTAGCCGAGATCGAGGCGGGTCTCGGCCGACCGTAGCGCCCGGTGCGCCCCCGATCGCGTGCTCGGGCTCGGGCTCTCGAAGGCTGAGCGGGTCGCCCCGAGGCCGGCCGGGGAGTCGCCGGAGGGCCCCGGCTGCGGGCGGGAGCCGTGACGGCCGCCGCTGCCCGGCCAGAAGCTGTCGAGCCGGGTCTCGTCGAAGCCCTGCCCGGCGTAGTGACCGCCGCCCGGCGAGCTGCCGTACCCGTCGTCGTAGCGGGGGTCGTCGTATGCGAGCCGCTCGACGCTCGGCTCGTCGTACCCGTACTCGGGGAAGTCGCTGGTCCCGATGATCTCCGACAGGTCGTACCCGGGCCCGTCGATGCCGGGCCGGGACAGCTCGGAGCCGTTGTAGCCGGAACCGTAGGACGGGCGGGCGGCGTCGTCGCGCGAGGGGCCCGCGGCCGGGTAGCCGTCGTCCTGGTAGCCGCCGTAGCCGGGCCCGAAGCCGTCGGGCTCGAAGCCGCCCTGGACCGCGTAGGCACCGGACGGGTGGTTGGGCCCGGGCAGGGACGGGTCGTCGCCCTCGTAGCGCAGCGGCTGGCTGTAGTCCCAGGGCTGGGATTGCCCAGCCGGCTCGCCGTAGCCGGGAACCGCGAACTGGGTCGTCGGGGCGGGCAGGGCGGCGGGCAGCCCGTGGGACGGGGGCAGCGCCTGGCGGGGGTTGCCGAAGTAGTCAGTGCCGGAGTCGGTGTAGCCCGGCTCGACGAAGCCGCGCACCGTCCGGGTGCCGGCGACGCCCGCGTCCTGCGAGGAGGGGCCGTCGTAGCCGGGATCGCTGTACCCGGGGTCGCCATAGCCGAACGAGTCCGGGCCGGGCTGCGGGTAGCCGCTGGCCTCGCCGTACCCGCCGTCATAGGCGGCGTAGGGGTGCTCGCCGTAGTTCGGCGACGGGGGCAGGGCCGCGTGAGGCTGAGGGTCCTGGGAGTAGGCGCCCTGGGAGTAGGCCGTCGGGGGCTGGAACTGCTGCCCGCCTTCCTGCCCGGGATAGCGGTAGTCGCCCTCGGCGTGCTCCAGTCCGGAGTAGCCACCAGGCCATGAGATCTCCGGGCCGAACGGCGCCTGCCGCTGGCCCGCAGGATGACTACCAGAGTCGTCCGGGGAGGACGGCCATCCGCTCCTCATATTCGCGGTCACCTCACGTCTGGGGTACAGGAGGATCGAGCTAGGTCACAGCATCATCTCGGCAAACACTTCGCTTCGCTACCGGAACAGGCATAACGGGGTGATGAAACTGAAAAAATCCAGCTCAAGGCCCTTGAGATAGGACATTTCGGCATGTCCGTCCCGTCGCGTGCGCACCCCAACGTAGCGCCTCACACCGCACCGCGGGCGGAACTCGGTTCAGTCCGGGTGTGTCGCAGGACCAAACAGCACTCAGCTAAGCTACTCAACGTCACGCATGACTACTCATTGTGATGCCATGGGCGGGTTGGGGCTGGTGAACTCGCCCCCCAGGAACCGCTGGGCCGGGTCATCGGCGGCGAGGCCACCGGGCTGGGCCAGCACCTCGGCCGCGTACTGCTCGGCGTCGTCGCGCGGGTCATAGCCCAGCGAACGCGCCTCGCCCAGGGCCACCCAGTCGCCCCGCGTGTTGGCCGACACCCCGAAGATGACCCGGAAGCCCGGGCTCGGCGCGGCCAGGCAGGCCTCGAACAGCCGTCCCGCGTCGTCGGGCGACAGCCAGGTGGACAGGCTGCGGCGGGACCGCGGCCGCGGGAAGCAGGACAGGATGCGGACGCAGATGACGTCCAGGCCATGACGGTTGGCGTAGAGCGACCCGAGCGCCTCGCCCGCGACCTTGGAGACGCCGTAGAACGTATCGGGCGCCGGGAAGGCGTAGTCGGGGATCGGCCGTCCCTCCAGCGGGGTGAAGCCGACCGCGTGATTGGAGGAGGCGAAGGCCACCCGGCCCACTCCCGCCCGGCGGGCCGCCTCGAACACGGCGTAGGTGCCGTTGATGTTCACGTCGAGGATCCGCTCCCAGGGTGCCTCGCTGGGGATGCCCCCCAGGTGGATCACGGCGTCCGCGCCCTGGAAGGCCGCCGTCATCGCGTCCAGGTCGGTGACCGACGCGACCAGCGCTTCCTCGCCCGCCCCGGGCGTGAGGGGCGCGACGTCAACCAGCCGCAGCACCCGGCCCGGCCGGGCTAGCCGGGGGCGCAGCATCGCCCCGATCCTCCCGGCGGCACCCGTGATGACGACGATCGACATGAGGTCTCCCTTCCGCGGTAAGTGTCCGCCAGCCCGCGAGCCGGGAGGCCCGCGCCCCATAAGCCTTCCAGACGTTACAATTCCGCGATTGCCCAGCTTCCCACTGGTGCGGAATCCTGGTCTGTTGTGATCACCCCCCGAGGATCCCTGGTAGCGCGGCGCATGACCGCGTACCCCGGGGTGCTCGCCGCCGCCGCGCTGACCACGCTGGTCGCCGGGTGCGTCGCCGCGGCGCTCGCGGTCTTCGGGGGCCAGGCGCTGCCGCTCGCGGCCGGCCATGACCTGACCACGGCCCCGGGAACCTCGCTGGCGGCGTCCGGCCCGGCCAGCGCGGACCAGCTCACCGCGGACGGCCAGCAGCTGCGGCGGCTGATCGCGGCGGCCCTGCCCGGCACGCCGCTCGGCTTCTACCAGGCCCAGTGGTCCGATCCGCTCGGCCTGGTCCCGGGCGCGCTGCCCGCCGCCCCGCGTAGCGCCGGGCAGGGAAACATCCCGATCCTGGAGGCGGCGGCCCTCGGCGGCGTCGCGGGCCACGCCGTCCTGGTCGCGGGCACCTGGCCAGCGCAAGCGAGCGCCCCGACGACGACCGGGCCGCCGGTCCCGGCGGCGCTGCCGGCTTCCGCGGCCACGCTGCTGCACGTCGCGGTGGGAGACACCCTCACGTTCAAGGACCGGGTGAGCGGGACCAGCGCCCGGTTCCGGGTCGTGGGCCTGTTCGCGCAGCGGCCGGCAACGGGCAGTGCCGTCCGGACCGGCGACCCGTTCTGGGGCCTGGACACGATCCCGGCCGCCGGCTACTCGACGCTGGGCGGCTTCGCCACCTACGGGCCGCTCGTGGTGGACGGCGGCGCGTTCGGCTCGGTGCTGCCGGTCTACCGGGGAAGCTGGCTAGCGCAGCCGGACCTGGCGCTCCTGCCCGACGGGCAGTTCGGGGCGACCGCGGGCCGGCTGGATGACCTGCGGCAGTCCCTGTCGTCCTCGGCGACGCTCGGCGGGATGACGATCACCACCAGCCTGCCAACGGTGCTGCGCGACATCGCGCAGGGGCTGGCCGTCGCCCGGTCGCTGCTGGTGATCAGCGCCCTGCAGCTGCTGCTGCTGGCGGCCGCCGCGCTGCTGGCCACCTCCCGGCTGCTGGTCAGCCAGCGCGAGGGCGAGTCGGCGCTGCTGGCGGCCCGGGGGGCGGACCGCTGGCAGCTCGCCCGCCTCACGGCGGCCGAGGTGGTCCCGCTCTCGCTGGTCACCGCCCTGGCCGGCGGCCTGGCGGGCACCTGGCTGGCGACCGCGCTGACCAGGTCGGGGCCGCTGCGTGACGCCGGCCTGCGACTGCCGGGGCTACTCGGCGGCAGCGGGGCCGACGCCCTGGTCGCGGTGGCCGTCGTCGCCCTGTGCGCGATCGGCGCCCTGCTCGGTCCCGCCATCAGCGCGGGCACGGGCACCGCCCGCCCCGGTGCCGCCCTGGCCGGGCGCGGACGCCAGGGCACGGCCGCCGGGTTCACCCGGGCCGGCGCCGACGTTGGCCTGGTGCTGCTGGCGGTGGCGGCCGGCTGGGAACTGCACCGGTACTCCGCCGTCAGCGACATCGCGGGCACCGGCGGGACGGCCGGCCTCGACCCGGTCCTCGCGCTGGCCCCCGCGCTGGCGCTGGCGGGCGGGACGGTCGCCATGCTGCGGCTGCTGCCGGGGGCGGCCCGGCTCGCGGACCGGCTCGCCGGCCGGGCCCGGGGACTGACCACGGCGCTGGCCGGCTGGCAGTTCAGCCGGCAGCCGCTGCGCTCGGGCGGGGCGGCGCTGCTGATCGTCATGGCGGTCGCCACCGGCACGCTGGCGCTCGCCCAGCACGAGTCGTGGGACCGCTCGGTCGCCGACCAGGCGGCCTTCACGGCCGGCACGAGCACCCGCCTCGACCTGCCCCTTCCGCTGCCCGCGGGCCAGGCGGGCAGCGTCGCCGGGGGCGCCCCGGCCATGGCGGTCTCGGTGCAGACGCAGGCCGTGCCCGCGCTGCTGGCCGTCCAGGCCAGCCAGGGTGCCCGGGTCGCGTCGCTGCGCGGGGACGAGGCGGCGTCGCCGGCGGCGTTGTTCGGCGCGATCACGCCCCGGGACACGCCCGGCAGCGTGCTGCCGGGCCAGCCGGCCAGCATCCGGCTGACCGCGACGCTGGCCGCGCCCG
>DATBEM010000140.1:0-14624 GCA_036276115.1 Trebonia sp.
GTAGCCGCGCGGTCCGCCGGCGTCCTGCGCGATGAGGCAGCGCACCGGCCCGGAGCCGCCCCGCTCGGCCTCGAAGTCGGCCGTCCGGCGCTCCCACCACAGGTCGCCCCGCGCGAACAGGCCCGGCTGGCCCGGCCGCACCGCGTCGAAGACCGCGGTCATCTCGGCCAGGGCCTGCTTGGGGGCCGCCAGCCGCAGCCGCAGCGACGGGTCGGCCGGGGTCGTGATGACGCCCTCGCCCCGGGCGAACCGGAACGTGGCGGTCGACGCGGCCTGGCCGTACCCGTAGCGCCCGTACAGCGACGCCTCGGCTGCCCACAGGGCGGCGAGCGGCTCGGTCCCCGCCTGGGCGATCTCCGCCAGCTGCCGCGTCATCAGCGACCGGGCGATGCCCCGGCGCCGGTGGGTCGGCAGCACCGACACGGCCGTGACCCCGGCCACCGGGAGCACCCCGCCCGGCACCGTCATCTGGAAGGTGAACGCCCCGGCGGTGCCGACGATGTCCCCGTCGCGGGCGGGCGCGCCCGCGGCGTAGCCGGGGGCGGCCGGGTCGAGTGCCGCCAGCGACCGCTCCGGCTCGAACAGCCGCGCCGACAGCTCCATCCGCCCGGGATCGGGGCCGGGGCCGTTGAACGCGTGCTCGTCGGCGTGGCGGAAGGCCGCGAACTCGTCGCGGCGCACGGGGCGGATGGGGTACGCGGCAGCCATGATTGCCTTTTTATCCTGCTCAGCCAGCCGCCCGCGACCAGTTTTCGCCCGGCCGGGCATCCCTGCCGGGGTCGCGCCGCGCCCGGCCCGGCCCCGGCCGCCGCGCGAGGTACCCGGGTCGCGTGCTTTGACCGTTAAGTGCGGATAACCTGCCTTCAAGATGTCCCGAATCCCGCCGGCGTTCGTTGCCAGGCTCGCCCGTCTGGCCGCCCACCAGTTCATCACGCGGAACCGGCGAGCCAGCTTCGGGCTGTCCGTGGCCACCATCTTCATCGCCGTCGCGTCGGTCGCGTGGCCCGAGCGGTGGTTCTCCCCCGGCGTCATGATCTTGCCGATCCTCGGCGGCGGCCTGCTGCTGTGGCCGCGGGCGCTGCGCGTCCTGTTCGGCGTCGCCGCGGCCGGCCTGGCCTACGACGCGGTCGAGGGCAAGGCCGGGGTCGGGATCATCTTGACGATCGTGGTGACCGCCATCTACGCCGACGTGCTCGCCAACACCCGCGGGAAGCTGGGCACCCGCGGCCGGCGGGCCGACCGGATGATGATCGAGCTCCGGGACCGGATCCGGGCCCAGGGCACGCTGCCCGACCTCGGCGGCGGCTGGGGGTCGACCGTGGTGCTGCGCCCGGCGGGCGGGTCGAGCTTCGGCGGCGACTTCGTCGTCTCGCACTCCGACGGCAAGACCCTGGAGGTCGCCCTGGTCGACGTGTCCGGCAAGGGCATGGACGCCGCGACCCGGGCGCTGCTGCTGTCGGGCGCGTTCGGCGGCCTGATCGGGTCGGTCCCGCGCGAGCAGTTCCTGCCCTCCTGCAACTCCTTCCTGCGCCGCAGCCAGGCCGACGAGGGGTTCGTGACGGCGGTCCACCTGTCGGTCGACCTGGCGACCGGCGGGTACGTGGTGTCCTCGGCCGGGCACCCGCCCGCGATCCACTTCGACGCGGGCAGCGGCCTGTGGCGGGTCAGCCCGGCCCGCGGCATCGTCCTCGGGGTGATGTCGGACCTGTCGGTCGCCCCGGCCAGCCCGGAGATGGGCACCCTGCGCCGCGGCGACGCGATCGCGCTGTACACCGACGGCCTGGTCGAGGCGCCCGGCCAGGACATCGACGAGGGCATCGCCCGCCTGATGGGCGCGGCCGAGCGGATGGTCGTCAGCGGCTTCCGCCCGGGCGCCCCCGTCCTCGTGACGACGCTGCAGCAGGCCCTGGGCGGCTCTAACGACGATTGCGCCCTGGTCCTCATCTGGCGCGCCTAGCCCGGGTGAACGTCGTGGCGTCGCGCCGCTACTTCCGGTGATCTTGTTATCGGCGCGTATCTTTACCGCGATTAATGAAACAAGACGGAAATCGACAAGGCGAGTGCCGATCGCAGTGGCGCCATGACTCCCTGTTCGCCTTAGGGCGGGGACGGGGCCGGGTAACGGACACTGCCGCAGGCGCCCTTGGGTGGTCCTCGCGGGGGTGCGTCGGGGCTGGTCAGGCGGTGTACCCTTAGGGTATTGCGCATTGCCTATCATATCGGCATTGGCAAAGCAAACTGAAATCCCCGGTTTCCGCTATACCCGGCCGGAGCGCGGCGCCCATCCCCGACGCGGGCGTCATGTGACGCGCGCGTCATTGTTTGCATTTGATTGTCGGGTGTGCCCAAATAGACAGGTGACTGGCGGAGGACCTGAGGCGTCGACGGGGGACGGCCCAGGCAAGACAGCTGTGCCCGGGACAGTCGTGCCCGGGATGGAGGCGCCCGCGCCCGCCCGCATGGCGGTCGCGGGCGAGGTCTCGCTGGCCGTCGCGGCCAAGGCGTCGGCCGAGAACTTCCCGGTCGCGCTCCGGATCTTGCCCGGCGCCCTGCGGCGCCACCTCACCGCGTACTACGGGTTCGCCCGGCTGGCCGACGACCTCGGGGACGAGCCCCTGCCCGGCGTGACCGGCCACGTCAGCGCGGCCGGCGAGCGCGAGGCCCGGCTGCGGCTGCTGGACGGCCTGGAGCGCGACGTCGCCCGGATCTACGACGGGCAGCCGCCCGAGTTGCCGGCCATCGCCGCCCTCGGCGAGACCGTCCGCGCCTGCGGCATCCCCTTCCGGCCGCTGGCCGACCTGATCCAGGCTAACCGCCAGGATCAGCTCGTCAGCCGCTACGACACCTACGCTGACCTGGTACGGTACTGCGAACTGTCGGCCAACCCGGTCGGCCAGGTGGTGCTGTACATTGTCGGCGCGGCCACCCCGGAGCGCATCGCCGCCTCCGACCAGGTCTGCACCGCGCTCCAGCTCGTGGAGCACTGGCAGGACGTGGCCGAGGACCTTCGCAACGGGCGCGTCTACCTGCCGCAGGAGGACCTCAAGGCGCACGGCGTCACCGAAGACGACCTCGCCCGGGCCACGGCCAGCCCCGGGGTCCTGCGGCTCATGGCGTTCGAGACCGGGCGGGCGACGCGGCTGCTGGACGAGGGCGCGCCGCTGGCCGGGACGCTGGACGGATTCGCCCGGGTGGCGATCTGCGGCTATATCGCCGGCGGGCGCGCGGCGCTGCGCGCGATCAGGGAAGCCGGGTACGACGTGCTCAAGGCCACGCCCCGGCCGGGCAAGGCGGCAACGCTGGCCGGGCTCGCAAGCTGCTACGTAAGAGGGAGGTGACCGTGGACGCCGAACTGGCCTACGCCGAGTGCGAGCGGATCACCTGGGACCAGGCCCGGAACTTCGCCTACGGCATCCGGCTGCTGCCCGCCGCCAAGCGCCGCGCGCTCGCGGCCGTCTACGCCTACGCGCGCCGGATCGATGACCTCGGCGACGGCGACCTGCCCGCGGCGGACAAGGCGGCCGCCCTGGAAGCCGAGAAGTCCCGGGTCCAGGCGCTGGCGGCCGGGGACCTGGCGGGCAGCGACGACGCCGTCATGGTCGCCCTGACCGACGCCGGCCAGCGGTTCAGCGTCCCCCTGGAGGCCTTCGGCGAGCTCGTCGACGGCTGCCTGGCGGACGTGCACCAGGCCCGCTACGAGACCTGGGACGACCTTTACTACTACTGCCGCTGCGTGGCCGGCTCGATCGGCCGCCTGTCGCTCGGCGTCTACGGGGCCAAGGACCCGGTCGGCCAGGCGCGGCTGGCCGATGACCTCGGGATCGCCCTGCAGGTCACCAACATCCTGCGCGACGTGGTCGAGGACTTCCGCAACGGCCGGGTCTACCTGCCCGCCGAGGACCTCGCCAAGTTCGGCTGCGAGCTGGTGCCGGGCGGGGAAGCGCCGTTCGCCGACCCCGCCTGGCAGGCGCGGTTCGCGACCCTGGTCGAGTTCGAGGCCAGCCGCGCCCGCGACTGGTACGGCTCGGGGATGCGGCTGCTGGCCACGATCGACTGGCGCAGCGCCGCCTGCACCGGGGCGATGGCCGGGATCTACCGCCGCCTGCTGGAGCGGATCGCGGCCAACCCCCTCGGGGTGCTGGAGGGCCGGATGGCCCTCCCGGGCAAGGAGAAGGCCCTGGTCGCCGTGCGCGCCCTCAGCGGCCTGGACCGGCGCGGCGCGGCTGGCCACCACCAGCGGGCCGGTGCGGCATGAGGGCCGTCGTCGTCGGCGGCGGGCTCGCCGGGATCACCGCCGCGCTCGCCCTGGCCGGCCAGGGCGCCGAGGTCACGCTGCTGGAGGCCAAGCCGAGGCTGGGCGGCGCGACGATGTCGTTCGACCGCGACGGCCTCACCGTCGATACCGGCCAGCACGTGTTCCTGCGCTGCTGCACCCACTACCGGGGCCTGCTGGACCGGCTCGGCATCGCCGGCCGCGCGCCGCTGCAGGCGCGCTTTGACGTTACGGTCCTCAGCCCGGCCGACGGCTCTGGCCGGCCGCCCTCGCGGCTGCGCCGCAACCGGCTGCCCGCCCCCCTGCACCTGCTGCCGACGCTGCTCAGCTACCGGCAGCTCTCGCTGGCCGAGCGCGCCCGGGTCGGGCAGGCCGCCCTGGCCCTGCGCGGCGTCGACCCCGACGACCCGGCAACCGACCAGGTCCGCTTCGGGGACTGGCTCGCCCGCCACGGCCAGGACGAGCGCACCCGCCGGGTGCTGTGGGACCTGTTCTCGGTCGCCTCCATCAACGTCCCCGGCGACGACGCGTCGCTCGCCATCGCGGCCAAGGTCGTGCGGACGGGCCTGCTCGGGGACGCGGGGGCGGCCGACATCGGGGTGCCCGCGCTGCCGCTGGGCGAGCTGCACGGCGATGCCGCCACCCGCAAGCTGGCCGAGCTGGGCGCCACCGTCCGGCTCGGGACCAAGGTCGCCGCGATCGAGCCCGGGGGGGCTGGCGAAGGGGCCGCGGGCGACGGCGCCCGGTTCACGATCCGGCTCGGGCGCGGCCGCGACGAGGACATCGCGGCCGACGCGGTCGTCCTGGCGGTCCCGCACGAGGCCGCCGCGCGGCTCATCCCGCCCGGGGCCTTGCCGGCGCCGGTCGTCGCGGGCTGGGCCGGGCTCGGCTACGCCCCGATCGTCAACGTCCACGTGATCTACGACCGCGAGGTCATGGAGGTGCCCCTGGCGGCGGGCGTCGACTCCCCGGTCCAGTGGGTGTTCGACCGGACCGCGATCTCCGGCCTGAGCCGCCGCGACCCCACGGCCCAGTACCTGGCGATCTCGCTGTCGGCGGCCGATGACTACGTTGACCGGTCGGTCGCGAGCCTGCGCGAGGAGTTCGTGCCCGCCCTGGCGGCCCTGCTCCCGGCCGCCCGGGCCGCCACGGTGACGGAGTTCTTCGTCACCCGCGAGCGGCACGCGACGTTCCGGGGCGTTGCGGGCACCGCCCGGCTGCGGCCGGCGGCCGCCACCGGCCTGCCCGGCCTGGTCCTGGCCGGGTCATGGACCGCCACCGGGTGGCCGGACACGATGGAGGGCGCCGTCCGCAGCGGCCTCAGCGCCGTCGTGGCCCTCCGGACGGGGATGCGCGTAACGGCCGCCGGCGCGACCGGGACCGTGGAAACAGTTACTGAAGTGTATGAAGTGGATAACTCAACTGTGAGCACTGCTGACGAAGCGAGGGGAGTGCGACCGTGACCGTTGTCATGCCAGCCGGCGTCGCCTTGGCGCGTGACCTGGTAGGACCGGCGACCGAGGCCGCCATCGCGCGGCTGAGCCCGACCGTGCGCAAGGTAGCCGAATACCACTACGGCCTCGCCGACTCCGACGGGAACCCGGTCCGGGAGGGCAATGGCAAGGCCCTGCGGTCCGCCCTCGCGCTGCTGTCGGCCCGCGCCGCCGGGGCGGCGCCCGAGCGCGGGGTCACCCCCGCCGTCGCGGTCGAGCTCGTGCACAACTTCTCGTTGCTGCACGACGACATCATGGACGGCGACATCGAGCGCCGGCACCGGCCGACCGCCTGGACGATCTTCGGCGTCGGCGCCGCCATCCTGGCCGGCGACGCGATGCTGGCCCTCGCCAACGACCTCCTGCTGGAGGAGATGGCCCCGGGCGGCCCGTGGGGCGCCCGCTGCCTGTCCACCGCCGTCCAGCGGCTGATCGCCGGGCAGGGCGAGGACATCGCGTTCGAGAAGCGCGACGACGTCGCCCTCGAAGAGTGCGTCCAGATGGCCGGCGACAAGACCGCCGCCCTGATGGCCTGCGCCTGCACGATCGGCGCGGTGCACGTGGGGGCCGCCCCCGAGCTCGCGATGGGGCTGGCCGAGTTCGGCGGCCACGTGGGCCTGGCGTTCCAGCTCACCGACGACCTGCTCGGCATCTGGGGGGCGACCGAGGTCACCGGCAAGCCGGTCCGGGCCGACCTCCGCGCCCGCAAGAAGTCGCTGCCGGTGGTGGCCGCGCTGTCCAGCGGCACCCCCGCCGCGGCCGAGGTCAGGGCGCTCCTGACCCAGGCCGCCGAGCTGTCCGAGGACGACCTGGTCCGCCTGGCTGACCTGGTCGTGGCAGCCGGCGGCAAGCAGTGGGCCGAGCAGGAGGCCGAGCGCCGCCTGACCGCCGCCGCCGAGTGCCTGGAGGGCGCGGGCATCCCGTCCGACGTGCACGCCGAGCTCATGGCGATCGCGCAGTTCATCACCGCCCGGCAGTGGTAGCCCGGCACCCCGCAGTTCAGTAACGGCAAGCGGTAACACCACAGGAACAGTAATAAGGGAGGAACCGGTGACCGAGACGGTTGCCCCGTCCGCGGCGGGTAGCGCGGCTGGCGACCCGGGATCGGGTGCCGGCGGCGTGCGCGAGCTTGCCGCCACCACCCTCCGGCACGCGACGAGCCACCTGCTGGGGCTGCAGAGCCCCGGCGGCTGGTGGCAGGGCGAGCTGGAGACCAACGTCACCATGGATGCCGAGGACCTGCTGTTGCGGCATTACCTCGGCATCCTCACCCCGGAGGTCGCGGGCGACGCCGCGACCTGGATCCGGCGCAACCAGCGCGAGGACGGCACCTGGGCCAACTTCTACGGCGGCCCCGGTGACCTGTCC
Source organism: Trebonia sp. (assembly GCA_036276115.1). Lineage (GTDB taxonomy): Bacteria > Actinomycetota > Actinomycetes > Streptosporangiales > Streptosporangiaceae > Trebonia. The sequence continues at coordinate 7,135 of DATBEM010000140.1, forward strand.
ACGACGGTCGAGGCCTACATAGCGCTGCGGCTGGCGGGCGACCAGCCCGGCGAGGAGCACATGCGCCGGGCGGCCGGCTGGATCACCGGCCACGGCGGCGTCACCGCTACCCGGGTGTTCACCCGGATCTGGCTGGCGGTCGTGGGCCGGTGGTCCTGGGATGACCTGCCGGTGATCCCGCCGGAGATCATCTTCCTGCCCTCGTGGTTCCCGCTGAACATCTACGACTGGGGCTGCTGGGCGCGGCAGACGATCGTCGCCCTCTCCGTCGTCGCCTCGTTCAAGCCGTCCAGGCCGCTGCCGTTCGAGATCACCGAGCTGTACGCGGCCGTGCCCGGCCTGCCGCCCAAGGCCGACCAGCGCGACTTCTGGGCGGTCACGTTCAACAACATCGACAAGGCCCTGCACAAGGCCGAGCGCTACGTCCCCCGGCAGGCCCGGCAGGCGGCCCTGCGCCGCTGCGCCGACTGGATCATCGCCCGCCAGGAGGCCGACGGCTGCTGGGGCGGCATCCAGCCGCCGTGGGTCTACTCGATCATGGGCCTGAACCTGCTCGGCTACGGCCTGGACCACCCCATCCTCAAGAAGGCGATCGAGGGGCTGGACCGGTTCACGATCCGGGACGAGAAGGGCCGCCGCCTGGAGGCGTGCCAGTCCCCGGTCTGGGACACCGTGCTGGTGATGACCGGCCTGGCCGACGCCGGGATCGCGCCCGACCACCCGGCCCTCGTCAGCTCGGCCCAGTGGGTGCTGAGCGAGGAGATCCGGCAGAAGGGCGACTGGCAGGTCCGCCGCCCCGACACCCCGGCCGGCGGGTGGGCATTCGAGTTCGACAACGACAACTACGCCGACACCGACGACGCGGCCGAGGTCATCCTCGCCCTGCGCCGGACCGAGGTGCCGGGCGACGCCAACGTCGAGCAGCGGGCGGCGATCGACCGCGGCCTGCGCTGGCTCGAGGGCATGCAGTGCAAGGACGGCGGCTGGGGCGCGTTCGACGCCGACAACACCCGCGAGCTGGTCAACAAGCTGCCGTTCTGCGACTTCGGGGCGGTCATCGACCCCCCCTCGGCCGACGTGACCGCCCACATCGTGGAGGCATTCGCGGCCGAGGGGCTGGCCACCGAGACCGCCTGCAAGCGCGGCGTCATCTGGCTGCTGAAGAACCAGGAGCGGGACGGGTCCTGGTTCGGGCGCTGGGGCGCGAACTACATCTACGGCACCGGCGCGGTCGTCCCCGCGCTGATCGCGGCCGGGGTCGGGCGGCGCAAGCCCGTGATCCGGCGCGCGGTCGCCTGGCTCGAGCGCGTCCAGAACGCCGACGGCGGCTGGGGCGAGGACCTGCGCTCCTACGACGACCCGGCCAACTGGTCCGGCCGGGGCGACTCGACCCCGTCGCAGACCGCCTGGGCGCTGCTGGCGCTGCTGGCCGCGGGCGAGCAGGACTCGCCCGCCGTCGAGCGCGGCATCCGCTGGCTCGCCGCGACCCAGCGGGCCGACGGCAGCTGGGACGAGCCCCAGTTCACGGGGACCGGCTTCCCCCGCGACTTCTACCTGAACTACCACCGGTACCGGCTGGCGTTTCCGGTGTCCGCGCTCGGCAGATACGTAAGGGGCTCGACAAGCCATGACTGAGACGATCACCGCCTCGGAAAGCACCGCCTCGGAAAGCACCGCCTCGGAAGGCGCAGCCGCGGAGATCACCGCCGCGGAGACCACTGCCTCGCGGGCCACGGCGCCGGGGGCGACGGCCCCCGGGGCGGGCGTGCCCGCGGCCCCGGGGGCCGGCTTGCTAGTCCTCGCGCCGATGCTGCTGGAGGAGAAGGCGGTCCGCCGGGGGCTGGCCGACCCGCGCAGCCGCGTCCAGCGGGCCGGGATGGGCCCGACCCGGGCCGCGAGCACCGCCCGGGCGCTGGCGGGCGATGGTCTCGCGGCCACGGGCGGCTCCACCGCCCAGCCGCGGCTGGGCGAGCGGCCGGGCCCGTTTAATGCCATGGTCATCATGGGGACGGCGGCGGCCCTGGACGCCGGCCTGCGCCCGGGCGACCTGGTGGTCGCGACCGAGGTGACCGACGGGACGAGCACCGTCGCCCTCCCCGGCGCCGTCCTGCTGGCCGGCGAGCTGCGCCGGGCCGGGCTGCGGGCGCGGGCCGGGAAGCTCGTCACCGTGCGGCACCTGGTCAAGGCGGCCGACCGGGAGCGGCTGGCCGCGACCGGGGCGCTCGCGGCCGACATGGAGTCGCTGCCGCTGCTGGCGGCGGCGGGCGGGCGCCCGGTCGCCGTGATCCGGGCCGTCTCCGACGCCGGGATCGGGCCGGGCATGGTCACCGGCGGCCTGGCGGCGCTGAAGTCGCTGCGCGCGGCGGCCCCGGTCGCCGAGCGGTGGGCCGCCGCCTGCGCCGACCGGGCGGTGCTGCTGGCCGGGCCGCGGTCGTTCTGCGCGGGCGTGGAGCGGGCCATCGAGATCGTCGAGCGGGCCCTGGAGCTGCGCGGCGCCCCGATCTACGTGCGCAAGCAGATCGTGCACAACAAGCGCGTGGTCACCGACCTGGAAGAGCGCGGCGCGATCTTCGTGGAGGAGCTGGACGAGGTGCCCGACGGCGCCACCGTCGTGTTCTCGGCCCACGGGGTGTCGCCCGCCGTCCGCACCGACGCCGCCGAGCGGGGCCTGTCAGTCATCGACGCGACCTGCCCGCTGGTGTCGAAGGTGCACGCCGAGGCCCGCCGGTTCGCCCGCGAGGGCTACACCCTCGCGCTGATCGGGCACGCGGGGCACGAGGAGGTCGAGGGCACGCTGGGCGAGGCGCCCGGGTCGACCGTCCTGGTCCAGACGGCGCAGGACGTGGCGGCGCTGCCGGTCACCGACGACTCCAAGGTCGCCTACCTCATGCAGACCACCCTGGCGGTGGACGAGGCGGCCGACGTGGCCACCGCCCTGCGGATGCGGTTCCCGCGGATGCGGGCGCCCGGCTCGGACGACATCTGCTACGCGACCACGAACCGGCAGGCCGCCGTCCGCGCCATCGCCGACGAGGCTGACCTGGTGCTGGTGGCCGGGTCGGCCAACTCCTCCAACTCCGTCCGCCTGGTCGAGCGCTCGCAGCGGGCCGGGACCGAGGCCCACCTGATCGACGGGGCCGAGGACATCGAGCTGTCCTGGCTGGCCGGCGTGCGCACCGTCGGCCTCACCGCCGGCGCGTCGGCCCCGCCGGCCGTGGTCGCCGAGATCATCGAGGCGCTGTCGGGCCTGGGCACCGTCTCGGTCACCGAGCGCGTGACGACGACCGAGTCCGTCCAGTTCGGCCTCCCCCGCGAGGTCCGCCGCTAGCCCAGCGAGGGCGGTACTCATCGCGCTGGCCTTTTGTTTGGGCTTTGCGGGACTCTGGTCCCGCAAAGCCCAAACAAAGATGGGCCGCTGGCGCGTCCGGGCGAACCTGGGGCCGCTGCTGGGGCTGTGGAGCTTCTGGTCAGATTTCTGGGAAGCCCAGCAGGGCAAGGCGAAGGCGGCGGCTGGTGGGGAAGGGTAGCCATTCCAGGAGGCGGTCGACGGGCTAGCGAGTGGGAGGCCCTGAGCTTGCCGCCGAGCGCGTGGCGCCTTCGCGTTCGGGTTCATCACCCATCCCCATGGCAGTGACCCGGGCGGCGCGGTGATCGTGCCGGCCTTCATGTCCGCCTTCTGGCTGCTGGGCTGGCAGTCGGCCGTACGGATTGACGGCTCCGGCGTCACGGTGGATAACTTCCTGGTCCGGCAATACGTCCCGTGGCCGGACCTCGTCGGCATCCGGGCCGGGAACGGGCTGCGGTTCATCGTGCGCGACCAGGCCGATGTCGGCTCGCTGATGTACGGGGGCTCGCTCCTCGGGCTGATCACGGGGGACAAGTACACGCGCGCCGTCGCCGTGCGGATGCGCGCGGCCCAGGCCACGCTGCTGTCCGAGTCCGAGTCCGAGTCCGAGCCCGGTGCCGGTGCCGGTGCCGGGAACGCTGGCCGCGAGTCGTCGTACCGGTGCTACCTGCACGTGCCTTGGTGGCCGCTGGCCGTCATCCTGGCCGCGAACGAGGCCGTTGCCGTCGTGGCGCTGGCGCTGCGCTGACGGGGGTAGCGACGATGCCGCCGATAGTGGCCTTCCTCGGGGGAGCCTGGTCTGCGTGCTCGCGGTCGCGTGCGCCCGGTTCGCCGTCCGCGCGTGGACCGGGCGCCGCCCCGGCCTGTCGGCGCTGCTGACCCGGGGCGGCATGGACCCGGCCCGGGCGCTGAGCCGGGAGCGGGCGGTCGTCCCGTCGACGCTGATCATGGCCGGCGGCGCGGTGCTGCTCTTCGGCGCGGGCGTCGCCGGCCTGGAGGCCGGCCCGGGCATCTACGTGGCCCCGGCCGGCCTTTCCTGCTTCGTGGCCGGCGGGGCGCTCACGGCGCTCATGACGCTGTTCAACCGGCCGCGGGTGCTCGTCCCGCCGCCCCCGCGCCGCGAGCCCGGCACCCTGTCCCGCCACCGGGCGCGGCGCCGCCGTCGTCGGCCGGCCGGGTAGGGGCGTCCGGCCTTTGCCAGATCCTAATTTTTGCGCTGCCTGACGCTATGGGCAGGCATTTTGGCTCGCGGGGACTCCGCAGAGCCCACTCAGGAAGCGCTCAGGTTCGGCCCTCAGCATGAGTCTTGGCGCGGAGGCCGCGCACAGGGCTGGTACCTCGCCCGGCGCGGCCCTCCAGCGCCGCCAGTCTTCTTGCAGTCATCGCTGACTAACTCTCTGCTGAGGAGTCCTGTTGTTCTTCACGTACCTCTGGCGTGAACTGCGGCGGCGCATGCGCCAGGCCACGTTCATAGCCCTCGGGCTCGCGCTCGGTATTGGCCTGGTGATCACGGTGACCGCGGCGTCCGCCGGGGTCAAGAACGCGCAGACGACCGTCCTGCACGCCCTGTACGGCGTCGGCACCGACATCACCGTCAGCAAGGCGGCGACGGCCGGGCAGGGCGGCAACGGCTTCGGGTTCGGGTTCCAGCAGGGGATCGGGACGCAGACGCAGCCCAAGGCGGGCACCACCCTCAACCAGAACACGCTAAGCGAGACCGGCACGCTGACGGCGCTGAAGACGGCCCAGGTGACCCAGGTCGCCGGGATCTCGGGCGTCGCGGCGGCGGCCGGCGGGCTGATCCTGTCTGACCGGACCCTGACCGGCACCGTCCCCGCGGTGAACGGCACCGGGTCCGGGTCCGGCTCGGGGACCGGCGGCGGCCGGGGCGGCGGCTCCGGCTCGGGAAGCGGCGGCGGCGCCCCGTCGGGCTTCCGTGGCAACTTCAACGTGAACTCCTTCACCGTGGCCGGCGTTGACCTCAGCAACGGCGAGCTCGGGCCGCTGTCGTCGGGGAAGATCACCTCCGGGCGCACGCTGGCCACGTCGGACGACAGCGCCAGCGTGGCCCTGGTCGACGCCAGCTACGCCAACCAGAACAAGCTGAAGGTCGGCTCCACCATCGCGGTCGGCAACTCCAAGGGCACCGCGACCAGCTTCAAGGTCGTCGGCATCGTCGACAACGGCGCCGCCACCCCGGCCGACGTGTTCATCCCGCTGCCCCGCGCCCAGGCCCTGGCCGCCCTCGCCAGCGAGGTCAACACGATCTACGTGGCGGCCGACAACTCCGGCGACGTCAACGGGGTCGCGAGCACCATCTCCAAGGACATCTCCGGGGCGACCGTGACGACCTCGGCCGACCTGGCCAGCGAGGTCACCGGCTCGCTGTCGAGCACCGCGTCGCTGGCCAACAACCTCGGCAAGTGGCTCGCGATCCTCGTCCTGATCGCCGCGTTCCTGCTCGCCAGCCTGCTCACCCTGTCGGCGGTGACCCGCCGGACGCGCGAGTTCGGCACCCTGAAGGCCCTCGGCTGGAAGAGCAGGCGGGTCGTCGGCCAGGTGATGGGCGAGTCGATCGTGATCGGCCTCGTCGGCGGCGTGGCCGGCGTGGCCCTCGGCTTCATCGGCTCGGCCCTGGTCGGCCAGTTCGCCCCGTCCCTGAGCGCGACCGTCGGCCAGACGACCGGGTCCGCCACCCCGGGCGGCGCCCGGCAGTTCGGCGGCGGCGCGGGCGGGGGCAGCGGCTTCGGCGGCGCCCGGCCCAGCGGGGCCCCGAGCGGCGCGCCCGGCGGCGGCCGGTTCAACTTCAGCCAGGCCGGGGCGAACGCCGCCCACACGGTCGCGGTGCACCTGACCGCCCCGGTGACGATCACCGCGATCGTCGCGGCGGTCGTCCTGGCGATCCTCGGCGGGCTCATCGCCGGGTCCATCGGCGGCTGGCGGGCGGCAAGCCTGCGCCCGGCCGCCGCGCTGGCCAAGGTCGGCTGACCCCTTACCTGACTCGGAGACACTGACATGTACTCACTCAAGGGGATCAAGAAGGACTACCCCAAGGGCCGCGGGGTCGTGCACGCGCTGCGCGGCGTCGACCTGGAGATCGCCGATGGCGAGTGGCTGGCCATCCAGGGCCCGACCGGGCACGGCAAGTCCACCCTGCTGCAGATCCTGGGCGGCCTGGACCGGCCGTCGGCCGGCGTCCTCGACTTCGACGGGCGCGACCTGGCCAAGACCCGCGAGGCGGAGATGACGAAGATCCGGGCTTCCAGCATCGGCTTCGTGTTCCAGACGTTCAACCTGATCCCGACCCTGTCGGCCCAGGAGAACGTGGAGACCGCGCTGGCGCCGCTCGGGATTCCCGGCAAGGAGCGCAAGGCCCGCGCGGCCGAGGCGCTGGAGTCGGTCAGCCTCAGCGACCGGCTGCGCCACCTGCCCTCGGAGCTGTCGGGCGGCCAGCAGCAGCGCGTCGCGATCGCCCGCGCCCTGGTGAAGGCGCCGAAGGTGCTGCTGGCGGACGAGCCGACCGGCAACCTCGACGAGGACACCCGCGACGAGATCATGGGGCTGATGGAAGAGATGTGGGCCGACAAGGGCCTGACCATGGTCATCGTCACCCACGACAGCGCCGTCGCCCGCCGCGCCCAGCGGCTCGGGACGATGAAGAACGGCCAGATCACCATCAAGCAGCTGGCCAAGCCGGCCACCCGGCCCGCAGCCGCCAAGCCGGCCCCACCGGCTTCGGCAGCTTCTGCGGCTGAGGCGGACGACTCGGCCGAGGTGGCCGAGCCGGTGAACCAGCCCGCCTCGTTATCCCTCCTGGCTCCGCGCGCCCGGCCCCTCCCCGTGGGGCCGGGCGCGCGGCTTTCCCGCCCAGCGCCGGGCTTCCCCGCCTGGGCCGGGTCGGGTCCAGGCGGCCCGGCGCCACCGCTGGCCGGGCGGGCGCGGATCGCCGGCGCCGGGAACGCTAGCGCCGGGGCTGCGAGCGCGGTCATCCTCAGTGCCCTCGCGCAGTGCCGCTATCGCCCTAGCCCCACGAGTCGCAGCGCTTCCGGTGAGAAAATTCCGGTTGTGGAGGATTTTCCACGCCATGGCGTGGAAAATCCTCCACAACCGGAATTTTCTCACCGGAAGCGCTGCGACTCGTGGG
>DATBEM010000141.1:0-37637 GCA_036276115.1 Trebonia sp.
CCCCTCCTTCGAGGAGGTGGACGAGATCGCCATGCATGACTACGTCAAGTACGACGAATTCTGGAATCACGAAACGACCCTATCCGTGCCGACACGCCAGAGCCGAGGGCGCAAGCCGACGCGATCTGGACCGGCACCGCAACCGCCCAGCTGGCCGGGCTGAACATCATCACCTACCTCACCACCTACCTCGAAGAATGCGGCAGAAACGGCGGAAAGCCCCTCACCGGGCCGCCCCTGGAACGGTTCCTGCCCTGGAACGCCAGCCCCGGCGACCTCTCCGCCTGCGCACAGCCCCCGCCAGGCGGATAACACCAAATCGGAAACACGATCACCGGCGTGGCCGACACCAACTGCCATGCCGACCATCGGCACGCACGCCCTTTCACAGGACTTCCAAATACTTATCAACAGTCACGGTGTGATCAATCATCCGATACACCACACCCGCGGGCGCTACCGTTTCGCACATAATCGCCCACGATGCCTTGTTATCTGAGATGAGCCTCTTGTATAGTCGGTCTGCGAGGCTTTTACTTGACGATGATGTCCGGGTCTCCGCCGATCCTCGTTACGCCGTCAACCGTTCACAGGATAGTCATATCGTCAATCTGGCAATGATCTCTTCGCGTCCTTCTGCGGGGTCCCGGCGGGGGCGTCTGTTGATCGTGCAATTACTGATGAACCCGCCGCACGTTAGGAGTGCCGATGGCTGACCTGGCCACGTCTTATGTTCCCTATGTAAACTGCGCCCCGCTGCTTGACGACCACGCGGCTTTGAGTGAGTTCATCAACGGGCACGGCTACGTGTTCCTGCCCGGGGTGCTTGACCGCGGCCTCGTCCGTGCGGTGGGGGAGCAGATGCTCGCAGGTCTCAAGGCCCTCGGCGCCGCAGCGCCGGCGGCAACGCTTGAGACCCTCTCGATCCCCTCCTTCGAGGAGGTGGACGAGATCGCCATGCATGACTACGTCAAGTACGACGAATTCTGGAATCACGAAACGACCCTATCCGTTTTCGAGAAGGTGTTCGGCGGGCCGGTCTTCGTGTTCAAGTCGACGACCATCAGGTACTACCCCTCGCAGGCCGGCTCCCAGAGCCCCGAGTTGTCCTACCTGACGCCGGTTCACCAGGATGGCTTCTACATCGGGCCGAACAAGGACTTCATGACGGTCTGGGTGCCGCTCATGCCGGTCAACGAGCAAATAGGCGGGGTCGCCCTCCTGGATCACAGCTATCAGAAGGGGCCGCGTGAGCATGTGCTCAGCGACACCTTCAAGCGGTTCAACCAGCCGGTTCGCGGTATACCGCCCGAGGAGTTCAGCGATGACCAGGTGCTGCTCTTCTCCCCGATGGAACCGGGCGACCTTCTCATGTTCCACGCGTTCACCTGCCACAAGTCACTGCCGAACTTCTCGTCTCCCCCGATGATGAGGATGACGATGGACACCCGTGTGCAGCCGGCCGGATCAGTGCGCGGGTTCAACGCGGAAACGCCCTGGACCGCTTCGGCCAAGGACCCCTCCAAGGGAATCATGTCAAAGATTACCGGGACCCCGACCCAGGTCGAGTAAGCCATGCACCTACGCCCTGGGCCTTGTGCTCGGCGGTCGCCTCGGGGACCACCTCGGCCGCAGGCCACGGCGGGCGTCCTCATGGCGGTAGTCGAGGGCGGGGCGCTCGGCTGGCCGGCCTGGCTATGGCCGCTGCTGGCGGTAGCCGCGGCGGCCATGGTCGCCCGCGTCCCCTTCGCCGCGGCGTTCTTCGTAACCTCGCCCTTCCGCATCAGCCTCGTGCTCCCTCAGCCCGGGTAAAGCCATGGGAAGGATGTTGCCAGCAGTGGCGGAGCCTTATCCTGACGGTCACTTCCAGCCGAAGGCCGCCGTTGTGACAGGGGCGGCGAGCGGAATCGGCTTCGCGCTCAGCGCCCGGCTGGCACGATCCGGCGCCAGGGTGCTCATGACGGACGTCGCTGACGCCCTTCTGGAGAAGCGGGCCAGTGAGCTGCGCGGCCTCGGGCTCGACGTGGCGGGCAGGGCCGCCGACGTCACCGATCCGGCGGCCGTCGATGCCCTCGCCGACGAGGCATTCACCCAGCTCGGGCCGGTTGACGTCATCGCCAACAACGCCGGCGTCGTGGGGCCGGTCGGGCGGCCCCTGTGGACGGTGCCGCTTGACCGGATGCGGCAGGTGCTCGAAGTGAATTACTGGGGCCACGTCCTGGTAGCCCGCGCCTTCGTCCCCCGGTTGCTCGACAGCGGCCGTCCCGCTCATCTGATCCACACGGCCTCGATGTCCGCCTTCGTCGTCGGGGCCGGCAGCGCCGCGTACGCCGCCTCCAAGCACGCTGACCTGGCGGTCGCGCGGAGCCTGCGCGCTGACCTGCGTGGCACCCCGGTCCGGGTGTCAGTGCTGTGCCCTGGCCGGGTCGACACGCCCATGGTCGCGGGCCTCCAAGCCCCCAAGGGCGCGGGCGGCGACACCACGGTGAAGGCCGAACAGGTCGCGGAGGTCGTGTGGGAGGCCCTCGGGACCGACCGCTTCTACCTGTTTAGCAATCCCGACGCGGCACTGCGGCTGCGCGACCAGTTCGACGACATCCAGCGTCATGTTTCCATTCCGACCTTCCCCTGAGGAGCTGTTGTGGGCCGCGCCGAAAGCAACAACCGTAGCGATGAAGGGACAGCGGACATCGACCTAGCGGCGGTACGGGCGAAATACCGCGAAGAACGCGACAAGCGCAATGTCGGCCGCACCTACCAATTCGCGCGCGGGGCCTTCAGCCGCTACGCACAAGACCCCTACGCCGAGCCGCTGGAGCGCGAGCGGCTGGCCGACGAGGTGGACGTCGCGATCGTGGGCGCCGGGATCGGCGGCCTGCTGGCCGGCGTCCGCCTGCGCCAGTCAGGCGACTTGAAACGGATCCGCCTGATCGACGCCGCGGGCGACGTCGGCGGAACGTGGTACTGGAGCCGCTTTCCCGGCGTCAGGTCCGACGTCGAGAGCTACATATACATGCCGCTGCTCGAGGAGCTCGGCACCGTGCCGACCGAGAAGTACGCGACCGGGCCCGAGATCTTCGCGCACCTTCAGGCCCTCGCCCGGCACTACGACCTTTACCGCGACGCCCTCTTCCAGACGTCCGTCACCGAACTGCGCTGGAACGAGGCCGCCGGGCGGTGGCTGGTCCAGACCGACCGCGGTGACCGCATCCGCGCCCGGTACGTGTGCATGTCGATTGGCCTGATGCACCGGCCCAAGCTTCCCTCCCTCCCGGGGCTGGAGACCTTCGGCGGCCACTCCTTCCACGCCAGCCGCTGGGACTTCACCTATACCGGCGGGGACAGCGAGGGCGGACTGGTCAAGTTGCGGGACAAGCGGGTCGCCATCATCGGTACCGGCTCGACGACCGTCCAGGTCGCCCCGCATGTGGCCGAGTGGGCCGAGCGGCTCTACCTCTTCCAGCGCACCCCGGCGGCGGTGGACGTGCGCGGCAACCGGCCGACCGCGCCCGGCTGGGCGGCGACCCTCGAACCGGGCTGGCAGCAGCGCCGGATGGACAACTTCCACGCGCTCACCTCCGGGGTGCCGCAGGACGAGGACCTGGTCAATGACCGCTGGACCCAGACCACGGCCAAGCTGGCCGCCGCGATCTTGCCGAAGGGCGGCCCACAGCCAGACCCGCGGGAGGCAGAGGCAGCGGCCGAGCTGGCGGACTTCCTCAAGATGGAGGAACTGCGGGACCGGATCGACAGCAGCGTCGCTGACCCGGACACCGCCGCCGCGCTGAAGCCGTACTTCCGGCTGTACTGCAAGCGGCCATGCTTCCACGACGGCTACCTGCAAATCTTCAACCGGCCCAACGTGACGCTGGTGGACACCCAGGGGCAGGGCGTGGACGGGCTGACCAGGACCGGGGTGGTCGCGAGAGGCAAGGAATACCCGGTCGACTGCCTTATCTTCGCCACCGGATACGAGCACGAGTTCTCCGTTCCCTACACCTCCCGCGCCGGCTACGACATCGTGGGCCGTGACGGGATAAGGCTGTCGGAGAAGTGGGCACAAGGGGCCAGGACCTTCCACGGGCTGCAGGTGCACGGCTTTCCCAACTGCTTCATCCTCTCCAAGATCCAGTCGGGCAGGCACGTCAACATCCCGTACATGCTCAACGAGCAGAGCCAGCACCTCGCTTACACCATCAACTCCGTCGAGGAGAGCGGCCACCGGGTCGTTGAGGCTTCCGAGGCGGGCGAGAAGGAATGGGTCGAGGAGATACTCAGGCTCGCCGTCAACAGCATCGACTTCCTCGAGAGTTGCACGCCCGGGCTCTACAACAACGAGGGAAAGCCAGGCGAACTGCCCACGCTCAACTCCAGTTACGGCGGCGGCTCGGTGGAGTTCGTGAACATTCTCAGGCGCTGGCGCGAGGCCGGCGATCTCGCTCACCTGGAACTGCGCGACTGAAAACCGAGAAGATCTGCGAAAGGCGTAAATGCGCATGGAAGTACTGCCGATTCCCGGTGCCGCTCTCGGTGCCGTCGTGCACGGCGCCGACATCACCGGGGACATGGACAAGGCCCAGTTCGAGGAGATCTGGGCGGCGCTCGACGAATACCTGGTGCTGGTATTCCGCGGCCACGACGCGCCCTCGTACGCGGAGTTCCTGTCGTTCGGCCGGCGTTTCGGGCACATACCGAAGACCGGCCTGACCACGGGAGCGCACCCCGAGCACAACGAAATACTGATCGTCTCCAACCTGCTGGAGAACGGCCGGAAGATCGGCGTCGGCGACGCCGACTGGATGGACTGGCACACCGATTACTCGTTCCGCCCCCGGGTGTCGCAGGTCGGGTTCCTGGAGGCCGTCGAGGTGCCGTCCTCTGGCGGCGGCCAGACGCTGTTCACCGACATGTACGCGCTGTATGAGTCGCTGCCGCCGCAATCGCGCCGGCGCCTGCATTCCTACCGGGTCCGGCACGCGCTGCGCTCCGGCTACGAGGAGGCGATGGAGGAGCGGTACCAGGGTGAGGTCTCCATCACTGAGGCGTCCGCGGAAGGCACCGGACGGCCCGCGGAACAGATCCAGCCCGAAGACGGTACCTCCACCGTCCACCCGCTGATCGCCCGCAACCCGCGCACGGGCCGCCAGGCGGTCTACATCAGCAGCCTGAACACCAAGCGGGTGCTGGAGCTCCCGCCCGCCGAGAGCCGGGCACTGCTCAAGGAACTGCTGGCCCACGCGGGCTCGCCCGCGTCCACCTACGCGCACTCCTGGCTGCCCGGGGACATCGTCATGTGGGACGAGCTTGGCACCATCCACGCCAAGGAGGCTTTCAATCCGGACGAGAGGCGGGTCCTGCGCCAGGTCGTCAGCATCTTCGACGACCCGCTCGCGCCCTGGCGGGCGGAGGTGACCGCGTGACGCAAGCCCCGGCCAGCCTCAGCCACAGCCGCGTCGCGATCACCCCAGCGCTGCGTGCGGTGGTGGACCGGCTCGACCACACGACGCGCCATCAGGCGGCCTACCATTTCGGCTGGATCACCGCTGAGGGAGCGCCGGCCAGCGCCGCCGCGGGCAAGGCGGTGCGGCCGGCCCTGGCCTTGCTATCGGCTGAGGCCTCGGGGGCAACCTCGCAGGTCGCCCTGCCCGGTGCCGTGGCCGTCGAACTGGTGCACAACTTCTCCCTGATCCACGACGACCTGATGGACGGCGACGAGGAACGCCGCCACCGGCCCACGGTGTGGAAGCTGTGGGGTGCCTCGAGCGCGATCTTGACCGGCGACGCGCTGCTGGCGCTGGCCCAGGAGGTGCTGCTGGAGTCCGAGTTGCCCACCGCCGTCGCCGCGGCCGGGCTGCTGGCCCGGGCCACCAGGCACTTGATCCGCGGCCAGGTGCAGGACGTGTCCTTCGAGAGGCGGACGTCGGTGCCGGTCGAAGACTGCATCGACATGGCCGCGGGCAAGACCGGGGCGCTGTTGTCGGCGAGCGTCGCGATCGGGGCCGTGCTCGCCGGCGCCCCCGCGCCCGTGGTGGAGGCCCTGAGCTTTTACGGGGCGCGGCTTGGCCTCGCCTTCCAGCTAATCGACGACATCCTCGGCATCTGGGGGGATCCGGCCGTCACGGGCAAGCCGGTCCACTCCGACCTTCGCGTCCGCAAGAAGTCGCTGCCCATCAGCTATGCCCTCGGCGAAGGCGGGCCGGCGAGCCGCGAACTGGCTACCTGGCTCGCCGCGCCGCCCGCCCCTGACCCGGCCGCTGTCCACACCGAGGCCGAGTTCCTCCGGGTCGCCGGGCTCATCGAGGCCGCGGGCGGCCGCCAGTGGGCTGCGGCCAAGGCGGCCCGTTGCATGGAGCGCGGGCAGGCAGCACTGGAGAGCGTCGAGCTCGACGGCGCCGCGCGGGACGAGCTCATTTCGCTTGGCCACTTCATCGTCGACCGGAAGACATAGGCACGGACAAGTACCAGCCGATTACCTCAAGACGACAGAGGGGAAGCACTCATGCCCCAGGACATCGACTTCTACATGCCATTCCCGGGTCGACGTAGCCCCGACTTCGAACGCGCCAGGACAGGCCATCTCGACTGGCCACGGCAATTCAGCCTCATCACCACCGAGTCCGCCGCGCAACGCCATGCCGCAGGCAGCTATGCCGAGCTGGCTTCCCTCTTCTACCCGCGGGCCAGTGACGATGACCTGGACCTGGGCGTCGACCTGATGTCCTGGTTCTTCCTCTTCGACGACCTCTTCGACGGCCCGCGGGGAGAGGATCCGGTCGCCGCCAAGGGACTTACCGATGCGGTGGCGTCCGCGCTCGACGGGCCGCTTCCGGGTGGCTCGCCGCTGATCGCGCACGGTTTCGCCGACATCTGGCGACGCAGTACGCAGGGGATGTCGCCCGGCTGGGCCGCCCGCAGCATGCGGAACTGGCGCAGCTACTTCTCCGGCTACGTGGAGGAGGCACTGAGCCGGCACCACGATCTTCCCATCAACTCAAGCGGCGAGTACCTGGCCCTGCGCAGGCGGACGATCGGGGTGCTGCCCACCGTCGACCTGGCCGAGCGCACCCAGCACTGCGAGGTGCCTCAACGGGTCTACGACAGTCCGCTGATCACGGTGATGCTGCTTATCGCCGTTGACATCAATCTCATGTTCAACGACATCGCCTCCCTGGAAAAGGAAGAGGCCCGCGGGGAGTTGAACAACCTCGTCCTGATCCTCATGCGCGAACGCGGCTGGACGAGGGAGCGGAGCATCGCGAGCATGCAAGACGAGATTCGCGCCCGGCTCGAGCAGTTCACCACGCTGGAGGGATGCCTGCCGGAGCTGTTCGCCTCCTACAGCCTCACCCCCGCCGAGCAGCAGGCAGTGGACCAGTACCGGCTCAACGCGGTCCGGTCAGTGATCCGGGGATCGTACGACTGGCACCGGTCCTCTGGACGCTACGGCGAAGAGTTCGCGCGGGCCGCCGGCGCCCGCGGCTACCTCGAGGAACTCGGCGGCTGGCAGTAGGCCGCCTCGAGCGCGACAACTGAGCAGCGACTTCAGAAAGGTTACGTCTCGATGCCCCAGAAGACGTTCACAGCGGGGACGGCCGCCGGCCGCGCCCCACTGGTTGGGCACGCGTGGCACATGATGCGCCAGCCGGTGCAGTTCATGTCCTCCCTGTCGGCGTACGGCGACCTCGTAAAGATCCGCATCGGCCCGACGACCGCCTACGTGCCGTGTCATCCCGAACTGCTGCGGCAGGTACTGACCAGCGACAGCGTGTACGACAAGGGCGGGGTCTTCTACGACCGCGCGCGCGACATCGCCGGAAACGGCCTTGTCACGTGTCCCTACCAGGACCACCGTCGGCAGCGCCGCCTCATGCAGTCGGTGTTTACCCGTCCCCAGCTCGCACGCTACGCCGAGGCGATGCACGCCGAGATCGAGTCGACGTGCGGGCGCTGGCGCAGCGGCGTCGTGGTCGACGCCTTCCCGGAGATGTACGGCATGGCGCTGCGCACGGTGGCTCGCACCCTGTACTCCATCCCCGTGGAGGAGGACCTGGCTCAGCAGGTTGAACGGGCCTTCGACACAGTGCTGAACGGGCTGTTCCGCCAGATGTTCAGGCCGCGGTTCATCCGGCGGCTGCCGACGCCCGGCAACCGGCGCTACCGCGCCAACCTGGACTTCCTGCACCAGACCACACAGAACCTCATTGAGGAGTACCGGGGCGGCGAGGCGGAGCGCGATGACCTGCTCGGTGCCCTGCTGCGATCCCGTGACGACGACGGGGGGCGACTTGGCGACCAGGAGGTCCACGACCAGGTCATCACGATCATGGCGGCCGGAACCGAGACCGTCGCCGGCACCCTCACGTGGATCTTCTACCTCCTGTCCCAGCACCCCGATATCGCCGGCCGCCTCCAGGATGAGATCGACAGCGTCCTCGGCGGGCGGGCGCCGGCCTGGGAGGACCTACCCCAGTTGACGCTGACCGAGCGGATCATCACCGAGACGCTCCGGCTGTACCCGCCGGCCTGGCTCTTCACCAGGCTCACGACGAAGGACCTGGACGTGGCCGGCCTGCGCCTTCCCCAGGGCACCACCATCGTTTTCAGCCCCGCCGCGGTCAGCCTGGGAACCGAGGCATACCCCGACGCCGAGCGATTCGATCCCGACCGCTGGCTGCCCGAGCGCGAGTCGTCCCTCGCCCGGCAGTCGTTCCTGGCCTTCGGCACCGGGGCCCGCAAGTGCATCGGCGACATCTACGCGCGGACCGAGACCACGCTCGGGCTGGCCACGATCCTGAGCCAGTGGCAAGTGACCTGCGAGCCAGACGCGGATATCCGGGCCGTCCCGCTGGCCACCGTGTACCGGCCACGCCGCCTGCGGCTGCGGATCGCGGCCCGGGTACCGGACGCCGCCCAGGCAGCCTCGGCGTGAGGACGGAACCGCTACGAACGACAGCCAGATGCGAATCGCGGAATCGGCCGTCCCGGCGAAGAAAATAATCCTCGCCGAGCCGCGCGGCGCGGAACGGCATCAAATCCCTTGCCCGCCGCTGTGACCTGGTACTCGTGGCCGGCGAGATCAGGGATTTCCTCGTTGAGAAAATCCTCCGGACCGGCGGTCGCCTCGGCCCGAACCTCGGCGTCGTCGAGCTCACCATCGCCCTGCACAGGGTTTTCGAATCGCCGCGCGACCGGATCATCTGGGATACAGGGCACCAGGCCTACGTCCACAAGATCCTCACCGGCCGGTGGCGCGGGTTCGACCAGCTCAGGCAGAAGGGCGGTCTTTCCGGGTACCCGTCGAGAGACGAGCCGGAACACGATGTGATCGAGAACTCGCATGCCTCGACCGCCCTCTGGGACGCGGCTTCGCCCAGGCGGAGAACGACGCGGCGGACTGCCTGCACGCGGTGCGCGCGAGGACCTTCCCGGCGGCGAAGGCCGCCGGGGAGGCGCCGCTGTCGTGGACGTCCGTGTTCGGCGAAGAGTCGCTGAAGATCGGCGCGGAGCGTCCCGAGGTGGTGGCGATCACGGCGGCCATGCTGGAGCCCACGGGACTCGCTCCGTTCGCCCGCGCTTTCCCCGACCGCACCTTCGATGTGGGGATTGCCGAGCTGACCGCAGCCGGCTGCGATATCGTGCGGGTCAGTGTGACTATCCATTGCACCTGGGAGTCACCGAGGCGGGCCCGGCGTTTCAGGGAACGATCAAGTCCGCCGCGGCCTTCGGCGCCCTGCTGCGGCAGGGGATCCTGCATCGGCAGGACGCTGGCCCGGATCGAGCTGACCGCGGCGTTCGAGCGCCTGTTCCGCAGGCTGCCCAACTTCCAGCTCGCGGTGCCCGAGGAGTCGCTGCGCTGGCAGGAGCACCGGATCACCGGCGGGTTCGAGGAGATTCCCGTTACCTTCTAGCGGCTGGCTGCGGCGGCCGCGAGGTTAACCTCGCGGCCGCCGCGAACCTACCGGGGTTATGCGGCCGCGCCGCCGACGAGCTTGGTCGCGTCGATGAGGCGGTTGGAGAATCCCCACTCGTTGTCGTACCAGCCGAAGACGTGGACGTGGCGTCCCTCGATAACCTGCGTGAGCAGAGAGTCGAAGATGCACGAGGCCGGGTCCCTGATGATGTCGGCCGACACGACCGGGTCCGCTGTGTAGCGCAGGATGCGCGCCAGCTCGCCGTCTGCCGCCTTGCGGAACAGCGAGTTGACCTCTTCCACCGTCGTGTCGCGGCCCACCCGGACGGTCAGGTCGGTCAGCGAGCCGACCGGGACCGGGACCCGCACCGAGTACCCGTCGAGCTTGCCCTGCAGGCTCGGGAGCACGAGGCCGATCGCCTTGGCGGCATTGGTGGTGGTGGGGATGGTGCTGAGGTTGGCCGCGCGGGCGCGCCGGGGATCAGCGTGCGGGCCGTCTTGCAGGTTCTGGTCCTGCGTGTAGGCGTGGATCGTGGTCATGGTGCCGCACTCGATGCCGAGCGCGTCATCGAGCACCCGGGCCATGGGCGCCAGGCAGTTCGTCGTGCACGAGGCGTTGGAGACGATCGTGTGCTTCTCGGGGTCGTACAGGTTGTCGTTGACGCCCATGACCAGGGTAAGGTCCGCGTTCTTGGCCGCGGCGGAGACGAGCACCTTCGACGCCCCGGCGTCGATGTGCGCCCGAGCCTTGGCCGCGTCGTTGAACACCCCCGTCGACTCGATGGCCATATCGACTCCGAGTCGGCGCCATGGCAGCTTCGCCGGGTCGCGCTCGCTGAGGACCTCGACGACGGTGTCGCCGATCCTGATCGACGAGCCGTCGGCCGTGACCTGCTGGGCAAGCGGACCGTAGACGCTGTCGTATTTCAGCAGGTTCGCCAGAGTCTGCGCGCTGGTCAGATCGTTGACCGCGGCCACGTGGATATCGGCGCCTGACTCGAGTAGTGCGCGGAAGTAGCTACGGCCGATGCGACCGAAGCCGTTGATTCCCACAGTGATGGTCATATTTCCTGTCCTGGCTGTTAGGAGCCCCGCAGCATGGCTGCGGGGGGGTCGTGCTTTGTAAGCGGCGATGTTCCTCTCACGCAAAGAATAACGTTGATTACGCTGACGTGTCAGCTCCGTGGCCCGGGGCAAGTTCCGCAGTCCGGCCTCGGTCTGAGGTTCCCCCCTCCCGGCGGCCACCGTCGGTCTGGGGTCACGCGGTCGAGTCTGTGGTCCAGTAGAGGACGGGAGTAAGCGTCCATGACGGCGGCGCAGTACACCTTTCCTTTCCCGGTGGGGTGCTCCGTGATGTCGCTGGCCCACAGCCTGCCGGGCGCGCCGGCCGTGAAGGCCCGGTTGACCAGGTCTTCCTGGGTGGCCCCGCCGGCCACGCTGCGGTGCCGCCTGCGCCTGAAGGCGCCCCGGATGCCGGCGTCGCGCATGAGCCGCTCGGCGCGCTTGCGGTTCACGGTGGCGCCCTGGCCGATGGTCAGCTCGGCGTGGACCCGCGGCGAGCCGTAGCTCTTGCGGGACGTCTCGTGGATGTCCCTTATCTTTTTGAGCAGGTCATTACTATGCTGTTCCCGCATTGACTGCGGCCTGCCGTTCCAGTCCTTGTAGCCCGATCGCGAGACATCCAGGGCCCGGCAGGCCACCGCGACGGGAACGTCATCATCGGCGAGCTCGCGGACCAGCGAGTGCGCTATTTTGGGAGGATGTCCTCCCGGGCGAAGAACGCTGCGGCTCGCTTGAGGACCTCGTTCTCCAGCTCGAGCTGGCGCGCTTTCTTCCGCAGCCCCGCCAGCTCTTTCCTCTCCGCGGTCGTGAGCTTCGCCCCGCCGTTATCGCCGGTGCCTGCCTGGCTCATCCAGTTGCGGAGGCAGGACTCGCTGATGCCGAGGTCCCTGGCGAGCTGCGCGACCGGCTTATCACCGGTCCGCGCGAGCTCGACGGCCCGCTGGCGGAACTCGATCGGGTGTGGTGCTGGCACGGCCACTTCCTCCCCAGTTGACACGGGGTCAACACAGGTCACGTGGCCGTGCTACGGGGGGAAGCTCAGCGTTCGGGGCTGACCAAGAAATAACCACCTCAGCCGTCCAGCGTGACCACTGTTCTGGCAGACGGCGGGATGACCCCGTGGCGGGTCGTGGCCTCGGGGGCTTGGCGATGGCGGTATGCGGTTTCGGTAGCGGGTGGCGGGGTCGTTCAGCAGGTGAGGCGATGAGGGCGCCGGCGAGGCACAGGTCGGGCAGGCTGGTTTCGGCGACGCAGCCGACGGCGAGCTGGCAGAGGGCGACGGTGGCCTGGGCCTAGAGGTAGGCGGCGGCGTCGGGGCCGCGCGGGTCGGTGCCCCGGCTGCCCGGGGCGGCGTACCAGGTCTCGGTGTCGCCGTGGTTGCCGGCGCCGTCGACGACCAGGATGGTTGCCTCCTGGAACCCGCTGAGGCATTAGGCGCTGTAGGCGTGCGAGAGGTGGTGGTCGACCGGGCGGATGCGGGTGATGTTGATGCCGAGGTGGTGCAGGCCTGGTTCTCCTGGTCCGGGTGGCTGGTCGCCGAGGCCGCTGACGGCGACCAGGTCGATGTCGGTGAGGCTGAACCCGGCGGCTTGCAGGCAGTACAGCAGGGATGCCTGCCAGCCGGGGCACGCGCGGCCCGCGCGAACGGCGCGGCCGGGGCGGCAACCGATGCCGCCCCGGCCGCGCCGTCTGCGCAAAATGACCGAATCTGCACGTCCCGGAATGAAGATCGCCAGGGACCCGCCAGCCGCGCCGAACGGCGGATCTCGCGCCTGAGCCGCGAGATCTATCGTCACACGGAAGAGATCGAACCGGCCCAGGGCCGGCAGCCGGTCAATCAGCACCTGGACTTGCGCCTCCGCGCCCGCCCGCCTCAGCGCGTCCAGCAGCTGGGGCGTGCCGGTTCCCCTGAGGTCAAGGTAGCCGTTAGCGGCGGGGGGGCCAGTGCGGCAGCGGGCTACCCCCCGCGCGTGCGGGGCGGACCTCCGCGACCTGCGGATTTCCGGGCCTAACTTCAGATTATGGGGTCCGGGTCGACTGCTAGCTCGGGAGCGCTGCGTAGGAGGCTCGACTTGCAGTGAGCGGGCGCTGTCGACCATGTCGCTGATCGCTTTGAGCGAGCGCTCGGACAGGCCGGCCGCGCGCAGCGCCAGGTCGCGGACCGCGTCGTCCTGGAGCGCCACGGCGACCTCGGCCGGGATTGCCCCGCGCTCCGTTTCGGGGTCGTCGAAGAAGAACATGGGGGAGACCCCGAAGAACCGGGAGATCGCGATCAGGTGCTTGTAGGTGGGGTTGTCGCGGCGCCCGGTTCGCAGCAGCCAGATGTACTGGCCGGAGATGACGTCCTCCCTTGCGTCGGCGTTGATCGCGGCGGCAACGTCAGCGGGCGTGTACGGCCCCCGGCCGGCGGGGTGCACGGTCCGGAAGAGGTGCTCCAGGCGGGCGGCGATCAGCCCGTCCGGGTTCGGCGGATCAGCCACTCCATCTCCTCACGTCGGACCAGGGGCACACGCCCGTAGGCTATCAACGTGAGTTCGCGACGGCCAGGCGACGCCAACGCCAGTCCATCACCAGGCGAATCAGGCCGGAATGCGAGCAGCCCCAGCCAGACCCACGGGGAGCCCGCCTGCCGGTGGTAGCGCCGCCGCCCGCAGGTAGGCCGACACGGGCCCGGGTGGTGGCGTGGGAGAGCGGCACCAGCCGCCCGCACTCCTCGGCTCGCGCGCCCTTGAGCGTAGGGGGGCGGGTGGTCGTACTGGTCCTCCAGCCAGGTGAACAGGTGCCGGAGGTTGCGCTGCTTGGTGTTGGTCCCGCCCTGGCTGTGCCCGGCGCGGTAGTCGCGGAAGAAGCGGTTCAGGACGCCGGCGTCGCAGGCGGTGAAGTCGCCGTCCATGTCGCGCGAGGCCATCCACGCGCCGAGCGCCCGCGCGGCGACCTTGTAGGCGGTGATGGTCTCTTCCTGGAACGGGCGCTGCTCCTTGCTGGTCCGCGACCGGAGCCACTGGCTGGACTCGCTGACCTGCATGGCGCGGAGCTGCCCGCCGGCCAGCTAGCCGCGAAGGCCGGGCGGGGGGAGCTGCCGGGAGCCGGCCCCGCCGGGGAGCATCGCCCCCCGCGGGGGCGACTTGCCGGGCCTGCCGGCGGCGGCAGGGGAGGAGGATGAGGACCGGCACGCTAGGCCGGCCAGATGGTGACTGCTTTGCCCTGAGGGGAGTCTTCCCAGCTCAGAAGGGGTAATGGAGGCGGAGACGGGAATCGAACCCGTGTACAGGGCTTTGCAGGCCCTTGCCTAAGCCACTCGGCCACTCCGCCCTAGCGGGAAGGCCGCATGGCCGTCGCGCCGGGGGTCCAGGGGCCGTCCCCCGGACGAAACAACGCGGGCCCCGGTGCCGAATCTCCGGCACGTAGCGGCCCGCCTCGCGAGCGGACGACGGGATTCGAACCCGCGACCCTCACCTTGGCAAGGTGATGCTCTACCACTGAGCCACGTCCGCATGTCAGCGCCAGGTTGGCCTGTGGCCAGACTCTTTCTGTCCGGCCTCCGGGTCTCTCCGGCGACATGCAGACTGTACTTGATCCCGGCCGCACTGCAAACTCGAATCGGCCGGATCACCGTAGGTGAGTGAACAAAGTGACGGGCGTCACACTGTGAGGCGGGTCAGGCCTCCGGGAGCAGGGCGGTCAGCTCGGCCTCGACGTCCACGTGGGCGGTTTCCTGGCCTTCGGGGACGAACCGGAACGTACGCTCCAGGAAGTCGGCGATCTCGCCGATCGGCGCCTCGAAGTGGGCCTGCCCGAACGGGGAGGACAGCTCGATGTTCAGCACCGCGACGGGCGAGCCGTCGGCCGCGGCGGCAGCCGGCCACACCTTGACGTCGCCGACGCCCTCGCGCCCGTCGATGCCCCGGGCCAGCAGCTCGCGCGCGAAGATCCACTCCACCGGCTCGTCCAGGCCCACGTGGAACGCGATGCGGATCGCGTAGGGGTCCCCGGAGTCGTAGAAGAGGCTCGCCACCAGCGGGACGATGGTCTGCTGGGGGACGACGAGCCGGAGGCCCAGCTCGGCGGAAACGGTGGTGCTGCTGTTCATCGTCTGGCCAACCTTAATCTCGCTAGGTCCCGGAATACCGGGATCTCGATGGTGACGAGGCGCGCAATCGCTCACGAAGATACGGAGCGTTAATTCGGTCTATGGCCCGATGCGTCCGTTTGCACTCGATACATAGACCCGCGCGAAGGGGAATCGTCACGGCATCTGTCCGGTCCAGATGCTGTCGTCAGGCCAACAGCGCTCTGGGCTTTCGTGTTGTTCCTGCGTATCGATTGCATCGGCTGTGACGTTCGTCGCAGGGCCTTGCTGAAGCGCATCTACCCACCGTGTTCATATGGCAACACTGAGCGAGTAAAGACTTCTCGGCTGCCATCGTTTGCATAGCTGAGCGTAGCGAAGTTGCGTACCTGCTTGTCAGTAAGACTCGCATGATCGTCGCTATCGCATCGTCGCGCCGCTTGTCGTTTGATGGGGCACGATGAGCTTGATGGCGATGCCATTCCTGAAGGCGCGGTGAAGCACCGCAAACCCCATTTGAGCCCACTAGGGTGGCTTTCCGGTTGCGCCAAAGTTGCCAAACGGGTGCAGCCCGCCAAGAGAAAAGGCCTAAACTACAATAAAACGGGCAAATAGCGCCAAGATCCTGCCCGTAACTGGTTTGACCGGGGCCGGGGGTTCCAGGGGGTCGTCCCCCGCGCCGCGACAAGGACCGCTCCACGCGCCGGCAGGGGCGCACCGGGGGTTCCAGGGGGTCGTCCCCCCGGGGGAAATAACGAGATGACCCCGGTCCTCATTGAGGACAGGGGTCACCAGAATCTCGTGGGCGATACTGGGTTCGAACCAGTGACCTCTTCGGTGTGAACGAAGCGCGCTACCACTGCGCCAATCGCCCGGGCTGCGGCTGGCTCCGGCGAGAGCCTGCGTTGTCCTGCGGGAGCTAGCCTATCCCATCCTGGACCGTGCGTGTGCCTGTCGTCATCCGGTGCTCTACAGCGGATTGTGATGATAAGGTGACGCTAATCATGGTCAATGGGGGCAGGGTGGGGCTGGAATTAATGCAGCGGCGTCCCGGGGCGCCGCCGGCCGAGGTGACCGGCTTCGTCGGCCGCCAGCGGGAGCTGGCGACGGTCGCCGGGCTGCTGCGCTCGGCTCGCCTGGTCACCGTGACCGGCCCGGCCGGGGTGGGCAAGACCCGCCTGGCGCTGCGGGCCGCCGCCGCCCAGGCGGGGCGGTTCCCGCAGGGAGCCTGCTTCGTGGACCTCGCGGGCCTGGCTGACCCCGACCTCGTCCCCCACACGGTCGCCGCGTCCCTCGGGCTGGCCCAGCACGACGACCGCCCCGGGGCGCAGGCGGTGGCGGGCTACCTGGGCGGCCGCCGGCTGCTGCTGGTCCTCGACACCTGCGAGCACGTCCTCGGCGGGTGCGGGACGCTGGTGGGGGCGGTGCTGCGGGAGGCGCCCGGCGTCACCGTCCTGGCCACCAGCCGCCAGCCCCTGGACGTGCCGGGCGAGCACTGCTTCGCCCTCCCGCCGCTGCCTGTCCCGGGCCCGTCCGCGACCGGGACCCCCAGCGCGGGCGGGGACGCGGTCGAGCTGTTCGAGCAGCGGGCGGCCGCGCTCGTGCCCGGCTTCACCGTCACCCCGGCCCGCCGCGACGACGTGATCGCCCTGTGCCGCCGGCTGGACGGGATCCCGCTGGCGATCGAGCTGGCCGTCACCCAGCTGCGCGGGACCTCGCTGCGGGCACTGGCCGACCGGCTGGAGCACCGGTTCCTGGAGCTCGGCCGGGAGCCCGGGGACGGGCGTGGCCACGCCCGGCCGCACCAGCAGACGCTCCGGGCCACCACCCAGTGGAGCCATGACCTGTGCACCCCGGCCGAGCAGGCCCTGTGGGCGCGCCTGGCGGCCTTCGCGGGCTCGTTCAGCCTGGAGGCAGCCGAGGAGGTCTGCGCGGGCGGCCCGCTGGACCCCGGCGGCATCCTCCCGGCCCTGGTCGGCCTGGTCGACAAGTCCGTCGTCCTGCGCGCGGGCGCGGACGCCTCCCGTTACCGGCTGCTGGACACGATCCGCGAGTTCGGGGCCGAGCGGCTGGCCGGGTCGGGCGAGGAGGCCGCCGTCCGGGCGCGCCACGTCGCCTGGCTGGCGCGCCAGGCCGCCGACTTCGCCCGCCATGACAAGGATGGCGACCAGCTGGAGCGGTTCGCCGCGCTGCGCCGCGAGCACGCCAACATCCGCGCCGCCCTCGGCTACGCCCTCGACGGGGCGGCGGGCGCGGGCGGCGCGGCCACGCTGGCGGCCGAACTGCGACCGTACTGGGAGGTATCCGGCTTCCTGCGCGAGGGCCGCCACTGGGCGGGCAAGATCCTCGGCCGCCTGCCCGCGGGGTCGCCCGCCCGGGCGCGGCTGCTGCTGACCCGGGGCGTCCTCGGGGCCTTCGCCGGGGACGCACGGGAGGCGGCGGGCGACCTGAGCGCCGCCACCGCCCTCGCGGCGGAGCAGGGCGACGCGCTGGGCTGCGCCCTCGGCCACGCGTACCTGTGCCTGGCCTACGTCTTCGGCGGCCAGCCGGACGCGGCCCGGGCGGCCGCCGCCGAGGCCGAGGCGCGCCTGGCGGCCCTCGGCCACGACAGCGGCCTCGTGTCCCTCGACATCCACCTGGGCTACCTGCACCTGCTCAGCGGCGAGGCCGACCAGGCGATCGGGCGGTGCGAGCAGGGGCTGGGCCGCCTGCCCGCCGGGGAGCGCTGGGGACGCAGCTACCTGACGCTCATCAAGGCCCAGGCGCTGCTGATGCGGGGCGAGGCGGCGCCGAGCGCGACCGCCGCGACCGAGGCGCTCGCGCTCAAGCACGAGCTGGGCGACATCGTCGGCCTGGCGTACTGCCTGGAGTCGCTCGCCATGCTGGCGCTGACCGAGCGGCAGTACGAGCGGATCGCCTGGCTGCACGGGGCGGCGGACGCGTTGTGGGAGCGGACCAGCAAGCGCTTCGGCGGCGCGCAGGCGTTCGAGGACTACCACAACCTCGTCGTCGGCGCGGCCCGCGACCAGCTCGGCCCCGATCGGTACGCGGAGCTGTTCCGGGCCGGGGGCGCCCTCGACCTCGACGCCGCCGTCCGCCTCGCCTCCGGCCAGGCCGCCCCGCCGGAACCGTCCGCCGAGGCCGGGACCGCCGGGACCGCCGGGAACCCGGGAGTCCCCGGCGATCCCGGGACGGCGGGCGAGAGCGGCCAGGCCGCGCCCGCGCCCGTCCGGCCGCCCCGCGCCAGCCGCCTCGGCCGGCCGCTGACCCGGCGCGAGCGCGAGGTCGCGGAGCTGGCCGGGAGCGGCCTGACCAGCAACGAGATCGCCCGGCGGCTGGTGATCACCGACCGCACCGTCGATACGCACATCGCCGGCGCCTATGCCAAGCTCGGGATCTCCTCCCGCGCGCAGCTCGCGGCCTGGCTGGCCACTCAGGGCGAGTGGGAGGAGCCGGGCGGCCAGCCCGGCCGCTGGCGGGCTCCCTAGAAGGGGAGCCCCTTCGTGCAGGTGACCGGGACCGGGCGCCCGGGGTCGAGCGCGCTCGCGACGAGCTCGGCCACGTCGGGGTCGTAGGCGAGGCCGATGTGCCCGACCGGGTCGCCCGGGCAGCTGGCCTGGACGGTCTCGTTGACCACGCCCGGCTCGTCCACGAACTCGGTGCCGAACGGGGTGACCAGCTCGTCCCGGGTGGACGCGATGACCGTGTAGGCGATGCCGGGCTGCGCGACCGGGCCGGCGTGCAGGCTGGCGACCGCGCTGGCGCCGGGGGTCAGCTCGGTGCAGGCGGCGCACCCGGCCGCCGCCAGGACCGCGCTGGCCGCCCCGAGGATCCCCAGGCGCCCGGCGATGGTGACCAGGCTGGACACGGTGGTGCCCGCGGTCGGCGGCGCGAGCGCGACGACGCGGGCCACCGTGGCGGCCTCGCCCGGCACGAGCTTCGGCCCGTACAGCGCCTGGAAGCCGCCCTCGGAGTGCCCGACCAGGTCGACCCGCGCGGCCCCGCTCGCGGCGCGGACCCGGCCGATGAACGCGGCGATCTGCGCCGCCGACACGGGAATCGCCGTCAGGCCCCCGACTGGAAGGCCGGGAATGGCCTCGCCGTAGGTCGGGGCGTACACGCAAAAGCCGGCCGACGCGAGGTAAGGGCCGAGGGCGGCGAAGTTGCCCGGCCCGTTGCCGCCGAGTCCGTGCAGCAGCACGACGGGTTGCGGATGGGCGGCCGACGGGCGGCAGCTCCAGTTATCGAAGCCGCTGGCGGTCGGGCTCGCGGCCCGGGCGGTACCCGCGCTGGCCAGCAGGAACGCGAGGCCGGCGGTCCCGGCCGTGAGATAGCGGAAAAGTCTGCGCGTGCGCATCGATGCCCCCCGATGTGCGTGTCTGGAATGGGTTGCCATCATCTGAGCATGGTTCCGATTCCCGCCTGCGCCGCCTTTCCTGTATTTAGCTAGAAATAACCAGACTGTCTTGCCCGGCTTTAGGATCATCGGTGGCGTTACGTCGTGCTTGCGGTGCTTTGTGGTATCTAGCGCAATATTATCCTTCACGGGGCCGCCCCCGGCCGCGACGCCGCCCCGCCGTCGCGGCGGGTCCTTGACACGGGCATGAATGCCGTAGTCCAATGTCGAGGGACAAACTAGGGGAGAGCGGGACACGTCAGTCTTTAGCGGCCGCCGGGCGGCCGTTTCCACGCGGCGCGGCCAGTGTTACCGGCATGGCCAGGGTCGTTCGCGCTAGCAGTGCTGTTCGCGCTGCTCGCGGTACCAGGGGCTGGGATCTCGGCTTCGGCGTGCCCTATTACGGCGGCCGGGCCGCGCGCTGGCGCTATTTGCGTGGCCATGCCGATTATTGCTGTTTCGTGCTGTCATTCCGGGCGAGAGAAATGGACGGCGAGCGTGGTGCTGCGGGAACGGGACCGGCGAATAGGCATGCCGCTGCCGGCGCCGGCGGCGCGTGCCGGGCACGCTTCCGCGGGCCGCGGGCGCGCGGGCCGGCCGGGGGCGCCCTGATGGCGGGCATCCGGGCCGAGCGGGCCGCGTTCGACGACCTCGGCGAGCGGCTGCGGGCGACGGCGGCCGCCAGCGCCCGCGCCCTGCGCGCCCACCGGGGCACCCCGGCCGGCGAGACGGCCGACCAGCACCTGGAGCACGTGCTCGACCGGCTGGCGACGCTGTACGGCCAGGGCACCTACGAGAACCTGCGCACGCCCGACATCGTCGAGGCCGCCGTCGGCAACGAGCTGCGGCTCGCCGCCACGCTGCCCGGGCCGGACGCGGCCGCCGCCGCCGGGCGCGCCCGGGCACTGGTGGACGCCGCCCGGCGCGGGACCCGGCTGCACGTCCGCGAGCCCGGGCCGCCCGCCCGGGTCGCGCGGGGGGTGCACGTGGCCCCGCTGCGCCCGGAGGTCGAACGCTCGCTGTGGGCCGCCGAGGAGCCCTACCTGCGCTGGGGCGACGGCGGGGTGCTGATCGCCGGCGACGATGAGGTGGCCGCCCTGCGCGCGGCCGGCGACGAGGTCAGCGTGCTGTTCCTGGACGCCGACGAGCTGCTCGACCTGGACCTGCGCGATGACCGCCCGGCCCTGGAGGCCGAGCTCGCGCGGCGCCAAGCCGTGGCCCGGGCGGCCCCCGACGGGGTCGGCGACTCACCCGCCCGGCACGTCCTGCGGCTGCTGCACGGCCAGAGCGTCGTGCTCCGCAACCTGCGCGACCGGCTCGCGGGCGACCACCCGGCCGCCCGCGCGGCCCTCGTCCCGGTCCTGGCCGGGCACCGCGCCCTGCACGAGCGGGTCCTCGCCCCGGCGGCCCCCGGCCCGGGCGAGGACCCGCTGGGCGAGGCGATCGAGGCCGAGCGCGCCGTCCAGGAGCACCTGGGCCGCTGGAGCGCCGAGCCGGGGGACGAGGCCGGGCTGCGCCCGAAGTTCCGGCTCATCGCCGGGGCCGGGAACCACCTGCCCGCCCTCGAGCGGCACCACCGGTAGGAGGAGACCGACATGCCCCCCGTGCGCGCGCTTCCCGGCGACTTCCACTACCACGCCTACGACTACGCGGGCGCGGCGCCGTGGGCCCTGTCCGCCCCGGTCCCCTCGGCCGGCAACTTCCCGTTCTACAGCCTGCTCCAGGACCTGGCCGGGCTGCACGCGGACGCGCTCGCGGCCGGGGTCCCGAACGTCAACCTGGGGAACCTCGGCGCGCAGACCCACGGGGGCCGGGACATCCCGGTGCTGTCGCTGGGGAACCGGCTCAATGACCCCAACGCCCCGGCGGTGGTGATCACCGGCGGGATCCACGCCCGCGAGTGGATGGCGGTGGAGTTCGCCTACCTGCTGGCGGAGTACCTCATCAGCCACTACGTCGCCGCCCCGGCGGCGGTGAACCGCTACCAGCGGACCATCCGCAACCTCGTCGACGCCCGCCGCATCGTCATCATCCCGATGCTCAACCCCGACGGGAACGACTACTCCGTGTTCGGCGTCGGCCATAACCACCGCCGCTGGCGCAAGAACCGCCGCCCGCTGCCGACCGACTTCAACGGGTGGGAAGCCGAGCTCGCCCCCGGCCATGTCCTGCGGGCGCCGTTCGCGAACCTGGCCGGCGGGTACAACCCGACCTACGACGTGCCCGGGTATCCCGTGAACGGCGCGCTGCCGCCCGTGCCCGCCGCCTGGGGCCTGGCCTTCCTGCCCGCGAACCAGCGGCACGGGGTCGACCTGAACCGCAACCTGACCACCGCCGCCTGGGGCTGGTCATCCGGGCGGGTGGCGATGGCCGGGGCGGTGGTCTACCCCGACGGCGACCCGGAACAGGACAGCTACTTCGGCACCCGGCCCGGCGGGGAGGCCGAGGCCGGCGCCCTCCAGGTCAGGCTGGCGGCCATCGGCCCGGTCTCGGCCGCGATCGACTACCACGGGTACGGGCGGGCCATCTTGTACCCGACCGAGGCCTGGAACACCGGCCTCGTCGGGACCGGCTACAAGGCGCTCGGCACCGCCCTGAAAGAGCTCGTGCACGCCCCCGGGGTGCGCGATTACCAGCTCGGCAGCCCGCGGCAGGTGCTCGGCTACGACGGGACCGGCTCCGTCATCGACCACCTCGCCCAGCATCGCCAGGCGCGGGCGTTCACGATCGAGGTCGACCCGGCCTGGAACCCGGCTGACAACGCGGACGCGGCGCAGGCCAAGTTCCAGCAGCCCGAGGACCAGATCACCGTCGTGTTCGAGAAGAACATCCGCGGCGCGCTGGCGGTCCTGGCCACGCCCCGCCCAACGGTCACCCGCGCCCAGGCGGCCCAGCATCCGCTGCGAATGGCCAAGACGGCCATGAAGCTCCTGACCTGGGACGTCTATGGCCGGGGCAACCAGCTGCCCGCCTGAATGACGAAGGGAGACCGACCGAAGTGCACCCCGCGCCGCCCGCGCCGCCGGACCGCCACGCGACCGGCGAGTTCCACTTCCACGCCTACGACTACGCCGCTCCCGCCCCGGCCCCGTTCACCGTGTCCGACCCGGTCGCGGGGGCCGGCAACCTCCGCTTCTACAGCCTCGTGCAGGACCTGCGGGCGCTGCGGGCGCTGGGCGAGGCCAACGGCGTCCCCAACATCGCCGAGGCGTCGATCGGCCGGACCGCCGGGGACCGCGACATCCGCATGCTCTCGCTCGGGAACGCGGGCAACGACCCGGCCGCGCCCGCCCTCATGATCACCGGCGGGATCCACGCCCGGGAGTGGATCGCGGCCGAGTTCACCTACCTGCTGGCCGAGTACCTGGTCCGGCACTACTCGGACAATCCCGTCGGCGACTACCAGCGGGCCCTCAAGCAGCTCATCGACTCCCGCCGGATCTACATCCTGCCGATGCTCAACCCCGACGGGAACCACACGACGGTGTTCGGCGGCCTGCGCGACTGGCGCAAGAACTGGCGCAAGCTGCCCGGCACCAACGACGACTGGGTCGCCGAGCTCACCAGCGCCAACCCGCCCGCCATCAACGCGCCGCTGGCCAACCTGGCCGTCGCGCTGAACGTCACCTACGACGCGCCGGTCTACAACGCGGGCAAGGCGCCCGCGCAGTGGGAGCACTGCGCCACCAACCCGCACCGGACCGGCGTCGACCTGAACCGGAACTACCCCACGGCGGCCTGGGGCCACGCGATCAGCCGGCTGGAGGACGGCGAGTGGAAGCTGCGCGGCGGCAACGCCAGCAGCGACACCTACTTCGGGACCCGGGGCGGCCTGGAGGCCGAGACCCGCGCCGTCCAGAACTGGCTGACCGTGGTCGCGCAGGCCTTCCCGGGCGGGATCACCGCCATGATCGACTACCACTCCTACGCGCAGATGATCCTGTACCCGACCGAGGCCTGGGACCGGGGCGAGGTCGGCGACGACTACAAGGCCCTCGGCAAGGCGCTGCAGGAGCTCGTGCACACCCAGGGCCAGCGGGACTACGGCCTCGGGCCGCCGCGCAAGGTCATCGGCTACGACGGGCTCGGCTCGATCGTCGACTACGCCGCCCAGCAGTACCAGGCCCGCGCCTTCACCATCGAGCTCGACCCGCCCCACCTGACCCCGGACGGGTTCGAGCTGCCCGAGAACCAGATCGAGGCCGTGTTCGAGAAGAACATCCGCGGCGCGCTGGCGCTGCTGGCCGGCCCCCGCCGGGGCGCCAAGGGCCAGAAGGCCCTCATCAAGCAGGCCGCGCGGCAGTTCCTGGACTGGGACGTGTACGGCCGCGGCGACCGGCTGCCCACCTGAGCGAGGAAGAACGCATGCCCCAGACATCAGCCATCCTGGCGGAGCTGCTCACCGCGCTCGGCCACGCCCGCCAGGGCGCCGCGCTCGTCCTCAGCCCGGCCACGATCGGGGCGACCAGCGCCGCCCCGCTGCTGGACCTGCTCGCGGGCGAGCTCGCGCTCGCCGCGCTCACCCTCGACGGCGTGACCCTCCCGGCCGGGGTAGCCGGCGGCGAGCTGGCCGTCAGCGGGCGGCTGGGCGACGTCACGGTGGACCTGTCCTTCACCGACGCCGGGGGCGAGGTCGCGTGCCAGGCGCTGCTGCGGGCCGACGGCATCCCGGTGCTGCGCCGCGCGTTCCCCGCCCTGCCGGACGCCTTCTTCGCCCCGGTCACCGTGGCCGGGGCCACCGCCACCGTCACCGCCCCCGGGCTGGGCGGGCCGCTGGCGTTCAGCGCGCCCCGCTACGCCCTGGCCGGGGTGGCCGCGCCGAGCAGCGGGCTGGTCACCACGTCCCTCGCCGTCCAGGTCGAGGGCACGGTCGCCACCGCGGCCGGCCCGCGCGCGGCCGTGGTCCAGGTGCAGGCGGACATCGGCGGCTACCTGATCGCCCCTGGCGGCGGCGGCTGGTCGTTCGGCGACCTCGGCGCCCTCCTGCCCGGCCTGGGCCTGCTCGCCGCCATCCCGGCCATCATCGCCCCCGGCAACCTGGCCCTGACCTCCTTCAGCCTCTACCTGTGCCGCGACGCGCCCGGCCTGTCGGGCCTCGTCCTCGACATCGCCGACGCCACCAGCCCCGGCGCCCCGCTGTGGACGGCGGCCGGCGGGAAGATCGCGCTCACCGACGTCGTCGTGACCCTGGACCTGACCTACGACGACGCCGGCGCCCTCGCCCTGACGGAGGACGGCGCGGTCGAGGGCAACTTCCTGCTCGGCGCGGTCGAGCTGAGCGCGTCGGTCCCGTCCCCGCCGACGGGCACCTGGTCGCTGACCGCCTATCCCGACCTGGAGCTGCCGGGGCTGGGCGACATCGGCGCGCTCCTGGGCGGCGACGGCCAGCAGCTCGCCGCCCTCCTGCCGGCCGGCCTCGGCGACATCGGCGGGTTCACCCTCAGCTACCTGCGGGTCGCGGTCAACGCGGGCACGTTCTCCCTGGCCGAGCTGTCGGTCGCGCTGCGCTCCAGCCAGCCCTGGGTGCTGGTCGAGGACGTCCTGGAGCTGCGGTCGCTGCAGATGAGCCTGACCGTGGACGCCGTCCCGGCCGTGACCGGCCTGGTCATGGGGGTCATCGGGCTGCCCGGCGGCAGCGACATCGTGGTCAGCTTCGGCCGCAACGCGCCCGCGGAGCGGTGGCGGCTGGCCGCCGTCTCGGCCGCCGTCGCCCTGCCCAGCCTCGGCGACCTCGCGCAGCTCACCCCGGGCGTGGACCTGGCCCCGCTGGTGGCGGCGGGCGGCCTGGACCGGCTGCGGTTCGTCATGAGCGACCTCAACGTCGGCCTCGCGCTCGACCCGGCGACGCTGACCAACCTCGGGCTCACCTTGCAGCTGGCGAACGCCAGCGACCCGCTGGTCCCGGTGCTCGACTGGGAGATCATCCCCGGCGTCCTGACCCTCACCGCCTTCTCGTTCGGGTTCCAGGTGAACTGGGGCGCGAGCGTCACCAAGCGCGCGACCGGCCGGTTCGCGCTGAACGGGCTGGACTTCGCCATCGCGTTCGCGTCCAAGGCGGACGGCGCGAGCGCCGACGGCCTCCTCGCCCAGTACACCGCCCCCGGCGGCGCCGGGACGGTCAGCGTCCGGGACCTGATCGCCAGCGTCGCGCCCGGCGTCGCGGCCGGCGTCCCCGACGGCCTCCAGGTCACCCTGGCCAGCGCCGCCCTCGCCTACCTGGAGGCCGGCGGGGACGCGAAGTTCCTGTTCACCCTGGACATCGCGGCCGGGACGGCGGCGGCCGGGCTGCCGCTGCCCGGCGCCATGGTGACCGGGCTGGCGCACCTGAAGCTGGCGGTCACGTCGGCCCCGCTGACGGCCCCCGACGTGGCCTTCGTCAACGCGATGGGCAGCGCCCCGGTGCTGCCCGGCGTCACCGGGCCGGTCCTGCCCGGGTTCGCGTTCACCGGCGAGCTCACCGGCTTCACCATCGGCCAGCTCATCGCCGGCCTCGCCAGCCAGTACGGCATCACCGGGGTCCCCGAGCCGGTCAGGTCCCTGGAGCTGTCGCGGGTGGCGGTCAGCTACCAGTCCGCGACCGGGGCGGTGTCATTCGACCTGGCGGCCGGCTTCACGGTGGACGCCGCCCCGGTCGCCGTCGCCGTCACGATCGCCGTGCTCCCGGCCGCGCAGGCCCCGGCGGCGGGCGACCCGCACGTCGCCGTCGCCACGGGCGGGCAGGGCTACGCGGCGACCTTCACCGGGACGGTGACCCTCGCGGGCCTGGAGTTCGGCCTCGTCTTCGACACCCGCGACGCCGGCACCGACGTCCTGGTGGCCGACGTGGTCCGCACCGGCGGCCCGGTCGAGCTCCGGTCCCTCGTCGCCGCCGTGTCGGCCCAGGTCGCCGCGGCGATACCGCCCGGCATCAGCATCGACCTGGAAGAGGTCAAGTTCGTCTTCCTCCGCCAGGCGGCCAGCCAGTGGGCGTTCGGCCTGCGCCTCGGCCTCGACATCAGCCTCAGCGACCTGCCCGTCGTCGGCTCGAAGCTGCCCGCGGGCCAGGCCCTGGCCCTGGAGGGCCTGCAGGTCCTGTACGCCAGCGCCGCCCTGTCGGCCGCCCAGGTCCAGGTCATCAACCCGCTGCTGCCCCCCGGGGTGACGCCGCTGCCGGCCACGGTGGACGCGGGCGTCGGATTCGACGGGAACCTGCGGCTCGGCGACCACGCGATCGCGCTGCGGGCCGCGGTCGCCCCGCCGCCGGCCCTGCCCGCCGCCGGCGGCGCCGGTACCGCCGTGCCCCCGGCCAGCGCGGCTGACCCGGTCAAGTGGGTCGACGTGAACCAGCAGTTCGGCATCTTCGCCTTCCAGCGGATCGGCGTCGGCTACGCCGGCAACGTGCTGCGGTTCGCCCTCGACGCCTCGGTGTCGGTCGGGCCGCTCGCGTTCTCGATGCAGGCCCTGTCGGTCGGCTCGCCGCTGTCGCAGTTCCGGCCCGAGTTCAGCCTCCAGGGGCTGGCGCTCGCCTTCGACCAGCCCCCGATCGCGATCGGCGGCGCGTTCCTGAAGGTCCGCGAGGAGGTCGCCGGCCGGGTGCTCGACTCCTACTACGGGGAGCTGATCGTCTCGGCGGCGACGTTCTCCCTGAAAGCGCTGGGCGGGTGGGCGCCCGACGCCGACCCGGCCTCGTTCTTCATCTACCTCGCCGTCAACGCCCCCCTCGGCGGGCCGCCGTTCCTGTACGTGACCGGCCTCGCGGCCGGGTTCGGCATCAACTCGCGGCTCATCCTCCCCGGCATCGACCAGGTCGCCGGCTACCCGCTGCTGCCCGGCAACGCGCCCGCCGAGCAGGCCAGCCCGGCCGAGACGATCAAGGCGGTGATCCCCGCCCTCCAGCACGCGTTCGAGCCGCTGGCCGGGCAGTACTGGCTGGCCGCGGGCATCGCCCTCACCTCGTTCGAGATGATCCAGGCGCGCGCGGTGATCTCGGTCGCGTTCGGGGTCGACCTGCAGGTCGGCGTCGTCGGGATCGCCTCGATGACGTTCCCGGCCGAGGACCCCTTCCCGGTCGCCTACGTCGAGATCGACGTGGTGGCGTCGTTCACGCCATCGACCGGCCTGCTGGCCGTGGACGGGAAGCTCTCGCCCGCGTCCTACCTGCTCGGCGGGTTCGTGAAGCTGACCGGCGGGTTCGCGTTCTACGCGTGGTTCTCCGGCCCGAACCGGGGCGACTTCGTCGTCAGCCTGGGCGGCTACCACCCGGCGTTCGCCCGGCCGGACAACTACCCGGTCGTGCCCCGGCTGGGCCTGGCCTTCTCGCTCGGCCCGCTGCAGGTCACCGGGCAGGCCTACTTCGCCCTCACGCCCGGCCTGTTCATGGCCGGGCTGCGGCTCAGCGCCACGTTCACCGCCGGGCCGGTCAAGGCCTGGTTCGACGTCGGGGTGGACTTCCTCATCGCCTGGGCGCCGTTCCACTACGAGGCGCACGCGTGGGTGACGATTGGCTGCTCAGTCGACCTCGGGCTGTTCACCCTCAGCGTCCAGATCGGGGCCGACCTGCAGCTGTGGGGGCCCGCGTTCGGCGGCGAGGCCCTCGTGGACCTCGACGTGGTCTCGTTCACGATCGCGTTCGGCGCGCCCCGGGCGGCCCCGGCCCCCGTCGGCTGGGCCGCGTTCGCCAGCGGCTTCCTGCCCGGGCCGGGCGCCAGTGCCCCGGCCCCGGCCGCGCCCGTGGCCCGCCCGCAGGCCGCGCCCCGCATGCTGGCCGCGCGGGCAGTCCCCGCCGCGGCCGCGCCGTCACCCGGCGCGGGAGCGGGCGGCGCGGACGGGAACGCCGTCACCGGCATCGTCCAGGCGACGGTCAGCGCGGGCCTTGTCTCCCAGGCCGACGGGCTGGACTGGATCCTGGACCCCGACCAGTTCCGGATCCTGACCGCCAGCTCGATCCCGGCCAACCACGCCTGCTGGGCCACCGCGGACGGCGCCCTGGCCGAGCTGCCCAACGCCGTCGCCAGCTACCAGCCGGGCGCCCCTCCCGGCGGTGCCCCCGGCGGGATGCTGCTCCAGCTCGAGGACGGCGCGGCCACCTACTCGGAAACCGAGGCCTGGGCGCCCGGGCTGAGCATCGCCCCGATGGGCGAGTCCGGCGTCGCCTCCTACCACGCCGTCACCCTGCGCCGGGGCGACGCCAGCGGGCAGTTCACCCAGTACGTGACCGGCGTGGCCGTCGCCCCGCGGCTGGGCCCGTCCGCCGCGGCGCTGTGGGGCGAGCCGGGCCCGGCGGCTGACCCGAACGCGCCCCGGCTGATCCCGGCGACCCTGACGGGCCTGGCGATCTCGCCCGTTCCCCGCCACCCGGCCCAGGTCGCCGACGTGCCGCTGGCGTCGCTGGTCTACGGCCCGGGCAACACCACCGGCTTCGGCTACACCGCGCCCGCCGCCGACGGCCAGTACACCGTGACCGCGCAGGCCAGCGCCGACGGCGCGACGCTCACGATCACCGTCGCCGGCGCCCACGCCGCCACCTTGGGCAACCAGCGGTACGCGCTGGCGGCCCTGGCCGACCCGTGGGTGGCCAGCCAGCGGTCGGCCACGCTGGACGAGCTGCGGCGGCTCGGCTTCGCCACCCTGGCCGGCGACGCCGCCCGCGTCGAGGCGATGGCGCGGACCACGCTGGCCGACTGGCCCGCCATCGCCCGCATCGGATCGGAGACCTGGGCATGACCGCACCCGGCGTTGTCCCCGCAGGGGAGCTCGTGACCTTCCTCCAGCATCGGCTGCCGGGGCTGGAGGACGGCCGCTACCAGCTGACCGTCAGCCAGCGCGTCGATGACGCCGGCGGCGAGCCGGTCAGCGGCGAGGCGTTCAGCCGGACCTGGACGTTCGCGGTGGCCGGGGACCGCTTCCGGCTCGGCAACCCCGCCGCCACCGTCGCGTCCGTGTTCCCGGCGTCCAACGCCAGCGGCGAGTTCAGCACCGCCTTGCCCCACGTGGTGTTCACCGCCCCGGCGTTCCCGTGGTCGCGCTCGCCCGCGGCCGGCCCGCCCGCGCGGCCGGCGGCCGGCCTCGACAGCGAGGGCGACGCGGCGACCTGGCTGGCGGTGCTGGTGCTGGACGACGATGACGTCGCCGCCTGCCCGGGGCTGGCCCTCGAGCCGGTCACCGCCGTCACCGGGGACCTGTTCCCGCCCGCCGCCTACCCGGCCAGCACGCTCGGGGCCGGCTACAGCTACTTCGCCGGCGCCACCGGCACCAGCGGCCTCGGCCCGGGCGAGGCGGCGGGCGACCCGGTCCAGGTGCTCGACGTCCCCTTGCGGCTGTTCGCCGACATCGCCCCGACGCTGGCCGACCTCAGCCTCAGCGCCCACGTCCGCCAGGTGTCGGTCGAGAACAAGCCGATGGCGCTCGGCGACCAGCCGCCGGGCGACCCGACGGGCACGTTCGCCATCGTCATCGGCACCCGCCTGCCGCAGCCGGGCAAGCTCAGCCACGCCTACCTGGTCTCGCTGGAGGCACTGGCGGGCTACCTGCCCGCCACCAGCGAAGGCGGCACGCCCGCCGCCCCCGGGCTGGACCTGGCCCGGTCGCTGCGGCTGGCGGTCCTGCAGCACTGGACGTTCGCCGCCACCGGCGAGCCGTCCGCCTTCACCGACCAGCTCCAGCAGCTCAACGGGCGGGCCGCCGGCGGCCCCGACGCCGCCTGCCCGAACCTGCGGCTGACGGTGCCCGGCGCCAGCGGGCCGGTCGCCACCGCCCTGGCGGCCGGCTACGTGCCGCTCGACCACGGCCTGCGGACCGGGGAGGCGACCGTGTCGTGGTACCGGGGGCCGCTGTCGCCGGCGGACCAGGCTCGCCCGGGGCCGCCCCTGCCGGTCTCCTCGCCCGACCAGGTGCTCGCCTTCGACCCCACCACCGGGATGCTCGACGCCTCGCTGGCGGCCGCGTGGACGATCGGGCGGCTCATGGCGCTGCAGGACCAGAGCTACGCCGCCTCCCTCTACGCCTGGAAGAAAGGGCAGGCCCAGGCGGTCGTGGACGCCGCCGAGCGGCAGGTCATCGACGCCGCCCTGGCCGGGCTGATCCAGGCCCCGCCGGGCGCCACGGCCACCACCACGACCCTGCTGCACGACACGATGCGACTGATCAAGGATGCGGGCACCTCATGACGATGTTCTCCCGGGCGGCCCGCCGCGAGGCGATCACGTCCGCGTTCGCCGGCCCGGCCGCCGTCGCGGCCACCCTCGGGGAGGTCACCGTCCCCGATGACCTCGCGGCGTGGCTCGGCCGGCTGCTCACCCTGGCCGGGGTCCCGTTCGGCTACCTGGTGCCGGACGAGGCGATGCTGCCGCCGGAGTCGATCCGGTTCTTCCGCCTGGACGAGCAATGGGTGACGGCCCTGCTCGACGGCGCGTTCAGCCTCGGCCGCAACCTCACCGCGCAGGCCGGCGGCGCGAGCGCCAGCCTCGACGGCGCCCTGCTCGGGCCGGTCGCCGCCAGCGCCCGGGCGGCCGCCCCGCTGCGCCCGCGGGCCGAGGTGGCCCCGCCCGGCCCGGCCGACGCCGGCGCCCCCTGGACCGGCTTCCTGCTGCGCTCCCGGATCGTGACCGACTACCCGGGCCTGGGCGTCAACGTCTACCCCGCGGGCGCCACCCCGGCCGACCCGCAGCCTGCCCTGCTGCCAGTCCGCCGCCTGGACCGGCTCGGCCCGCGCGGCGACACCCTGCTGTGCCTCGTGCACGGCGAGGCCTACCGGGTGGACGTCCACCAGGCTCCCGAGCTGCTGCACTACGGGATCGATGACTACGCGCCGCCCGCCGCCGCCGGCCAGGGGCCGTCGGCGGGCAAGAAGCTGCGCACGTTCCGCCGGGCGGCCGACGGCTCGGTCACGTTCGGCCCGGGCACCGTCGACGTGGCGATCGGGGCCAGCTTCCGCCCCCGCTCGCCGCGCGTGCTGCGGCTGGCCGACCTGGCCACGGCGCTCGCCGCCGCGAACGGCGGCGGGCCGGTCGACTCGGCCGACATGGGGTTCGCGATGACCGAAGGGGTTGGCATGGTCAGCTTCGTCAGCCGGGGCGCGTCATGAAGGCCATCGTCCCGCTGAACGTCGCCGCGCTGCGGGTGTCCAGCCCGGACTCGACCAACGTGACGCCCGGGGCCGGGTTCGCCGGCCGGACCGCCGCGTTCGACCTGCTGCCGCACGGCTCGCGGGCCACCCAGGCCAGCACCGGGGACACGATCTGGCTGCCGCTGGGGCAGGGCAGCCCCTCGGTCCCGCTGGAGACGGGCGTCCACCTGCACTGGGAGCTGCCGGAGTACTTCAAGCGGGGCCGCCAGGACCCCGCCACCGGCGCGATCGCGTTCCCGCCCGCGCCAACCCGGTGGCTCGTGACCCGCTCGCTCGCCACCTGGGACGCCGCCGCCGGCCGCTACGGCGCCCCCCGGCCCGCGAGCTGGGTCGTGGAGAGCGACTACGTGTCGGCCACGTTGCCGCCCGGGCCGGACGGCATCCCCCGCCCGGCCGTCCCGGTCCCGCTCACCGCCCCGGACGGCACGCCCTTCATGTACCTGGGGCGCGTGGTCGAGGCCGCCCGCTGGGATCCCGCCGCGCAGGGCGCCGCCAGCTACCTGCCCCACTACACCGGGCCGGGCGGCACCCCCCTCTACCTGACGTCCATCGGCTTCGTCGGCGCCGCGTTCAGCGGCTACTACCCCGACTGCCGCAGCGTGTTCGGCTTCTGGGACGCGTTCGCCGACGAGCCGGGCCTGCACGCGGCGATCACCGGGAACAACCCGGTCCGGTTCCGGGCCTCCTACACCGTCATCGGCTGGCTGCCCGACCCCGCCCGCGACCCCCTGGCCGGCCTCGCCGACGACGTCGCCAGCCAGTACGGCCAGTACCTGAGCCAGGCCCGCGAGCAGCGGGCCAAGGTGACCAGCACCCCGGCCGACGTCTTCGCCCGCGTTACCGCCAGCCAGTACGGCTGGCAGTTCAGCGACCGCGCGGTCTCCTACACCCTCGGCGACGGCGACGCGCTGGCGACCCTGGACGTGCCCGACGGCACCCTGTGCGCGGGCACCATGCAGGACGTCGTGTGGGACCAGGCCGGCCCGGCGGCCGGCGTGCCGTTCCTGGCCACCCCGGCCGCGGGCCAGCCCTGGACCGACCAGGTCGAGATCGCCATCGGCAACACCACCGTGCAGGCCGTCTCGGCCCTGGTCAAGAGCCACCTCGACGCCCCCGGCGGCGCCCCCGTCCTGGCCAGCTACGAGACCCTGCTCAACGCCCTGCAGCTCGGGATGCTGCGCGACCTCGAAGTGCCCGGCAGCACGCTCGCGACGCTGGAGCAGTCCCTGCACGAGCGGGCCTTCTCCGCGGTGGACGGGGGCCACCGGTGGACGATCACGGCCACCGCCGCCCCGGGCGCGCAGGCGTCGCCGGCGGTCACCCTCCCGCTCGCGCTGGCCGAGCGGCTCGCCGCCCTCAACGCCGCCCAGCTCGCCTACGACCAGGCCCGGTCGCGGCTGCTGGCGGCCCGCGAGCAGCTGTTCATG
The DNA here is from genome assembly GCA_036276115.1 of Trebonia sp. GTDB lineage: Bacteria > Actinomycetota > Actinomycetes > Streptosporangiales > Streptosporangiaceae > Trebonia. The sequence continues at coordinate 32,968 of DATBEM010000141.1, forward strand.
GACTGGGTCATCTACGTCAAGCAGTTCTGCCGCACCCCGCCCGGGACCGACGTGGTCCCCGCCAACACCCTGGGCGCGTTCCTCGGCAGTGCCACCGCCGGGGAGCTGCACGCCGTCATCGCCGCCGCCGCCGCCACCGGCCTGCTGCGCCTGGCGGCCGACGCCGGGACCGGCCGGATCACCGGCGTCGCCACTGCCGACCCCGCCACCACCCTGGCCGGCCAGGTGGCGGCCGCCCGCCAGGCGGTCGCCACCGCCCTGGCCGGGCTGGCCGAGGGCTGGGAGCTGGACGCCGTCCCGGCCGACCCCTTCTGGCAGCCGACTGACCCGGTCCTGGTCCTGGAGGGCAACCGCCTGGACCCGGCCCGCCGCAACGGCCCCGGCCAGTCGGTCGCGGTCCGGGTCGACGGGGAGCTGATCGCCCGGCTGCGCCTGGGGGGCGCGCCGGGCGAGGCCACCGTCACCGCGGGCGCCCCGCCCGGCGTGGCCGCCCCGCCCGCCGGGATGCCGTCCGGCCCGGCCGCCGCCGCCGTGCTGGCCGAGGCCGCCCTGCTCGATCCCGGCTGGGCGGCCGTGATCGCCGCCGCCGCCGGCCAGGGGCCGCTCGCCCCGGCGCTCGCCGCCTGCCAGGGCGGCGGCAGCCCGCTGGACGGCGCCACGGCCGGCGGCCTGTACGCGGCGGTGCGCGCGGCCGGGTACCAGCGGGCCGCCGACCCGGCCGCGTCGGCCACCGCCCCGGGGCCGCTGACGGTCACGTTCACGGGCGCGTCCGGGCCGGCCCTGCCGCCGGACCCGGTCGGCTGGAACGCGCAGGCGGCGCTGCCAGAGTTCTCCGCGACCCGGGCCGACCCGTTCCTGCCGGTGTGGATGACCTGGGAGCTGCGGCTGGACCCGCTGGCGCGCGACGCCGCCGGCGGCTACCCGGCCGGGACGCTGGCGGACCGCTTCGTCCTCGGCGACGACGAGATCGACCTCGCCTACGCCGCCCCGGCCGCCTTCACCACCCGGGCCCCGGTCAGCTACCAGGGCACCGTGGTGCTGTCGAAGAAGCCGTTCGTCAGCCTGACCGAGCAGATCAGCCGCTACCAGCAGGAGTTCCCCGGCGACGCGGCCGGCGCCGGGCTCGCCCGCGCCCAGGCCGACCTGGCCGGGCGCAAGGTGCTCGCGCAGGCGCTCGACACGTTCAGCCTCGCCCAGACCCTGCGCACCACGATCCCGCAGATCCCGGTGGCCGACCTGGTCCGGTCGCCCGACCCGGTCACCAAGGCGATCGCCGCCGCCGCGACCGCGACCGCGGGCGACAACTGGTACGCGTCCGGCTTCAACGGGCTGACCGCGATCTCGGCCGGCCCGCAGGCCCAGTACAACTACGGGCCGCTGCGGGCCGGGTTCCTGGAGATCACCCGGCTCACCCTGGTGGACGCGTTCGGCCAGGTGATGGAGCTGACCACCGCCGCCGACGGCCCGGGCGCCGCGGCCGGGACGCTGCCGCTGACGCCCGCGGCCGACCTCGCCCCGGCGGCCGGCGACGCCGCGAACGCCGGCCGGGCGTACCTGCCGCCCCGGGTCCTGGCCCCCGCCCGGGTCAGCGCCCAGTGGCTGTCGGCCCGCCACGACCCGGCCGTGGCCGGGTTCAGCGCCGACTTCGCCGAGGCGGGCGACCACCCGGCCACCTCGCCCGTCTGCGGCTGGATCGTGCCCAACCACCTCGACGTGTCGCTCGCGTTCTACGACGCCGGCGGAAGCCCGGTCGGCTCGTTCGGGCTGGAGCACGGGGCCAGCACCTACCGGACCCGGGCCGGCAACCTCGCCAATCCGGGCGACGACCTGGACGCCGACCTCGGCCCGGTGGCCGCCCCGCGGGTCAACCCGCACGTCGCCCGCCTGATGCGGTTCGTGGCCCGCCAGCCGGCCGGCTTCCTGGCCGCCCTCATGGCCGCCATCGAGGGCTCGGACCAGTTCATCAACCCGGCCAGCGCCACCCAGGACGCCTCCCTGGCGGTCCTGGTCGGCCGCCCGCTGGCGATCGTCCGCACCGCCCAGTCCCTCGCCACCGCCGGCGGCGTCCTGCCCGCCAGCCAGGCCAGCACCACCAAGGCCGACGCGCTCAGCGCGGCCGTGGCCGGCAAGTGGTACGACTACGGGGACCGCTCGGCCCGCACGACGGCCGGGCTGGGCCAGGTGAGCATCCCCGTCCGGCTCGGCGAGCTCACCGACGTCGACGACGGGCTGGTCGCGTTCCTGCCCGAGGAAGCCGGCGACGCGCCCTACTCGGTCGTCTACGCCGCCGCCGGGCCGGCCGCCGGGGCCAGCGGCGTCCTGCGGCCCGGGCCCGACACCGTCGAGCTCACCCTCAACGGGCCCGCCCGCACGTTCACCATGATCGTCGACCCGCGCGCCCCGGTCCACGTCACCACCGGGATCTTGCCCACCGTGAGCATGCAGGTCCCGCCCGACCAGTACCTGCGGGCGATGCGGGAGCTCAGCGTCGCGTTCACCACCCGGCCGGTCCTGGCCGGCCAGCCCGGGCTGCGCCTCCCCCTGCCGGCCCAGGCCGGCTTCACCTGGTCGTGGGTCGCGGCCGGGGACGCGCCCGCCCCGCTCGCCCCGCCGCCCGCCCCCGACGTGCCCAGCTACGGCTACAGCCCGCAGCAGCTGCTCGAAGGGTGGCTCGACCTGATCCCCGATTCGCCGCAGCCCTCAGACGGGAGCCAGTAGTGAGCCTCACCGACGCGCCCTTCGGCCTGGCCGTGACCAACCCGGCCACCAGCGCCGCGACCGTGCAAGCGGGCGTCCCGGCCACGCTCGCGGTCACGGTCGTGAACAACAGCGGGGCCGACATCCCCCTGCCCGCCGATGCCGGCGCCGCCGCCGAGTTCGATGCCTACCTGCCTGACAGCATCTTCTCCCGCGCGCAGGTCGCCGCCATGACCGTCACCGCCGACGGCTGGTCGGCCGCGCTCGCCGCCGATGACCCGCCCTACCTCGCCATCACCCGGACCGGCGGCGGCCAGTGGGCGGCCGGCCAGCCGATCACGTTCACCCTGGCGGGCGCGACCTCCAGCGGCCCGCCCGCCAACGGCAACGTGTCGCTGATCCCGGCCAACCTCGGCGACGACGCCCCGCCGATCGTGGACGCGCCCCTGTCGGTCGTGACCCCGCCCCGGCCCGGCAACCTCCAGCTCGCCGACGTGCTCCAGGTGACCCTCGACAGCCAGGGGGCGGTACTGCGGTCCGCCTCCGCCGCCGACCCGCTCGCCAACACCCTCTACCTCACGCTCAAGAACACCGGCGCGGCCGCCCTCGCCGACGGCGGCAAGCGGTTCGGCGACCCGCGGGTGCTGGTGTCGTTCATCTACGGCAGCACCAGCGGCGCGCTCGCGCCCGACGCGTTCGACCCCGCCCGGGGGCCGCAGCCGGGCTCGGCCTGGAACATCAAGTCCGGCATCTCCTCGGCCCAGCTCCCGTGGACCACCGCCGACCCGCGCCACGACAGCCAGCAGCTCGACCCCCAGTGGACGCTCGCGCCCTCGCCCGCGAACCTGGCGCTGCTCGGCCCGGCCAGCGGCGACCAGGCAGGCGTCACGTTCTCCTTCTCCAACGTGGTCTCGGTCACCCCGGCCGGGCACACCCAGATGCTGGTCTTGTGCACCGGGTTCGCCCGCGACGCGACCACGCTGTACGACGACCACCTGTTCGTGCTGGACATTCCGAAGGTCGACGCCCCGCCGACCCGGGGGCTGCTGTCGTTCTTCGGGCCCGACCCGGTCATCCCCATCGCCAGCCCGACCACCCCGGTCACGATCCCGCTGCGCTGGTCGATGTTCGACGTCGCCAGCGTCCACCTGCTCAGCTCCTCGGCCGCCGTTGCCCCGCTGCGCCGGTCCTACCCGGTCCCGCCCAAGCCGGTGGACTACGACAGCGCCACCGTGACCGTGCCCGCCCCGCCGTCCAGCGAGGCGATCTTCTTCACCCTCCAGGCGTTCGACGCCGGCGGCGGGTACCTCAACAGCCAGCAGTTCACCGCGTACGCGCAGGTCTCCTACGTCGCCGACGTGACCGGCCACGTCTACCCGGTCGCGCTGTTCGGCGGCACGTACTGGATGCTGGAGAACTACCGGCTCAACCTCGGCGGCAGCTACGACTACGGCGACAACCCGGGCAACGAGGCCGCCTTCGGGCGGCTGTACGACTCCCGGGTGCTGACCCAGCCGCCGGCCGGCTGGACGGTGCCGACCGTCGCCGACTGGACGGCGCTGTTCACTTCCTTCGGCGACGCCAAGGCGGCCTACAAGGCGCTCGCCAGCGGCGGCCCGGCCGGATTCAACGCCCAGCTCGGCGGCCACCGGGTCCTGCAGCCGAATGGCTCGGGGACCTACGAGCAGCTGTACTCCTACGGCTACTACTGGGCCGGCCCGGGCACTGCCGGCGCGCAGTTCAGCGCGACCAGCGGCCAGGCCGTCGCGGGCACCCCGGTCCCCAGCGGCGCGGCGCTGTCGGTGCGCTTCATCCGTCATGCCTGATTCCGCGCGACCGGGAATCCTGCCCGGTGCCCGCTGCCCGCGGCCCGGCGGGCCGGTGCCTGCGGGGCCGGTGCCTGCGGGGCTGGGGTCCCCGGGATCGGGGTCCCCGGGGCTGACCGCTGCCCAGGAGCGCGCCTTCGACGCCCG
>DATBEM010000142.1:0-4930 GCA_036276115.1 Trebonia sp.
CGGGCCCGGGCCGGGCGGGCGGGCGGCCGCGCGGCCCCGGCGGGCGGCCGGGAACCGCACCCGCATCCGGTGGCAGCCGATCCAGGCGCCGGCCAGGCCGCAGGCGACGGCCCCGGGGAAGCCGACGGCCTCGTCCCACGCCCGGATGGCGGCCAGGACCGGGGGCTGCGGGCCCGCCAGGAGCAGGCCGATCACGGCCGGGAGGAGGCCGGCCGGAACGGCCCAGGCGGCCACGTCGGTGATGACCCCGCGCGGGCCGCCGGCCCGGCGGTAGCGGCGGTCCGTCCAGAAGATGGCGAGCAGGATGGCGAGGACCACGCACAGCGCCTGCACCCGGAACGCCAGCACCCCGGCATGCCAGCTTGCGCGCGCCGGGCTCGGGATGAACGCAAGGGGCATGAGTGAAGGTTAAGCGCCCCCGTGCCAGGCGCGGGCGCCTCTTGCTGTTATCAGGCTGCGGCCGGGGCCTGCGCCTTATGCCGAGGGAAATCACGGTTATAGCGTGGTAAATCCTTCACAACCGGGAAATCCACCACGCTAACGGCGGACGCCGGCGGCCAGGGCGGCGGACAGCTCGCGGGTGGCGGTGACCGCCTCGGCCGGGCTGGCCGCGGCGGCCAGGCGGCGGACGTAGGCGGAGCCGACGATGACGCCGTCGGCGAAGCCCGCGACCTGGGCCGCCTGCTCGGGGGTGCTCACGCCGAGGCCCACCGCGACCGGCAGGCTGGTGTGCTGGCGGGTGCGCTGGACCAGGCCGGACGCGTCGGCGCTGACCGCGTCGCGGGTGCCGGTGATGCCCATCAGGCTGGCCGCGTACACGAAGCCGCGGCACAGGCCCGTGATCGCCTCGATCCGGGCCTCGGGCGAGCTCGGCGCCACCAGGTACACCCGGTCCAGGCCGTACTGGTCCGACACCGCGGGCCAGTCGCCGGACTCCTCCGGGGTCAGGTCGGGGGTGATCAGGCCCGATCCCCCGGCGCTGGCGAGGTCGCGCGCGAACGCCGCCACGCCGTAATGGTCGATCGGGTTCCAGTAGGTCATCACGAGGGCGGCGGTGCCGGCGGAGCTGATCGCCTCGACCAGGCCGAGCACGTCCCGGACCCGGGTCCCGCCCTTGAGCGACCGGTAGACGGCGTCGGCGATGACCGGGCCGTCCATCAGCGGGTCGGAGTAGGGCAGGCCGACCTCGATGATGTCGGCGCCGCCCTCGGCCATGGCCAGGGCGGCCTTGATGGCGGTCTCCCGGTCGGGGAAGCCGGCGGGCAGGTAGCCGATGAGGGCGGCCCGGTTCTCGGCCGCGGCCTTCTCGAAGGCTTTAGTGACTGGAGTGCTGCTGTCTCCCGGGGGGACGACCTCCCGTACCCCCCGGGGCGTGCCCGATGAGGAGCCCATTTTATCGGGCACGCTTGGGCTGCTTTTCATCGCTCAGACTCCGAACCAGGCCGAGGCGGTCGCGACGTCCTTGTCGCCGCGGCCGGACAGGTTGACGAGGAGCAGGCCGTCGGAGCCGAGCTCGCGGCCCAGCTTCATGGCGCCGGCCAGCGCGTGCGACGACTCGATGGCGGGGATGATGCCCTCGGTCCGGCAGAGGGCCGCGAACCCCTCCATCGCCTCGGCGTCGGTGACCGAGCGGTACTCGGCCCGGCCGGCGTCCTTCAGCCACGCGTGCTCGGGCCCGACGCCCGGGTAGTCAAGCCCGGCCGAGATCGAGTGAGTGTCGAGGGTCTGGCCCTCGGCGTCTTGCAGTACGTAGGTGCGCATCCCGTGGAGCACCCCGGTCGTGCCGAAGCTCAGCGTGGCGGCGTTGCGGCCGGGACCGTCCCCGTCGCCGCCGGCCTCGCAGCCGACCAGCCGGACGCCCGCGTCGGGGATGAACGCGTGGAACACGCCGATCGCGTTGGACCCGCCGCCCACGCAGGCGACGACCGCGTCGGGGAGCCGCCCGGCCAGGTCGAGCACCTGCTGGCGGGCCTCGACGCCGATGACCCGCTGGAAGTCGCGGACCATCATCGGGAACGGGTGCGGGCCGCCGACCGAGCCAATGCAGTAGTGCGTGTGGTCAACGGTGGTCACCCAGTCGCGGAAGGCCTCGTTCATGGCGTCCTTGAGCGTGCGGGTGCCGGCCGTGACCGGGATGACCTCGGCCCCGAGCATGCGCATGCGGGACACGTTCAGCGCCTGGCGGCGGGTGTCCTCCTCGCCCATGTAGACCACGCAGTCCAGGTCGAGCAGGGCGCACGCGGTGGCGGTGGCGACGCCGTGCTGGCCCGCCCCGGTTTCCGCGATCACCCGGGTCTTGCCCATCCGCTTGGTCAGCAGCACCTGGCCGAGGACGTTGTTGATCTTGTGCGACCCGGTGTGCGCCAGGTCCTCGCGCTTGAGCAGGACCCGGCAGCCGCCCGCGTGCCCGGCCCCGAACCGCTTCGCCTCCGTCACCCGGGTCGGGCGGCTGGCGTAGTCGCGCAGCAGGCCGTCGAGCTCGGCGTTGAAGGCAGGGTCGTGCCGGGCCGCCTCGTACTCCTTGGCGAGCTGCTCGATCGCCGCCATGAGCGACTCGGGGGCGAACAGGCCGCCGAACTCGCCGAAGTGCCCCGCCAGGTCGGGAACGGGGGCGATGTCGGGCTCGGCGGGCACGCTCCCGCCAGGACGGGAAGCCGGCGCGGGCGCGCCGGGCGGGGGAAGGTCCACGAGGGACACCCTACCGGCTGTCCCGGCGCCGGCCACGGGCAGTGCCGCCCGGTTGCCGCCCGGTTGCCGCCCGCCCGCCGCTAGGGGCGCTCGGTGCGCAGGGCGGGGTGGGACCCGGCCGTGACCAGGTCGGCGACGGCCGCGCGAGGGTCCTTCTCGGTGACCAGGGACTCGCCCACGAGGACGGCGTCGGCCCCCGAGGCAGCGTACTGGAGCAGGTCGTGCGGCCCGCGCACGCCGGACTCGGCAATCTTCACGATCCCCTCGGGGATGCGGGGGGCGAGCCGGGCGAAGACCGACCGGTCCACCTCCAGGGTCGCCAGGTTGCGCGCGTTCACGCCGATGACGGTCGCGCCGGCGTCGACCGCCCGGTCCAGCTCGTCGTCGGCGTGCACCTCGACCAGCGGCAGCAGCCCGATCGAGTGCGCGCGCTCGACCAGCGAGACCAGCGCGCTCTGCTCAAGGGCGGCGACGATCAGCAGCACCACGTCGGCGCCGTAGGCACGGGCCTCCCAGAGCTGGTAGGAGCTGACAACGAAGTCCTTGCGCAGCAGCGGCACCTGCACGGCTCGCCGGACGGCGGCCAGGTCGTCCAGCGACCCGCCGAACCGGCGTTGCTCGGTCAGCACGCTGATCACGCACGCCCCGCCAGCCTCATAGTCGGCCGCCAGGGCGGCTGGGTCGGCGATCGTGGCCAGCTCGCCCCGTGACGGGCTGGACCGCTTCACCTCCGCGACGACGCTGACGCCCTCGGCCCGCAGGGCGGCCAGCCCGTCGCGCGGGGACGGGGCCTGCCGTGCCATCTCCTTGAGCTGCTCGATCGAGACGCGACCTTGCCGGTCGGCCAGATCGGCACGGACGCCTTCAAGGATCGCGTCAAGTACGCTCACCGGGTTCCGTCGTCCCCTCAAGTCGGAAATGTTGCGCCACCGATGCTAGCTCCCCTCTGGCGGCGGCCTGGGTGACCCCCCCTGCAGTTTGCCTGCGCAATGCAATCCCGATACCCGGGTATGGCTGAGCAAAGCGGCTAAACCGGGGCATCCCGGCCGGGCCACGACAGTGCGTATCCAACCCCGTGCACCGTCTGGATGACATCGGTTCCCAGCTTGGCCCGCAACTGGGTGACGTAGACGTCGATGGCGCGGGCGGTCGGGCGCTTGCCGCGCTCGGCCTCCAGCGCCGATAGCAGCGACTGCCTGCTCAGTGGCTGGCCTGGCTGCCGGGCGAGGGCCGCGAGGAGGGCGTACTCGGTCCGGGTAAGGGTGATCGCCTTGCCCCCGACCGTGACCCGGCGGCCGCCGCCGTCCAGGACCGGGCCGCCAGCGCCCGCGCCCGCATCGGGGGAACTGGAGGCTGCGGGAGCACTGAGGGCACTGAGGATGGCGACGGGACTGGTGCCGCCCGGGGCGTCAGGGGCGCTGTCGCCGCCGCCCTCGGCGGTAAGGCGGGAGCAGGCTCCCCCGGCGGGCGGGAGGCCGGGCGGGCGCAACAGCCCGGTGGCCGCCTCGACCAGCGCCCGGGGGCTGAACGGCCGGGCCAGGAACGCCCGGCGGCACTCTAGCCCGTCGCTCAGGCCGCGTGGCCGGATGCCGTGCCGGTCCAGCAGGAACACGACCGGCGCGAGGGCGGGCGGCGCGAGGGCAGACGGTACGCCCAGCGCAAGGCCGGCGGCCCCAGCCGACGTGCGGACCGCAGGCTCAGCCGACGCGGGAGCGGACAGCGACGCCGGAGCGGAGGCCGGAGGCACACCCGGGGCGGGAGGCGACGCCGGAGCGGAGGCCGGAGGCACACCCGGGGCGGGAGGCCCAGCCGACGCGGAGCGGGCGGTCGCCGCGACGGCGGCGGCCAGCAGCGCCCGGCGGACGGCGGACACGTCCAGGCCGGGCATCGTCAGATCGATCACGAACAGGTCGATCACGAACAGGTCGGCTGCCCCGGCCGCGAGGGCCGTGAGGGCGGCCCCGGGGGCGGCGACCAGGCGGACGGAAAGCCCCGCGCGGGCCAGGTAGCGGCGTGACATCTCGCCGACCTCGGGCTCGTGGTCGGCGACGAGGGCCTGCGGGCCGTTAGGGGACATCCGTGGGGTCGGCCCCGGCGCTGAGCGACTCCCACATGGAGGCCGAGTCGCGGGCCGGGCCAGCGGCCCGGCGGCCGCTTGACCGGCGGGTCCCCGCTGCGGTAGTATCGGCGGTAGCATCACTAGGGGCGGCGCGGTCATGACGAGCGCCGGAGCGAGGACCGG
>DATBEM010000143.1:0-8693 GCA_036276115.1 Trebonia sp.
CGATCCTCGGCGACTTGTGGCACGTCCCCGACCCGGACGTGGTTACCGGGTGCTCGACGACCGGGTCCAGCGAGGCCTGCATGCTCGCCGGGATGGCGCTCAAGCGCCGCTGGCGGGCCCGCGTCGGCGACGACCCCACCCGCCGTCCCAACCTGATCATGGGCGCCAACGTCCAGGTCTGCTGGGAGAAGTTCTGCAACTACTGGGAGGTCGAGGCGCGCATCGTGCCCATGGACGGCGATCGCTTCCACCTCGACGCCGCATCCGCGGTCGCGCAGTGCGACGAGAACACGATCGGCGTCGTGGCGATCATGGGGTCCACGATGGACGGCAGCTACGAGCCGGTCGCGGAGATCGCCGCCGCGCTCGACGGCCTGCAGGCCAGTCGCGGCCTGGACGTGCCCATCCACGTGGACGGGGCGTCGGGCGGGTTCGTCGCGCCGTTCCTCCAGCCGGACCTGACGTGGGACTTCCGGGTGCCCCGGGTGGCGTCGATCAACGCCTCGGGGCACAAGTACGGGCTGGTCTACCCGGGCGTCGGCTGGATCGTGTGGCGGGACTCGGCCGCCCTGCCGCAGGACCTCATCTTCCGGGTCAACTACCTCGGCGGGCAGATGCCGACCTTCGCGCTGAACTTCTCCCGGCCCGGCGCGCAGGTCGCGGCGCAGTACTACAACTTCCTGCGCCTCGGCCGCGAGGGATACCGGCAGGTCCACCAGGCATGCCAGGACGTGGCCCGGCACCTGGCGGGCGAGATCGCCCGGCTCGGCCCGTTCGAGCTGCTGAGCGACGGCAGCGACCTGCCAGTGTTCGCGTTCCGGCTGCGGCCGGAGGTCACCGGGTACTCGGTCTTCGACATCTCCGAGCGGCTGCGGATGCGCGGCTGGCAGGTGCCCGCCTACACGTTCCCGGCGAACCTGACGGGCATGGCCGTCATGCGGATCGTCGTCCGCAACGGGTTCAGCCGCGACCTCGCGGACCTGCTGCTGGCTGACCTGCGCACGCACCTGCAGGTCCTGGAGCGCCACCCGCAGGCCCCGATGGCACCCGAGCTGCAGGCCAGGCGGCAGTCCTTCAAGCACTAGGCCTTCAGGCACTAGGGCGCCCGGCCGGGCCCCGTCCCGGGCCGGGCACGCTTACCTGCAATTGCAATTGCACGCACCGACCGTGGACGAGGTAAAACTAGCTGTATTCATGCCCGCATTGCGCGCTCTATCCGGATGTGACCCCCGAATTGACGTGGCCGCGATGCTAGGCCCATCATGTGTCGTGGTCGATGACGTTTCGAACAGCGAGCTCGTCGCGGCCGCCGCCGCGGGTGACGAGAAGGCGTGGGCCGCCCTCGTCGACCGGTACACCAGCCTCTTGTGGAACCTCACGCGGCGGTACCGGCTCGACCAGGCGGACGCCGCCGACGTAGTGCAGACCACCTGGCTGCGGCTGCTGGAGAACCTCGGCAAGATCGCGGATCCTGAGCGGCTCGCCGGCTGGCTGGCGACGACGGCCAGCCGGGAGTGCCTGCGCGTCGCCAAGCGCGGCGACGTGCCGCGGGCGGGCGAGGACTTCTACTCCATCCCCGATGACGGGCCCGCCCCGGGCGACCGCCTGCTGGACGATGAGCTGGACGCCGCCCTGTGGCGGGCGCTGGCCATGCTGGGCGAGCCGTGCGAGCGGCTTATCCGGCTGCTCATCTCCGATCCGCCGCCTTCCTACGCGGAGGCCTCGCAGATCCTGAACATGAAGGTCGGCAGCATCGGCCCGACCAGGCAACGGTGCCTCAGCCGGCTGCGCACGCTGGCGGGCCTGGACGGGAGCGAGCCATGACGGAGACCGACGACGAGCTCATCGGCCGGCTGCGCCGCATCGCCCAGCGGGCCGACCCGGTCCCCGAGTCACTGCGGTCGGCCGCCCGCGCGGCGTTCGCGCTGCGCGACCTGGACGCCCGGGTGGCTGAGCTGGTCCGCGACTCGGCCGTCGACGCGCCGCTGACCGCGGTCCGGGCGGCGCTCGGCGACACCGCGCGGATGCTGTCGTTCGAGGCCGGCGACACCGTCATCGAGTGCGAGGTCACCGCCCGGCCGGGCGAGCGGGACATCAGCGGGCAGCTGTCCGGCGGCACCGCCGGCGCGCTGGAGGCCGAGGTGGCGGGCAGCCCGCCGGTCGCCGTGCCGGTTGGGGCGCACGGCTTCTTCCTGGTCCGCGGGCTGCCGCCCGGCCCGTTCCGGCTCCGCTGGCGGCTGGCGGGCGGGGAGACCTTGGCGACCAGCTGGACAACGGTGTGAGCGCCATCGGTATAAGGTCGGCATAAGGAGACTTGCGCGCTCCCCCTTTCGCGGGCCGCCTAAGGAGCCGCCGCCCATGACCGAAGCCGTCATGACCGAGCCATCGTGACCGGGCCGCAGTGACCGTCACCAGCGACGCCCCGGCCGCCAGCGCGGCCGGGCAGGCGGCGCTCGCCGCCCTGGACCTGGTGCTGGCCGACCCCCGCCGGGCCTCGGCGGAGGCCACCCGCGCGCTGGGCCTGGCCCGCCGCGAGCGCGACCCGGCCGCCCGGTCGGTCGCCTACCGCGCCCTCGGCCTGTCCGCGCACGGCCTGAACGACCTCGGCGCGGCCCTCGCCGCGATGAACACGGCCGTCCGGGTGGCCGACGCGGCGGGCCTGGCCGCGCAGGCCGCGCAGGCCCGGATGAGCCGCGCGTTCATCTTGCAGGCGCGCGGCCGGATGCAGGCGGCGCTGCGCGACGCCGACGCCGCCATCTCCGGCATGCAGGGCCTTGACCGGGCGCGCGCCCGCGCCCACCAGGCCCTGATCCTGCAGCGGGCGGGCGAGCTGGACCGCGCCCTGGCCGTGTACGGGGCGGCGCTGCCGGCGCTGCGGCGGCACGGCGACCGGGCCTGGGAGGCGCGGCTGCGCAACAACCGCGCCATCTTGCACGCCTTCCAGGGGCACCTCGGGCGCGCGCGGGCCGACATCACCCAGACGGCGCAGCTGTGGACGGAACTGGAAAAGCCCCAGGCGCTGGCGACCACCCAGGTCAACCTGGCCGTCATCGAGGGCATGCACGGCAACATCCCCGCCGCGCTGGCCGCGTTCGACCGGGCGACCGACGAGTTCGGCAAGAACGGCTGGCCGCTGGCCCCGATCATGATGGAAAAGGCCGAGGTGCTGCTATCGGCCGGGCTGGCGGGCGACGCGCTGACGGCCGTCTCCACCGCCGTGGCCGAGCTCGCCCGGGACCGCAACGGCGCCGACCTGGGCGAGGCACGGCTGCTCATGGCCCGCTGCCAGCTGGCGGCCGGGCTGCCCGCGGCCGCCAGCGAGAGCGCCGCCGCCGCCCGCCGCGGCTTCACCCGCCAGCACCGGCCGGGCTGGGCGGCGGTCGCCCGCTACGTCGAGGCCCACGCGGCCTGGGCCGCCGGGGAGCCCTCGCCCGAGCTGCTGCGGTCCACCCGGAAGGCCGCCACCGAGCTGGACGCGGTCAACTGGCCGACCGCGGCCCTGGACCCGCGGCTGCTGGCCGCCCAGGTCGCGATGAAGCTCGGGCGCCTGGAGGTGGCCCGGGCCGAGCTCAGGATGGCCGCCCGGGCGCGGAACTCGGCCCAGCTGGAGCAGCGCGCGCGGGCCTGGCACGCGCTCGCCCTGCTCCGCCTGCAGGCGGGCGACCGGCGCGGGGCCTACGCGGCGGTGTCGGCCGGGCTGACCGCGGCCGAGCGGGTGCGGCTGCTGCTCGGGGCGACGGAGCTGCGGGTCATGGTCGCCTCGCACGTCGCGGACCTGGCCGCCCTGGGCGTGCAGCTGGCCGTCGAGCAGCGCTCGGCGGCGCGGGTCTTGTGGTCCGCCGAGCGGTACCGGGCGGCCACCTTGCGCATCCGGCCGGTGCTTCCCCCGGCCGACGAGAAGCTGGCCACGCTGCGGACCCAGCTGCGGGCGGTCTCCGGCGAGGCCGAGCGGGCGCGGCTGGCGGGCATGCCCCTGCAGGCGTTCAACCGGCGCCAGCACGCGCTGGAGGACCAGCTGCGCCAGCGGCTGTGGCAGCACGACGGCGTGGCCGGCGGGCAGGCCGCGGCCGCCGGCCCGGTGCCGGGCGGCACCGCGCCGGCCCTCGCCCGGGAGCTGGCGCGGGCGCTGGGCGACATGGCGGGCGGCCCGCGCCCGGCCGGGCAGTTCCCGGACCGCGTGCCCCTGGCCGCCCTGGTCGAGTACATCGAGAGCGACGGCCTGCTGTACGCCGTCGTGGTGACGGGCGGCGCGGGCGACGCCGCCGGGCGGCGGGCGCGCGGGCGGTCGTCGCTGCATGCCCTCGGCCCCGTCGCGCCCCTGCGGGAGAAGCTGGGCGCCCTGTCCTTCGCCTGCCGGCGGCTGCTCACCGGGCACGGGTCGGCGGTCTCGCTCGAGTCGGCCCGCCGCCTCGCCGGGGACACCTCCCGGGACCTCGCCGAGGCCCTGCTGGCGCCGCTGGCGGCCGTGGGCGGCGCGGGCGCGCTGGTGATCGTCCCCTCGGGCTCGCTGCAGTCGCTGCCGTGGCCGTTGCTGCCGGGATGCGCCGGGCGCCCAGTCGCCATCGCCCCCTCGGCCGCGAGCTGGCTGGCGGCGCGGCCGCAGGCGGCGGCCCGGCCCCGGGCGCCCGGCGGCGGGCGCGTCGTCCTGGTCGCCGGGCCGGGCGTGCCCCAGGCCGAGGCCGAGGTGGCGGCGCTCGCGGCCGCCTACCCGGGGGCGCAGGTGCTGACGGGGGCGCAGGCGACGGAAGCGGCAACGCTGCGCGCGCTCGACGGGGCCGACATCGCCCACATCGCCGCCCACGGGACGTTCCGGGCCGACAACCCGATGTTCTCCTCCATCGCCCTCGCCGACGGGCAGCTCACCGTGTACGACATCGAGCGGCTCGGCCACGCGCCCAAGACGATCATGCTGGCGGCGTGCGACACGGCGATGTCCTCGTCGCATCCCGGCGACGAGGTCACCGGGCTGGCCTCGGCGCTACTGGCGGTCGGCGCCGGCTCGGTCGTCGCCCCCTTGCTGCCGCTGCCGGACGAGCTGGCCGGCCAGCTGGCCGGGGAATGGCACCAGCGCCTGCGGGCGGGGTCGCCCCCGGCCGCGGCGCTGGCGGGGGCGAGTGCCGCCGTGGCCGCCGGCGGCCCGCTGGCCCGGCTGGCCGGGGCGGTCACCGTCTGCGTCGGCCACGGCGGCTGAGCCACCGGTCCCGGCCGCCCGCCCCGGCCGCTCACCCCCAGGCCTGGGATCCCTGCGGGATCAGGACGGCGCCGATGCCCGGCACCCGCCGGGCCGATTCCACCAGCTCGATGGCGGCCTGCCGGGCGGTGACGGTGTCGGTGACCCGGCCCGCGATCTCGGCGGCGACCTGGGGGGCGGCGAAGGAGGTGCCGCTCCACCGCGCCCAGCCCTTCAGGTGGGCGAGGTGCCGGCCGGGCTCGGAGTAGGTGCCGTGCAGGTAGGGGCCGTGCACGTCGGTGCCCGGGGCGTAGATGTCGACCCAGTTCCCGTAGTCGCTGAAGCCGGCCCGGGCCGGCTCCCCGCGGGTGGTGTCGAGCGCGCCGACGGCCACCACCCGGGTGAACGCGGCCGGCCAGAACGGGTCCTGCGAGCCGTTGTTGCCCGCCGCCGCGACGACCGCGACCGAGTCGTGCAGCTGCCCGAGGGCGGCCGCCAGCGCCATCGGCGGCTGGCGGCCGTGGGTGTAGCCGCCGAGCGACAGGTTGATGACCGGCGCGCTGCCGGCCCGCAGCAGCCCGCGCGCGATCGTGACGTCATCGGTCACCCCGGCCCGGTTGAGGACCTTGACCTGCCGGATGTGCAGCGCGGGCGAGTGCTTCATGATGATGCCGGCGATGAACGTGCCGTGCCCGGCCTCGTGGGCGAGGAGCCCGTCGCGCAGCACCGGCTCCTCCGCGCCGTCGTGCTCCAGCCGCTCGTAGAGCGCGGGGTGGAGGTACTTGACGGCCTCGTCGTAGCCGGTGTCGAGGAACGCGATCCGGGCCGGGCCGGCGCTGGGGTGGGGCACCTGCGACTCGTCGTCGGCCCTGATCGCGTGCGGGCCGCCTTCGGGGCCGCCCTGGTAGTAGTACTGGCCGGTGAACACGTGGTTCGGCGCCACGAAGGGCTCGGGCTGGCCCGGCTCGTGCCCGCGCAGCTGGTCGATGAGGGACGGCAGGTGGTGCTCGGCCGGGACCTCGAACGCGTGGATCGCCAGCCCCTCGTCGCTGAAGTGCGCGGTGAACTCCTCGTGGGGCACGGCGCCGAGGCCGTGCAGGCGCGACACGATCCCGTCGGTGTAGCCCTGGCCCGCCGCCACGAGCACGTGCCCGGGCCGGTAGAGGTAGCCCGGCCCCTGGAGCACGTCCTGGCTGCCGTCGATGCTGGCCTGCCAGGCCTCGCCGCTCAAGTCGTACCGCGCCACGCTGTCGTCGCCCATCGCAGGCTCCGTCCTCTCGTCAGCCAACCCTTCGAGGGTGAGAGGGCCGGTAGCCGGTTTAGATACACTGGTGGCCCCGCATTCCCACGAATGGCTTGCAGCCGACATCTTCTCGTAACCCAGCGGGCCTGGCCGGGCTGGCGGAAGATGACCACGCAGGAGAGCAGCATGGGCGCGAAGACGGCGCTACTGGCATTCACCGACGGCGACATCCGCACCGCGCTGCGCGGGGTCCGGCGCTCGGACTCCGGGGCGGCCCAGGCGCTGGCCCGCCGGGCGCATCCCGGCTACACGGTCGAGGCGGCCGGCAAGGCCACGCTGGACCGGACGTACCCGCCCGAGGACATCACCCACGTGCTCGCCCTGGCCGGGGCGGAGGTCCTCATCGACCAGCGGTTCATGCTCGACTACCCGTCGCGGCTGCCCGAGCACCTGCTCGCGCTGGGGGCCGGGCGGCGGGTCATCCTGCACGCGATGCACTCGGTGGTGGACTGGCTGGCCTTCGCGGTCTGGGAGGACGGCACTTTGGCCCGCTCGCTGAGCGTGGCGCCCGATGGCGGCATCCTGGAGAACATCGGCGGCCCGTACGACTTCGAGCGGCCCTACTGGGCGGGCGAGCACCCGGCCGAGCGGGCGCCGGCCGGGGACGACGAGCCCTGCCCGCTGCCGTTCCACCCCCTCGACTTCGGCGAGGAGGCGCTGCGTGCCCTGTTCGGCTTCGTCATCGAGGGACGGCCCCAGCCGGGGGACGTCAAGGCGCGCAAGGTCCCCATGCACGCGTTCCGGGTCACCGACCCCAGCGGCCAGGAGCAGGCCGAGCGGGCGGCCGACTACGCCCGCGCCCGGGCCGCGCTCGGGCCCGCGCGGACCTTCCGGGTCGAGGCGGACGGGGAACGGCGCGAGGTCACCCCGGAAGGCCCGGGAAACTAGTAGCCGGCCGTCCGGCCGCCGCCCGGGCGGCGCTTGCGAAAATGGCGATCATGACTGCGACGAGTGCTTCCCCCACGCTGCTGTGGTACATCCCCAACACCGTCGAGCCCGGCCACCGGGGCGACGACGTGACGACCGGGTGGGCCGACCTGGAGCTCATCGCCGAGCTGGCGGGCATCGCCGAGCGCCACGGCTGGAGCGGGGCGCTGCTCGGCACCGGGTGGGGACGGCCCGACACGCTCACCATCGCCACGGCGCTGGCCGCCCGGACCACGACGTTCCGGCCGCTGGCGGCGATCCGGCCGGGCTACTGGCAGCCGGCCCCGTTCGCCAGCGCCGCCGCGACGCTGGACCACCTCAGCGGCGGGCGGCTGCTGGTCAACGTCGTCAGCGGCACCGATGACGCGGGGGCCTACGGCGACGACGTGACGACGAACCCGCGCCGCTACGCGCGGACGGCCGAGTTCATGCAGCTCGTGCGCCGGCTGTGGGAGGAGGAGGACGTCACCTTCAGCGGCGAGTACTACTGGGTGAAGAGCTCGACCCTGCCGCTGCGCCCGGCCCGCCGCCCCACGCTCTACTTCGGGGGCGCGTCGCCGGCCGCCGAGCGCGTCGCCGCCGAGCACGCGGACGTGCAGTTGTTCTGGGGCGAGCCGCTGGACGGGGTCGCGCAGCGCATCGCCCGGCTGGGCGCCCTGGCCGCGCGGGCGGGCCGTGAGCACCCGCCGCTGGAGTTCGGGCTGCGGATAACGACCGTGGCCCGCGCGACCGCCGACGAGGCCTGGGAGGTGGCCGAGCAGAAGGTGGCGGCGATGGCGGGCGCGGCCGGGCAACTAGACGAGACCCCGGCCGGCCGGGGCTGGGCGGCGGCGGCCGGCCAGCAGCGGCTGCAGTCGCTGGCGCAGCGGGGCGAGGTCCTGGACTCGTGCCTCTACACGGCCCCGGCCAGGTTCGGCGGCCAGGGCGCGGCCACGACCTGGCTGGTCGGCTCGTTCGACGAGGTCGCCGACGCGCTGGCCAAGTACGCGGCGCTCGGCATCAGCCACTTCATCTTGTCCGACACCCCCTACAAGGCCGAGGCCGCCCGCGCGGGCGATGAGCTCCTCCCCCGCCTGCGCGCCCGCTGGCCCGCGTAGGCAGGCCGTCCGCGGGCCTCAGCGGGCGCGCACCGACAGCTCGACGTCGGCCGCGAAGGGGACTGACGTGTAGCCGCCGTCGGCGGACCGCACGCGCGCCAGGTACTGCGGGCTCATGTCGGCGTTGTCGGCGACCAGCAGCGCGCCCGGGGCCAGGCGTTCCTCCAGGAGCGACAAGATCGCCGGGTACAGGCCC
>DATBEM010000144.1:0-1730 GCA_036276115.1 Trebonia sp.
ACACCGGCCCGCTGGACCAGAAGCTGCCACCAGGCCAGGCCGCCGACCGGCCCTCCTGGGAGACCTCCATCGGGCGCGTCCGCTCGATAAGCCCGTCCAGGGTGCACTTCTGCCATCACACCGACGTGATACACGGCTGAAGCCCGGGCAGAAACGCCGCCTCCGTTCGGGCGAAAGTTCTAACAGGGCGGCCGGCTGGCCGCGCGCTACCGACGACGGTAACCGGCCGGCCCGCCGGTATCGGTCCTGCGGCTGCTGCCCGGGGAACGGGGGAGGGGCCTGCTGGCCGGGGTAGGGGCGCGGGGCCTGCTGACCGGGGTAAGGAGGAGCGGCCTGCTGCCCGCGGAACGGGGGAGCCTGGCCCGAGTGCCGACCTCGGCCGCGAGCCGCGGGCTGCGAACGCCCGCTGTCGGACCGGAAAGCGTTGGTCATCCACGAGACCAACAGGCACACTCCGACCACCAGCGCCGTCACGATTACCGCCAGGACCAACGCGATCCCGGCGACGATGCCAACCAAACTCACCATGCCACTCGCCCCACCTGCATAACGGGCTACCGGGCGGCTGGCTGCCGCCTGCGTCCCTCACCTCGGAAGCACGGGTCTACGTTACTGCGGCAAACCTACGTTGGCGTAGATTTTGGCGCAGCTGGATGGTCGATAGTCAGCGAACGCCCCTAATCGGGCAAGATAGGGCACCTCGCCTGGCGAGTCCAGGCCTGGGCGCCCAGCTGTACGGCGTCCCACGGGGAGCCAAGCGGCGGGGTGTAGGACAAGTCGAGGTCGCTGACCTCATCGACTTTCATGTCGTGGAAGATGGCGGCGGCGGCGATGTCGACCCGCTTGGCGATTTCGGAGTCCTTGTGGCCGAACAGCTGGACGCCGAGAAGGCGGCCGGTCGCGCGGTCGCCGGTGAACCGCATGTGGATGCGGTGGCTTCCCGGGTAGTAGGCCTTGTGATCGTCGGCCTCGAACGCGACGGTCACCGGGTCGAACCCGGCCGCGGCGGCCTCGAGGTCGCGCAGGCCGGTGCGGGCGGCAGCGTGGTCGAAGACCTTGACGACCTGGGTGCCGAGACTGCCGGCGAACTCGCGGTGCCCGCCCGCGGCGTTCTCCCCGGCGACCCGGCCCTGCTTGTGCGCGGTGGTGCCGAGCGGGAGGTAGGTCTCGCCGAGGAGCCGGTGGTGGGTGATCACGCAGTCCCCTGCGGCGTACACCCCCGGCATGCCAGTGCGCATCGCCCGGTCGACCTGGATTGCCCCCCGCGCCGCGAGCGTAACTCCAGCGCTGGCGGCCAGGGCGGTCTCCGGGCGGACCCCGGTGACGACAAGCACCAGGTCGGCGTGCACGCTGGCCGGGGTGCCGTCTCCCGTGACGACCCCCACGCGGAGCCGGCCGGGCGCCCCCGGGGCGGCCAGCGCGATCTCCCGCACGGCGGTGCCGGCGCGCACCGTCACGCCGCGGGCTCCGAGCTGGGCGCGGACCAGCGCGCCGAGCTGCGGGTCGACCGTGGGAAGCACCTCGGGGAGCTGCTCGACCTGGGTGACGGCCAGGCCGCGGGCGGACAGCGCCTCGGCCATCTCCAGGCCGATGTACCCGGCGCCGACGATTACCGCGCTCGCCGGGGCCTGCTCGTCGAGGGTGCGCATGATGGCGAAGGTGTCGTCCATCGAGTGCAGCAGGTGCACCCCTTGGGCGGGGCCGAGCGCGTCCAGGCCGGCGATGGGCGG
>DATBEM010000145.1:0-24384 GCA_036276115.1 Trebonia sp.
GGCCGGGCGCCGCCACCGGTTGTCAGCCGGCTGGCCGGCGCAGGTGCCGGGTGAAGAAGCGGACCGCGCTGTCGGCCTCGAACCGGGGCAGGTCCTTGTGGGTGCCCGCGTTGGCGTGCAGCGACTTGTCGGCCGAGGCGAAGGCGTCGAACAGCGCGAGGCCGGCCGCGCGCGGGATGTGCTCGTCGTCCCACTGCAGGTCGAACTCGACCGGGACGGTGATCCGGGCGGCGTGCGCGGCCAGGGCATCGGGCCAGTGCAGGCCGAGCACGGCGGCGGTGATCCGCGGCTCGGCCGCCACCAGCGGCACCCCGATCGCGGTGCCCATGTTGAGGCCCCAGTAGCCGACCGGCCCGCCCGGGCCGATCTCCGGCAGCTCCTGCAGGGCGTCCAGGGCCGCCTGGTACTCCGGCACCGCGAGGTCGGCCAGGTAGGCGTTGTAGCGGACGACGACCGGGCCCTCCGGCTCGCCCGCCGCCCGCGCGCGGTACAGCTCGGCGATCTCGGCCTCGTCGTGGGC
This sequence comes from Trebonia sp., assembly GCA_036276115.1. GTDB lineage: Bacteria > Actinomycetota > Actinomycetes > Streptosporangiales > Streptosporangiaceae > Trebonia. The sequence continues at coordinate 521 of DATBEM010000145.1, forward strand.
CGAGCGCGGCCGGTCGCCGTGCCCGGGCGCGTCGAGGACGGCGGCGTGGAAGCCACTGGCCACGAGGCGGGCCGCCCGGCCCGACATCGCCGGGCTCTTCTTGTGGTTGCCGCCGCCGTGCCCCAGCAAGACCAGGGGAGCGGTGCCGGTGCCAGCCGGCGACCAGAGGACGCCGGGAACGCCGGCCACGGTGAAGCCGCGTTCCGGCGCGCCGTCGGCTGACGAGCGGGCGGTGAACTGAAGTGAATGCATGAAAGCAGTTGCCTTTCGGGAGTGCCTGGAAGTCGGGCGCTCCCGGCGACGGCTACGTCAGTCGCCCGGCCGTGACGGCAAGGGGGAGCACCCACGCGGGTACTGCGTTCACGGGTCTCACCTCCTGGCGCCGATGTCACGGACAGCCCGAAGGTACCAGCCCGGGCCGCATCGCTCCAGTCCTTTTCCTCCCCGCCCGCGACCCTGCGGTGGCGGCGCCATGCGGTTAATCGTAGGTTTTACGTCATGGCCCCGATGGCGCGACGGCAAGCGGAAGTCCTGGAGGAGCTCCAGGAGTGGCTGGAGGACGTGGCGAGCACCCCGATCGGCTCCCGGGTGGTGCTGCTGACGGTGCCGGCCGGGTGGGGCCGGTCAACCGTCCTGGCCGAGTTCCGCGCCCTCGCCGCCAGCCCCGACCGCGATCGCGGCGAGAGCGATGACGGCCCGGCCTGCACGGTGGTCGCGGTCGACGGGGGCGTGCCCGGCGGCCGGGCGGTGCAGGCAGCGTCCGTGCAGGCGGCCCTGGCCCCGGCGGGCCAGGCGGCAACCTTTTCATCACGGGCCCGGGCGCCTCGCCTGCCGCCGGTGAGCAGTAGCCAGGCCCCGGAGGCGCCCGAGCTGTCCGTCCCCGGGCTCGGCCCGGCCGGCGGCGCGGCGGCAATGCTCGGCTCGCGCCTGCTCCGCGCGAAGGGCCCGGCCCTGGACGACGGCCCGGCCGGCCTGGCGGGCGCGGTCGCCCGCGCGGCCCGGGCGGTCGCCGCCCGCTCGGCCCGGCTCCCGGTCGTGGTCGTGGTCGACGACGCCGACCAGCTCGACCCCGGCCTCGCCCGGGCGATGATCACCGGCCTGGCCGCCCGCCGCGACGGGCGCGTCCTGGTCGTCGCGGCCGTCAGCCCTGGCTGCCCCCTGGCCGTCGAGCTGGCGGAAGCCCCCGGCCCTGACCTGGACGGGCGCGTCCGCGAGGCCGCCGCCGAGGCCGCGATGGACGACGCGGCCCGCGCGGACCTGCTGCGCGAGCTGCGCCCGGACCTCACCGACGAGACGGCCGATCGGGTCGCCCAGTGGACCGGGACGTTCGCCCAGGTGTTCGCGGTCGCGGCCGGCCGGGAAGCGGGCGCTGAGCCGGCCGTCGACATCGATGCTGCCGTTGACGCGGTCCTGGAGCGGGCGGTTCCCTCCCGGGGAGCGGTGATCCTCGCCTGGGCGGGCGGGATCCTGCACGAGCGGCAAGTAGCTGCCTGCCTGCGCGCCCTCGACGCCAGCCGGGCCGACAGCATCAGCGACGGCCGCGACGGCGATAGCAGCGAGAGCAACAGCGGCGACGGCCGCGAGAGCGGCGACGGCAACGGCGGCGACAGCCGTAGCAACGGCAGCGCTGGCGACGGCAGCGCTGGCGACGGCAGCTACGTCAGCGTCAGCAGCATGAGTAATGGCGGTAGCAACGACAGCGACAGTGGCGACGGCCGTGGCAGCGCCGCCGTTGACCGCAATGGCCATGACAGCGCCAGCGGGAGGGCCGGCCGCGACAGCGGCGTCAGCGGCGGCGGCCGGGCCGTCCGCGCCGGCGGCGATAGCAACGGTGGCGCCGTCAGCGACGGCGATAGGGCAGTCAGCGTCAGCGGCGACAACTCCAGCGCCTACGGTGATGGCAGCGCCCGCCGTGATGGCAGCGCCCGCCGTGACGACAGCGCCCGCCGTGACGACAGCGCCCACCGTGACGACAGCGCCCACCGTGACGACAGCGGCGGTGACGTCCACGTGCGCCGCGACGGGGCGCTGGCCGCCCTGGCCGGCCCGCTGTCCCCGCAGTGGGCCAGCGAGGTGGCCGCGTTGTCGCCCGGGCAGCGCGCGAGCCTCGCGACGGCGGCGCTGGCCGCCATCCCGGCCGTGGCGGCCGATCCGGGCGCCCGGCTGGCGGACCGGGTCGTGGCCCGGCTGGCCGTGCACCGGGTCCGCGCGGACGTGGCCGACGAGCTGCGCGACCAGCTCCCGGCCGTGCAGTCCGCCCTGGCCCGGGGGCTGGAAGCGCTCGGGGACCTCGAAGCCGCCCGCCAGGTGGCCCGCGAGGCGATCGCCGGGGCCGCCCCCGGTACCGCCGGGCGGCGGGACCTGCTGCTGGCCTACCTGCGCCTGGCCCGGCCGGCGGCCGGCGAGACCGACCCGCTCGCCGGGGAAGCCGTCGCCCTGGTCCTGTCGGGTACCGCCCTATCTGGTACTGCCCTGTCGGGCCCTGCCTTGCCCGACACCGTGTTGCCCGACCCCGCCCTGCCGTCCGACCCCGCCCTGCCGTCCGGCACCGGCCTGTCCGGCCCGTCCGCGTCCCCGGCCAGCCGCTCCGACGCCGGCCCGCCGGTGGGTGCCCGGCCGTTCGGGACGGGGGCCACGGGACCGGCCGCCGGCCTGGAGGCCCGGGTCTGGGCGGCCGCTCACCTGCTCGCCCAGCCCCGGTCCCGGGAGCGGGCGGTCGCCCTGGCCGGGCAGGTCGCCGCCGAACTGGAACGGCAAGGACGGGGGGACGCCGCCGACCAGTGGCGGCTGGTGCTGGCGTTCCACGCCGGCCAGGCCGGTCTCGCGCCGCTGGCCGAGCGGCTGCTGAGCCCGCTGCTCGCCAGCCGGGCCGCCAGCCGCGAGAAGCCCGCCCGCGCCGTCCTGCTCGCCGTGGCCGGCCCCCGGGCGCAGACCCGGCTCCAGGTCGTGCTGCTCCAGGCCGAGCTCGACGTCACCCCGGCCTCAGCCGACGCCGAGCGCCTCCGCCTGCACGCCGGCCTCGCCCGCGCGTACTCCGAACTCGGGATGTACTCCCGCGCGCTGGCGCACGGCCAGCGCGAGCTCGCCCTCCGGCCGGGCCTGCAGCTCCCCGGCCACCCGGAGACCTTGCGGATCAGGAGCGACATCGCGACCTGGACCGGCCAGTGCGGGGACCCGGAAACCGCCCTGGAGCTGTGCACCGCCCTGCTGCCGGACCAGGAGGGGGCGCTCGGCCCCGACCATGGCGACACCCTGACCACCCGCAGCAACATCGCGACCTGGACCGGCCGCTGCGGTGATGCCGTGGCCGCCCATGACCTGCTCGCGGTGCTGCTGCCGGACATGGCGCGGGTGCACGGCCCCGCCCACCCGGACACGCTGACGACCAGGGCCAGCATCGCGGCGTGGGCCAGCGCGTGCGGCCAGGCCCCGGCGGCCCGCGAGTCCCTCGTGGCCGTGCTGCTGGACATGGAGCAGGCGCTCGGCCCGGACCACCACCGGACCCTGACGACCCGGATCAACCACGCTGTCTCCGCCGGGGACTGCGGGGACGCCGTGGCTGCCCGGGACTTGTTCGGGGCGCTGCGGCCCGACCTGGAGCGGGTGCTCGGCCCCGATCACCCCGAGACCCTGACCAGCCGGAGCCACCTGGCGACGTGGACCGGCCGGTGCGGGGACCCGGCCATCGCCCGCGACCAGTTCACGCTGCTCCTGCCGGACCTGGAGCGGGTGCTCGGCCTCCACCATCCCGACACCCTGGCCGCCCGTGCCAGCGAGGCCGACTGGACCGGTGAGCTCGGCGACGCGGCGGGCGCCCGGGAGCTGTTCGAGGAGCTGCTACCCGACGTCGCGGAGGCGTTCGGCCCCGGTCACCCCAGCGCGCTCGCCGTCCGCAGCAGCGTCGCGTCCTGGACCGGCCGGGCCGGGGACGCGGCGAGCGCCCGCGACCAGTTCGAGGCCCTGCTGCCCGACCTGGAGCGGGTACTCGGCCCGGACCACCTCGACACCCTGACCGCCCGCGGCAACGTCACGACCTGGGCCGGCGCGTCCGGGGACGTGGTGGCGGCCCGCGACCTGGCGGCGGCGCTGCTGCCCCAGGTCGAGCGGGCGCTCGGCCCCGATCACCTCGACACCCTGGCCGTCCGCAGCAACCTCGCCGCCTGGACCGGCCGCGGCGGAGACCCGGCCGGCGCGCTCGCGCTGTTCGCGGCCCTGCTGCCTGACCTGGAGCGGGTGCTCGGCCCGGACCACCCGCGCACCCTGGCCGCCCGCAGCAGCATCGCCCACCTGACCCCGCTCACCCCGGGCTAGCCCGGTAACGCCGCCATCACCCGCCCTGCCCGCCCCGCACCCCGGCCGTCCCCCACGCCACCAGGACCCCAAGCACCACCTGGGCACCAACACTTCCTGGTAAAAAATTATCAGCTGGCAAAAAAGCACCGAATACGATGCAAATCTTCCGGCTAACGCAAATCCTCCGGAGGAATCCTTCGTCAACTGCAGGACCTGCCGGCCGGAGCGGCGAGGACGGGCTGCGCCTTCCCGCCGACGGTGCGGCTGGTGCTCTCGCAGCCGGTCAGTCAATCGTCGCCTCGGCGAGCGGCTTCCCGGCCGGAGCGTCCCTGAGGTCCAGGGTCACCTTGCCGCCTGAGTACGCCGGGCAGGCATAGGCGCCCTTGGGATGCGAGGCCAGGCGGGCCGGCCGTTGTCGGCCGCCCGGAGGAGGTCGCGGGGATCGCGGAGCGGATGCGCGGCCGGGGAACGGGGCGGCCGTGCTGAAGTACGCGGGACCCGGACCGGGCGTTCGCGATCCCGATCCTGGGGGTGACCGGGTACCCGGACTGCCGGCCGATGAACTGCGGGCCGGGCTGGGGGCGTTCCATCCGCCTCAGGGCTACGTCCGGCTGGCGCGGCATCCGGACCTGATGGCGGCGTGCGCGTAGGTCGCCGCGCAGGCCCCGATCCGGTCGATGACGCTGCACCATCGGTTATGCCGGTTCCGTTGCGCATGCCAACGGCCTCCGCCTGGCCGGGCTAAGGCGTGTCCGGGCGATCTCCGCCTGGACCCGGGCCAGGGCCGACCCAGGCCAGGGCCAACCCAGGCCAGGGCCGGCCCGGGCCAGGCCAACCCAGGCCAGGGCCAACCCAGGGCGGGGCCGGGCGAGCCCGCGAGCCACCGGCAACCGCCAGCGCCGCCCGTCACGGCGCACCCGTCCCTCGCGTCGCAGGTGCCACTATTTTTTCGGTAAGATTTTCCGGTTATGAAGAATTTTCCTTGCTATGGCGTGGTAAATCCTTCCGCACCGGAAAATCCTTCACGATAATCCGGCCGCCGCCACGGCCCGCCGTCTGATCGCCCGGGCACCCTCAAGGCGACCTGGAACGCGCAGGCCAACGGGCAGCCTCAGCCGAGGCTGCCGGCAGGCCAGGCGAGGTAGCGCCCGGCCCGGACCTCAGCCAGCAGCGACTGCCACGCGACGGCGGGGAACGCCAGCGCCCCGCCCGCCCGGTTGGTGGTGTCGCGCACGACGACCCTGCTTCCCGCCCTCCTCCTGCGACCCCCGCAACTAAGCTCTCGGTCCGTGACGCGCCCGCCAATGGACCCGGACCTGGCCGCGCTCATCGAGCCGCGCACCGGCCCCATCCTGGAAGCGGCCCGGACCCCGCGCGGCTTCACCTCCGACTACACCGGGACCGTCCGCGCCGCCACGGGAGGGTGTTCGTCAAGGCCGTCCGCGACCCCGGGCGGCTCGTGTCCTCCCTCGAACGCGAGGCGGCGATCAACCCCGCCGTCCAGCCGCTGTCGCCCGCGCTGCGCTGGCAGGCGCGCGGACGCGGCTGGCTCGCGCTCGGCTTCGAGCACGTTCCCGGCCAGCGCGCCAGCTTCAAGCCGGGATCGCCGGATCTGCCCGCCGTGGCCGCCGCCGTTGAGCGCATCGCCGCGATACCCCTGCCGCCCGTGGCCCGGGACTGGCGCGAGAATCGCTACGACCGGTACGCCAGCGGCAATGAAGGGCTGCTCGCGGGCAGCACGCTCCTGCACGGCGACATCAACCCCGACAACCTCCTAGTCGGGCCAGGCGGCGACGTGACCGTCGTGGACTGGTCCTGGCCGGCCCACGGCGCGGCGTTCATCGACCCCGCCTGCCTGGCCGTGCAACTCATCGCCGCCGGCCACGCCCCAGCCGAGGCCGAATCGTGGGCCGCCCGCTGCGCGGCCTGGCGGGAGGCCGCCCCGGCCGCCCTTGACGCGTTCGCCGCCGCGGTGGGCATGTACCAGCGGTTCGAGGAACTCGACCCCCAACCCTGGCGCAAGGTCATGACCGCCGCCGCCACCCGTTGGGCCGAGCACCGAGGACAGGCAGCGCGGTAGGACCCGACCGCATCCGAACCGCCCGCCCGGGAGCGCCACGCGTGACCTCAGCCGCCCGGGCACCGATGCCGGTGGCCCAACGCCTGCCGGGACAGTAGGCGCCGCCGGGACGAGGATCACCACCGGGGGCGTCCGCGCCACGTCCCTCGCCACCCGACTTTGCGACATAAAGTTCTTTGCCCGGGAGCCTTGACCTTGCGCCATAAGGCGGGGTCTACTTTATGGCATAGAGTCGATTCGGGGGAGACGACATGAACCTCACGCCTGACACTCCTGCCACCGGGAACGGCGGCAGCTTCGGCCCCCGCGAGGCGGCGGCGCTCCTGGACCAGGCCACGAGGCGGGCACGGCGCCAGTTCGAGCCCGCCCAGCCCTGGCTCCTGGCGATCAGGGCCATCCTGGTCCTGGCCGCCCTCGGCGCGGTCTGGCTCTCCGTGCGCGGGCAGCACCCCTACAAGGGCCCGGGCGCCTGGGCCCTGCTGATCGTGGCCGCGTTCGTGATCGTCAACTACGCCGCGACCGTCGCGGTCCGCGCCCGCGCCACCGCCGGGATCAGGGGGAAGACCCGGTTCACCCCGGCCGGGATCGCCGTCATGGCGGCCGGCTGGGCGGCTCCGTACGTGATCATGGCGGGCCTGGGCGTTACCCGCGACAGCCAGTCGGCCTACCTGCTCACGGTGCCGCTGATCGTCGCCGGCCTGGTGTTCGCCGTCCTCATGGCCATGCGGGCCGACTGGCGCTCGTGCGGCGTGGGACTCGCGGTCGCCGTGACCGGCGCCGTGGGCGTGTCCGTGGGGCAGGCCGGGGCGTGGGCCGTCACCGGCGCCGGCCTGTGCCTCGCGCTCCTGGGCAGCGCCGTCGTCGTCGCCTGGCAGTTGCACCGCGCATGACGGGCACGGCCATGACGGGCGGCGAGCTCGACCCGCTGATCCACGTTCCTACCCGGCTGAAGATCGTCGCGACGCTGGCAGCCCTGCCCGACGGCGACACGCTCTCCTTCACCCGGCTGCAGGACATGATCGGCCTCACCCCCGGCAACCTCATCGTCCACCTGCGCAAGCTCGAAGACGCCACGTACATCAGCACCGCCAAGACCAGCAACGGCAGCGCGTCCATCACCACGGTCGCCCTCACCGGCCACGGCCGGGCAGCACTTCGCGCCTACACTCAGACCCTGCGCGACCTGCTCGGCGGCCTGTAAACAGCCCCCGCGACCCAGGTCTCCTGGCAGCCCCCGACGAGGGGCTGCCAGCCGCTTGCGCGGTAGCGCGCTGAACGCCCGCCATCGCCTTGCGACCCTCGCGACTAATCTCCCTGCCCGACCTGCCCGACCTGCCCGACCCGGCGTGAACATGTGCTGCCGCGTGCGAGCGAGACCACCCGCTTCTACCGGCGCCGGAGTCCGGCCTCAGGCCTCGGGCGCCACGCTGGCCTCACGCCCGGCCTTCCGGCCGGCCCGGAGGCGCTCGGCGCGATCGTGCGCGGAGTGCTCATCCACAACTTCGCCGCGAAGGTCCAGGGCTTGCCGTTTCCGGCCGAGCGCATGTCGCATGGCAGACCGTCGGCGCCGAGGCCATCCTGGACAACGTGTTCAGCCTCGACCCGGCTCCCCCGGACGCCAAGCGGCCCGCCGGGCGGAGAATGGTCGGCTTCTGCTACCACTTCGCGCTGCTGCACTGCGCCCTGCTGCGCGCCACGGGTGCCCCGGCCCGCATCCGGTGCGGCTTCGCCGGCTACTTCGAGCCGCAACGGTGGATCGACCACTGGGTGGTGGAGTACTGGAATGGTGACGGCTGGCTGCTCACTGACCCCCAGATCGGCCGCGGCAACCTGACCGGTGAGCACTTCCAAGACGGGGGGCTCTGCCTGGAACCGGTGCCGAAACGGAGCTTCGACGCCGGATGCCTACGGCAACGGGGAACTGCGGGGCTGGGACGAATTGCGCGGCAGCCTGGTCAATGACGTGGCCGCCCTCAACAAAGTCGAGGCCTCCGGCTGGTACTGGGGCGACCGGCTCAAAGGGGAGCCCCTCGACCAGCCGCACGGCGAGCTCGACGCGGCACTCGACATCCTCGCCCGCCGCGCGCTCGCCGCGGAATCGGCCGACGCGATCAGGGAGTGCTTTGACCTGTAGCCGGAGTTCCAGCCGCCGGCGAACGCCGTCGCGCGCTAGCGGCGGGGAACGAGTTACCGGACCCGCCTGGCCCCCAGGAGCCGGACCGGCTTTACGTGACGGGGCTGCCGTTCTCCAGCGTCGCGCCCGTGCCAGCCTCTCCTGCCTAACAGCGGAACAGGCTCGCACAACCCCGGCGCCGGTATGGTCGCGGGTATGCCAGCAGCATCGCGCTCCCCGTTCCCCGGTCGTCCCCGGGGGGATGAAGGCGCCCCCGACCGGGCCGCGACGGCGGCCCTCGCCGCCTGGGCCGGCGGGGACGGCGGCGAGCACGCCGCCCTGGCCGCCCTGGCGGGCGTCCGGCTGCTCGTCCCCGTGGTGGCGCTGCTGACCGAGCTGGACGAGGCAGTACTCCCCAGGGGGGACGACCCCCCTTCGACCCCCCGAGGCGGCGCCGGCAAGGAAAGCGAGATGGCCCTGCCGACCCTCGTCGGCCACGACGGGCGGATCGCCATCATCGCGTTCACCGGGGTGGAGGCGGTCCGGCGCTGGCGGCCCGGTGCCCGCCCGGTCCCGACCCCGGCCGCGCGGGTCTGGCGCGCCGCCGTCACCGAGGGCCAGTCCGTCGTGATCGACGTCGCTGGCCCGGTCCCGTTCGTCGTGGAGGGCGCCCGCCTGGCGGCCCTCGCCCGGGGCGAGTCCCCGCCCCCGCCCTGGCACGACCCGGATGTGGGCAGCGCGGTAGGCGAGGTCGTGGCCGCCACCGCCGGGCTGACCGGGTTCACCCTCGCCCCGCCCGCCGCCGGCGGTGACCTCCTGGTGACCCTGCGGGTCGCCGCCCCGGGCGCGGCGGACGCGGCCCGCGCGGCCGCCCCGGCGATCGCGGCCCGGCTCGCGAGCCGCTTCCGCCGGGGAGTTGAGCTCGCGGCATCGCTGTAGCCAGGCTAGCTACCGCAACGCGGCCGGCCCGTGCTCGACCAGGTGCTCCCGCAGCGCCCGGACCGGCGGGGTCAGCGTCCGCCCGGCTGACCACACCAGGCTGATCGACCGGGTCGCGCCCGGGCTGGCGATGGGCCGCTCGACCGTCCCCGGGACGGCGTTGCCCGCGATCAGCAGGGCGACCCCGAGGCCAGCCGACACCAGCCCGGCGGCGGTGCTCATCTCGTCGGACTCGAACGCGAACGCCAGCGGCAGGCCCGCCGACGTCAGCAGCCGCTCGGCGATCGTCCGCAGCCCGTAGCCGGGTCGCATCGAGATCAGCGGCTCGGCGGCCAGGTCGCGCAGCCGCAGTTGCGGCCGGGCCGCCAGCGGGTGGTCCTCCGGCAGCAGCATCACCACCCGCTGCCGGGCCAGCACGCGGCTGCGCAGGGCCGCGTTGCGGGGCACCGGGGACGCCAGCGCCAGGTCGATCCGCCCGGACGCGACGTCGTCGGTCACGTCGGCCGACGCCCCCTGCACGAGCGAGATCCGGATGCCCGGGTGCTCCGCCCGGAAGCCGCGCAGCAGCGTCGGGACCGCGACCGGCCCCATGCTGTGCAGGAAGCCGAGGATCGCCCGGCCCTCGCCCGCGCTGGCGTCGCCCCGCACCTCGGCCAGTCCCGCCCGCAGCTCGCGCAGCGCCCGCTCGGCGCTGGCGGCCAGCATCCGCCCCTGGCGGGTCAGCCGGACGCCCCGCCCGTCCCGCGCCAGCAGGTCCACCCCGAGGCTGGCCTGCAGCCGCGCCAGCGACCGGCTCAGCGTGGGCTGCGGCACGTCGAGCTCGGTGGCCGCCGCCGTGATGTGCTCGCTGCGGGCGACGGCCGCGAACTGCTCAAGCCCGCTGGCCAGCCCGTGGGTCTCATACGTCACCGCATCCATGGTGGCCGGCATCGCCGATGGGCGCATGCGTGCGCCCCGGCGCACGCGCCGGGCCAGGCCGAGGATTATGTTACTGATTGCTAGCATATTTTCACGGATCGTCATAATGTGGGGGCAAGCCTCCCGGCTATCCGGTCCCACGAGGTCGGCTCCGCCACGGCAGTAAGGTAAGAGGCATGTTTCGATGGCTGACCGCGGGTGAGTCGCACGGGCGGGCGCTGGCCGCGATCTGCGACGGGCTGCCCGCCGGAGTGCGGGTTACCTCCGATGACCTGGCCGGGGCGCTCGCCCGGCGGCGGGCGGGGTACGGGCGCGGCGCGCGGATGAAGTTCGAGCAGGACGAGGTCGAGATCACCGGCGGGGTCCGGCACGGCCTGACGCTCGGCGGCCCGGTCGCGCTGCGGGTGGGCAACACCGAGTGGCCCAAGTGGGAGACGGTCATGTCGCCCGACCCGGTCCCGGCCGAAGAGCTGGCCGGCCAGGCCCGCAACGCGCCGCTGTCGCGGCCCCGGCCCGGCCACGCGGACCTGGCGGGCATGCAGAAGTACGGGTTCACCGACGCCCGGCCGGTCCTGGAGCGCGCCAGCGCCCGGGAGACCGCCGCCCGGGTCGCGCTCGGCGAGCTCGCCCGCCACCTGCTGGAGCAGGTGCTCGGCGTCGCCGTCGTCAGCCACGTGGTGCAGCTCGGCTCGGTCACGGTGCCCGACGGCACCACGCTGCCCGGCCCCCAGGACGGCGCGGCGATCGACGCCGACCTGGTGCGCTGCTTCGACCCCGCCACCAGCGCCGCGATGGTGGCCGAGGTGGACGAGGCCCGCAAGGACGGCGACACCCTCGGCGGCGTGGTCGAGGTGCTGGCCTACGGGCTGCCGCCGGGCCTGGGCAGCCACGCCCAGTGGGACCGGCGGCTGGACGCCCGGATGGCCGGCGCGCTGATGTCGGTCCAGGCGATCAAGGGCGTGGCGTTCGGCGACGGGTTCACGACGGCCGGGCGGCGCGGCTCCGCGGCTCACGACGAGATCTCCCTTACCGACGGCGGCGTGCGCCGGGAGACCAACCGGGCCGGCGGGGTCGAGGGCGGCATGTCGACCGGCGAGCTCCTGCGAGTCCGGGCGGCGATGAAGCCGATCTCGACCGTGCCGCGCGCCCTGGCCACGGTGGACGTGCTCACCGGCGAGCCGGCCAAGGCGATCAACCAGCGCAGCGACGTGACCGCGGTCCCCGCGGCCGGCGTGGTGGCCGAGGCGATGGCCGCCCTGGTGCTGGCCGAGGCGGCGATCGAGAAGTTCGGCGGCGACTCGTGCGATGAGATGCGCCGCAACGTCGAGGGGTACCTGAAGTCCCTGGTGATCTCATGACGGTCGTGGTGCTGGTCGGGCCGCCGGCCGCGGGCAAGTCAACGGTCGGCCCGCTGCTCGCGGCCGGGCTCGGCCTCCCGTTCGCCGACACCGACGAGCTGGTCGCGCAGGCGGCCCGCAAGCCGGTCGGCGACATCTTCGTCGAGGACGGCGAGGCGACGTTCCGCGAGCACGAGCGGGCCGCGGTGGCCCGCGCGCTCGACGGCTTCGGGGCCGGCGGCGGCGTCCTCGCGCTCGGCAGCGGGGCGGTGCTCGACCCCGGCGTGCGGCGGATGATCGCCGGCGCTGGTGATAGAGGCGATACGGCCGGCAAGCCCGTGCCCGGGCGGACGATCGTCTACCTGGAGGCCGGCTTCGGGGCGGTCGCGAAGCGGACCGGCTTCGACAAGCCCCGGGTCGTGATCCCCGGCAACCCGCGCGGCCGGCTGCGGACGATGCTGGAGGAGCGCCGCCCGGTCTACGCGGCGCTCGCGGCCCTGACTGTCGCGACCGACGAGCTGGCCCCCGAAGAGGTGGCCGGCCGCCTGGTCAAAGAGCTATCGACCGAGCCCGAGAACTGACGCCCGAGGGGACCTGACGATGAACGCGGACGTGACCCGCATCCCGGTCGGCGGCGACGCGCCCTACGACGTGCTCGTCGGCACCGGGATCCTCGGCGCCCTCCCCAGCCTGGTCCCGGCCCGGGCGCAGACCGTCGCCATCATCCACGACGAGCGGCTGGGCACCCTCGCCAAGCGGGCGGAGCTGGCCCTCGACGCGGCCGGCTTCTCGGTCGTCGCGACCGCGGTGCCGCAAGGGGAGGCGGCCAAGAGCATCGACGTGGCCGGGCGCCTGTGGTCGTGGCTGGCCCAGAGCACGGTGACCCGCACCGACTGCGTGGTCGGCCTCGGCGGGGGAGCGGCGACCGACCTGGCCGGGTTCGCCGCCGCGACGTGGCTGCGCGGCGTCCCCGTCGTCCAGGTCCCGACGACGCTGCTGGGCATGGTCGACGCGGCCGTCGGGGGCAAGACCGCGATCGACATCCCCGAGGGCAAGAACCTCGTCGGCGCGTTCCACCCGCCCGCCGGGGTGCTGTGCGACCTGGACGCGCTGGCGACCCTGGAGCCGGCCGACTACATCGCCGGGCTGGCCGAGACGATCAAGGCCGGCTTCATCGCCGACGCCGAGATCCTGCGCCTGGTCGAGGGCGATCCCGGCGACGCCGCCCACTCCCGCGGCCGGCACGCCCGCGAGCTGGTCGAGCGCGCGATCCGGGTCAAGGCGCAGGTGGTCTCGGCCGACCTGAAGGAAGCCGGGCCGCGGGAGATGCTGAACTACGGGCACACCCTCGGCCATGCGATCGAGCGGGTCGAGCGGTACCAGGTCCGGCACGGCTACGCCGTCGCGATCGGCATGGTGTTCGCGGCCGAGGTCGGCTGGCTGGCCGGGCGGCTGGACGAGGCGTCGGTCGCCCGGCACCGCGCGATCTTGCAGTCGGTCGGGCTGCCGGCTCATTACCATCCGCGCGACCGCTGGCCGCAGCTGCGCGAGGCGATGAGCGTGGACAAGAAGGCCCGCGGCGCGCAGCTGCGCATGGTCGTCCTGGACGGGGAGGGCCACCCTGGCATTCTCGCCGCCCCGCCGGAGGAACTGCTGGAAGAAGCGTTCGCGTCGGTGTCGGACAAGGCGCCCGCGTGATCGCCCGCGGTTCGGGCCCGGCCCGGCCGGCCCTCGTCCTGAACGGGCCGAACCTCGGCCGGCTGGGCAAGCGCGAGCCGTCGGTGTACGGCTCGGCCACCTACGCCGACCTGGTCGCCTTGTGCGAGTCGGCCGGGGAGCTGCTCGGCCTGGACGTGTCGGTGCGCCAGACCGAGCACGAGGGCGAGCTCGTCACCTGGGTCCACGAGGCGTGCGACGGCGCGATCCCGGTCGTGCTCAACGCCGGGGCGCTCACCCATTACTCCTACGCGCTGATGGACGCGGTCAAGATGCGCACCGCCCCGCTGGTGGAGGTGCACATCTCCAACATCGCGGCCCGCGAGGGCTTCCGCCGCGAGTCGGTCATCACCCCGGCCGCCAGCGGGATCATCGCCGGCTTCGGCTTCCAGGGGTACGTGCTGGCCCTGCGGGCGGTCGTGGACCTGACGGGGGCGGAGGCCCCGGGATGATCGCGCTGGTCGGCTTCATGGGCGCGGGCAAGACGACCGTCGGCCGCCTGCTCGCCGACCAGGCCCGGGTGCCGTTCCTCGACAGCGACCACGTGATCGAGGCGCGGGCCGGGCGGCCGATCCCGGAGATCTTCGCCGCCGACGGCGAGCCGGCCTTCCGCGCCCTGGAGCACGCGGTCATCGCCGACCTGCTGGCCGGCCTGGACGTGGTCCTCGCCCTCGGCGGCGGCGCGCCCGGCCACGACCAGACCCGGGCGCTGCTGAAGCCGCTCCCGGTCGCGTTCCTGCGCGTCAGCTTCGCCCGCGCGCTGGCCCGGACCGGCGCCGACGGCAACCGCCCGATGCTGGCCCGCCCCGACCTGCCCGCCGTGTTCGCCGCCCGCCAGCGGGCCTACGAGGACGTAGCGACGATCACGGTCGACGTTGACGACCGGGAGCCGGACGACGTCGCCAAGGAGATCGCCGCCCGCCTGTAGGGCAGGCTCAGGCGAAGCGCTCGGGCTGGCCGGTGGCCTCCATGACCGACATCCACAGGTCACCGTCGGGATCGACCTGGTTGCGGCTCGCGATGGCCAGCGCGATCGGCACGTGCACGAACCGGCCGTGCCAGCGGCCCACCACCATCGCCGTGCGGCCCGACATCGCCGCGTGCACCGCCACCTGCGCCAGCCGCAGGCAGTAGACCGCGTCCCAGCCGTTGGCGGGCACGCTGCGGATCGCGTAGCCCGGGTCCACGTAGCGCAGCGACATGTCGGTGAACGACGCCGCGAAGTCCTCGGCGATCCGCTCCTTCAGCAGGCCGCCGATGTCCTTGAGCCGGGCGTTGCCGGAGGCGTCGACCGCGCCGTCGTCGCGGAACAGCTCCTGCCCGGCCCCCTCGGCGACCACGATGACCGCGTGCCCCTGGCGCTGCACCCGCCGCTGCAGCACCGACAGGAACCCCTTCGGCCCGGCCAGCTCGAACGGGATCTCCGGGATCAGCACGAAGTCGACATCGTGGCTGGCCAGCGTCGCGTAGCAGGCGATGAAGCCGGAGTGGCGGCCCATTACCTTCACCAGCCCGACCCCGTTGGGGGTGGAGCTCGCCTCGATGTGGGCGGCCTTGATCGAGTCGGTCGCGCGGGTGAAGGCGGTCTGGAAGCCGAAGCTCTGGTCGATGTAGGGCACGTCGTTGTCGATCGTCTTCGGCACGCCGACCACCGACAGGACCAGCCCCTGGGCCTCCGCCTCGTCGGCGATCCGCTGGGCGCCCCGCAGGCTGCCGTCCCCGCCGATCACGAACAGGACCGAGACGCCGTGGCGGGCCAGCGTGCCGACCATCTGCCCGGGGTCCTGGCTGCCGCGCGAGGTGCCCAGGAACGTCCCGCCCCGGTTATGGATGTCCGCCACCACCGCCCGGCTGAGCCGGACCGGGTCCGCCGGGCCGGCCAGCCCCCGGTACCCGTCGCGAAAGCCCAGGATGTCGGTGACGCCGTAATTGTCGGCCAGCTCCAGCACTAGCCCGCGGATGACGTTGTTCAGCCCCGGGCACAGGCCGCCGCAGGTCACGATGCCGACGGTGGTGGTGGCGGGCTTGAAGAAGATCCGCTCGCGGGGCCCGCCCGGCTCCAGCGAGGGCAGTTCCTTCACGTGGCAGTCGCGGGCGGCGGCGGCTTCCAGCGTGTCGTCCAGCAGCACCCGGTCGGACTCGTGCACGTAGTGCGGGGAGCTGGCCCGGCCGCGCAGGAACCGGGCCATCGGCGAGACCAGCCGCGGCTCGCCCAGCCGCCGGACCGTGAGGTCGGACGCGGTGATGGACAGCGGGTCCCCAGTGCTAACCACGACACGAGCATATGACGAATGGTCTAGGCCATTTCATCCCGGTCCCCGGGGCCCGGGTCAGGCCAGGGCCGCCCGGTCGCCCACGGTGATGGTGCCCCCCGCCACTACCTCGGCATAGGCGCCGAGGCAGGGCTGCGGGCCGGTGCCCATGCTCGGGATCGGTATCCGGTTGTGCTCCAGGAGGGTCCGCACCGCCTCGGTCCGCCGGGGGAGGGCCCCGTGGGCGAGGGTGGGAACCGCGCAGCGGGGGGTCGGCACCAGCACGCGCAGGACCACGCCGCCGACGATGAGCTCAGCCCCCGTCCAGTCGTTCTCGGCGAACGGGGCGCCCCCGGGGGTGTCCAGGACCAGGTTGGGCCGGTAGCGGACCAGCTCGCCGCCCGCCCGCGCCAGGGTGGCGGTGGTGACCACGTGGACCGGCGCGAAGTCCACGAACGACGCGCCCGGGGTGCCCGCCGCGATCTCGATCGTCGCGAACGGGACCTCGGCCTCCTCGCCCTGGGCGATCACGTCCTCCGGGTCCGGGCGCTCCACCGACGCCCCGGGCGGCCGCTCGGTGGCCAGCCGCACGTCGCGCCGCAGCAGCCCGGTCAGCAGCGGCCCGGCGGCGGCATCGGCCGCGGCGACCGTCCTCCCGTCGGGCAAGGTGATGCGCGGCGCCCCCTCGTTCCACTGGGCGGCGAGCGCCAGCAGGCCCCGCCACAGCCGGGGGTGCTTGGCGCTGGCGACCTTGCCGGTCAGCTCGTCGATCACCGCCACCGCCCGGTCGCCCTCCACCCCGGCCGCCGTGACCACGGCCCGCGGCAGGTCCTCGCCCAGCATCGACTTGACCGGGTAGCGGCGGATCGCCGCGACCGTCCCGAGCTCAGTCACCGGCTCCTCCTCGCTGGTCGCCTGGCACCTCGCGGTCCGCGACCCGTCTACCGCGAGGTTCCAGGGTAAGAGGTACTCCCGGCCGCCCGCCCCCCGGCCCGGTCCCCGCCAGGCGGCCCCGGTCGCGGCCGCCGACTGCCGTCGATTGGACGCAGGGGTGAAGCTAATCGACGGCAGTTCCCCCTTCTCGCCGCGATAACAGCAAGAGGCGACCTCGCCGGGGGAGGGGGCGGGCGCTTGCGGGGGGTGGATAATGGGCCGATGCGCCTTGGAATGATGCTCGACTACGCCGGCGGCTTCCTGGAGGCCGTGGACGGCCTTGCCTCCTACGAGCGGGCCGGCCTGGAGATCGTGTTCGTGCCGGAGGCCTACTCCTTCGACGCGGTCAGCCAGCTGGGCTTCATCGCCGCCCGGACCACGACCCTCCAGATCGCCTCCGGCATCTTGCCGATCTACTCGCGCACCCCGGCGCTGACCGCCATGACCGCCGCGGGCCTCGACTACGTGTCCGGCGGGCGGTTCACGCTCGGCCTGGGCACCTCCGGCCCGCAGGTGATCGAGGGCTGGCACGGCCTGCCCTACGACGCCCCGGTCGGCCGGACCCGGGAGGTCATCGAGATCTGCCGCCAGGTGTGGCGCCGCGAGCGGCTGGCCTACCAGGGGCGGCACTACACGCTGCCCTACCCCGGCGGCACCGGCCTCGGCAAGCCGCTCAAGCTCATCAACCACCCGGTCCGCGAGCGGGTCCCGGTCATCATCGCCGCCCTCGGCCCGCGGAACGTCGCCCTGGCGGCCGAGATCGCCGAGGGCTGGCAGCCGATCTTCTACTTCCCCGAGAAGGCCGCCTCGATCTGGGGCGAGCCGCTGGCCGACGGCGCCGCCCGGCGCGACCCCGCCCTCGGCCCGCTCGACGTGATCGCGGCCGCCCCCCTCGCGATCGGCGAGGACGTCACCGCCCTGCGCGAGCTCACCCGCCCGATGTTCGCGCTCTACCTCGGGGGCATGGGCGCGAAGGGACGGAACTTCTACTACGACCTGGCCGTTCGCTGCGGCTACGAGAAGGAGGCCGGGCAGGTCCAGGAGGCCTACCTGGCCGGGCGCAAGGACGAGGCGGCGGCGCTCATCCCGGCTGAGCTGGTGGAGAAGACCTCGCTCATCGGGCCGGGCGGCTACGTCGCCGAGCGCCTGGCGGCCTACCGCGAGGCCGGCGTCACCACGCTGAACGTCACTCCGCTGGCCCCCACCCTGCCCGAGCGGGTCGCGGCCATCGAGCAGGTCCGCGGCCTGCTCGGCTAGCGCCCGCCGGCATCTCGCCGGCATGTCGTCGGCATACAGTCGAGGCATGCCAGACACTCACCAGGCCCGTCGCGAGCGGGCGCAGCAGGCGGTCCGCGACCTCGGGGCCGACGCCGCCCTCATCACCGCCGGGCCCAACGTCCGCTACCTCAGCGGGCTGGACAGCTCCAACGCGGCCCTGCTGCTGCCCGCCGACGGCCCGGCGGTGCTCGCGACCGACTTCCGCTACGCCCTGGCCGCCGAGCGCGACGCTCCGGACCTGGAGCTGGTCACCGGCCGGCTCACCGAGTCGCGGCTGGCGGCCGAGGCGGTCCGCCGGGGCGTCCGCACGCTGGCGTTCGAGGCCCACGAGATGACGGTCGAACGGCATGCCGGGCTCGTCCGGGAGGCGCCGGGGGTGGCGACCGTCCCGTTCGGGATGCGGGTGGAAGCGCTGCGGGAGGTCAAGGACGCCGGCGAGCTCGACCTGCTCGCGACCGCCTGCGCGATCAGCGCCCAGGCCCTCGGCGACATCCTCCCGCAGGTCCGGGCGGGCGTTAGCGAGCGCGACGTGGCCGCCGCCCTGGAATACCGGATGGTGCAGCTGGGGGCGGAGAAGCCCGCCTTCGACACGATCGTCGCCAGCGGGCCGAACGGCGCGATCCCGCACCACAAGCCGACCGGGCGCCAGCTGGCGCCGGGCGACCTGGTCACGATCGACTTCGGCGCCCGCTACGGCGGGTACCACGCCGACATGACCAGGACCGTCGCCATCGGCCCGCCCGCCGCCTGGCAGCGCGAGGTCTACGACCTGGTCGCGGCCGCCCAGCAGGCCGGGATCGACGCGCTCGCCGTCGGGGCGCAGGCCGGGGCGGTGGACGCGGCCGCCCGCGACCTGATCACGGCGGCCGGCCACGGCGAGCATTTCCGGCACGGCCTCGGGCACGGGGTGGGGCTGGAGATCCACGAGGCTCCGCACCTGGCAAACGGAAGAACCAGTAGACTTAATGACCGGGTTCCTGTCACCGTCGAGCCCGGTGTGTACCTGCCTGGCATGGGTGGCGTCCGGATTGAGGATGTCCTGGTCGTGACGGCAGGCGACGGAACTCAGACTCTGACTTCGATGACCAGGGACCTGGTGGTCCTGTAATGCGTGGGGACGGCCCGTGACAAGCACGAACGAACTGAAGAACGGCATGACGCTGAACCTGGACGGGCAGCTGTGGAATGTCGTGGAGTTCCAGCACGTCAAGCCGGGCAAGGGCCCCGCGTTCGTGCGCACCAAGCTGAAGAACGTGCTGTCAGGCAAGGTCGTGGACAAGACCTTCAACGCTGGCATCAAGATCGACGTGGCCAACGTGGACAAGCGGGACATGCAGTACCTGTACCGCGAGGGCGACGAGTTCGTGTTCATGGACATGGGCGACTACGAGCAGCCCCGCATCCCCGCCGCCGTCGTCGGCGGCGCGGCCGACTACCTGCTCGAGGAGCAGATGGTCACGATCGCGTTCAACGAGGGCACCCCGCTGTACGTGGACATGCCCGCCTCGGTCGAGCTCGTCATCAAGCACACCGACCCGGGCCTGCAGGGCGACCGCTCCACCGGCGGCACCAAGCCGGCCGAGCTCGAGACCGGCGCGACGATCGCGGTCCCGCTGTTCATCTCCACCGGCGAGAAGGTCAAGGTCGACACCCGCAGCGGCGCTTACCTCGGCCGTGCGTGACGCGGCTTCCCGCTAACCCTCCGAAAACCCCAGAAGGGACCCACATTGGCCGCGCGTAGCAAGGCGCGCAAGCGAGCGCTTGACGTGCTGTTCGAGGCCGAGCTACGCGGCCTGCCGGTGCTTGGGCTGCTGTCGGAGCGGATGTCGCTCGGCGAGCAGCCCACCCCCGAGTACACGGCCGAGGTCGTCCGGGGCGTGGCGGCCCACCAGGCGGAGATCGACCAGCTGATCGCGGGCAACTCCGTGGACTGGACGCTGGAGCGGATGCCCGCGGTGGACCGCAACGTCTTGCGGATCGGGGTGTGGGAGCTGCTGTGGGCCGACGACGTGCCCGACGGGGTCGCGATCAGCGAGGCGGTGCTGCTCGCCCAGGACCTGTCCACCGACGGGTCCCCGGCCTTCGTCAACGGCCTGCTCGCGCGGGTCCGGGACATGGGCAGCACCCCCGGGCAGCCGCCCGTCTCCCGGGCCGGGGTCAAGCCGCTGGTGCCCGTCCGGCCCCGGGTCACCACCCGGCCGCCGGCGCCCGAGGGCGATGAGGACGAGGCCGGCGACGATCGCGACGACGAGGACTAGCGAGCCCGGAGAGCAGTCAGCCCGCCCGCGATCGCGGGCGGGCTGACTTGCTTTCCTGCCCGGGGGCCTACGCCGCCGGGGCCGCGAAGCGGATGCGCAGGCCGATGCGGCGCAGCACGGCCCGGAACCAGATCACGCACACCGCCGCGCCGACCAGCGTCAGGGCGATGGTGACCGCGGTCGACAAGACCATGAAGAGGTTGAACGGCTCGGTGACCATCATGACCGCCAAGCCCATCGTCAGCACCAGGAACAGGCCCGCCCAGAACCAGGTCGCGCCCTGGTAGAAGCGGTGCAGGCCGGGCGGGGCGCCGCCCGGGTGCTTGAGCGCCACCACCTCGGCCGCGAGCTGGGCGACCAGCGGCTTGGTGGTCGGCGCGGTGCGGGCGAAGAACACGCACATCGCGAGGTTGGCCAGCGGGAACTGCAGCAGGTACATCCACACGTTGCCGGTGAAGATGACGACGCCCGTCTGCAGCGTCAGCACCAGGGCCGAGATCCACAGCAGGGCCGAGACCGATCCGGTGACGGCCTTGCGGATCACGATGAGCGCCCAGACCACGCCCAGGCCGGCCAGCAGGCCGGGATCGCGCCCCGCCAGCTCGGTGACGACAATCCACGCCCCGAAGGGCAGCCCCAGCGACTCGGCCATGTTCCACAGGGCCGTCCAGATCAGCCGACGAGGGTGGGGAAGCTCGAGGTGTTCCAGGGGGGATTGGTCGGGCATGCCGCTGAGCATAGGGGAGCCGAGCGGGTGCCGGTGGCCCATTCGCCCAGGATGACGTGCCGGATTTGTCCGCCCATCTGTGCATGAATGGGAAGTCTTCATGGTTGAGAGAACGGCTGCCGGGTTCTGGCAGTTCACCGGCCATAGGTTAACGATTGGTAACGACTCGGGTGCTAGGCGTAATATGGCTCGTGTTACCATTGGTGCAAATGGTGCATTGGATGGGGGAGTGGTGAGTGCGTAAGGTGGCCGGGGAGACCGGCGGGTCGCCCACGGCGGTGCCGGGGCAGCGGGCCGCGTGCCGCCGCAATACGCTGTGCCTGTGACTGCGAGAGTGCCGGTGCGACCCGGCCCCGATACCGGCCGCCCCGCCCTGGTGTGGGACGTGCTGCAGCAGGTGGCCGCCCAGCGGGCACGCGAGGCCGGCCGGGCGGTGCTGGACATCGTGGACGTGGGCGGCGGCACCGGCGGCCTCGCGGTGCCGTTCGCCGAGCAGGGCCACCACGTGACCGTGGTCGACCCCAGCCCCGATGCCCTGGCGGGCGCGCAGCGGCGCGCGGCCGAGCGCGCGGTGCGGCTGTCGGCCGTCCAGGGCGACGCCGACGGGCTCGACCACGTGGTCGGCGAGGCCGCCGCTGACCTCGTCTTGTGCCACAACGTCCTGGAGTACGTCGAGGACCCGGCCCTCGCCCTGGAGGCCATCGCCCGGGTGCTGCGCCCGGGCGGCACCATGAGCGTGGTCGCCGCCAACGCGGTGGCCGCCGTCTTGCACCGGGCCGTGTCGGGCCGCTACGACCAGGCGGCTGAGATCCTGGCCGAGGTCAGCCGTCCCGAGGGCGGCGGTTCCGGCGGCATCAGCGTGGACGGGCGGCGGCGGTTCACCCTGGCCGGGCTGACCGCCCTGATCGAGGGAGCCGGGCTGCGGGCGGGCGAGGCCTACGGCGTGCGGGTCTTCGCCGGGCTGCTGCCGACGGCCGATCCCGACCCGGGCGCGGCTGAGGCGCTGCGCGCCCTGGAGGGCGAGGCGGCCGCCTACCCGGCGCTGCGCGACATCGCGTCCCGGCTGCACGTCCTGGCCCGGAAGTGAGGCGGGGCGGCCGGCGTGGGCGCACCGGGAGCGGGCCCGCCGGACGGGCGGGGCCCGCCGGACGGGCGGGGCGGGGCGGGCGGGAACAGCCTGCCTGACGACCGCGCGCCTGACGACGCTGGCTGCCACGTCCTGCACGTGGACATGGACGCCTTCTACGCCAGCGTGGAAGTGCGGGACCGGCCCGGGCTGCGCGGCCGGCCGGTCGTGGTGGCCGGCCTCGGCGCCCGCGGCGTGGTGCTGTCGGCCACCTACGAGGCGCGGGCATTCGGGGTCCGCTCGGCGATGCCGGTGACCCGGGCCCGGCGGATGTGCCCCCAGGCGGTCTACATCCAGCCCCGGCACGCGCTCTACGGCACCGTCTCGCGGGAGGTCATGGCGATCTTCCGGGCGGTGACGCCCGAGGTGGAGCCGCTCTCCCTGGACGAGGCGTTCCTCGACGTTTCGGGGGCGCTGCGGCGGCTGCGGATGGGCCCGGCCCAGATCGCCGAGAGCATCCGCGCGCAAGTGCGCGAGCAGCAGGGCATCACCTGCTCGGTCGGGGTCGCGCCGGTGAAGTTCGTCGCCAAGATCGCCTCCGCCCGGGCCAAGCCGGACGGGCTGCGCGTCGTGCCCGCCGGCCAGATCCTGGACTTCCTGCACCCGCTGCCCGCCAGCGCCCTGTGGGGCGTGGGCGACAAGGCCGAGCAAGTGCTCGGCCGGCTGGGGCTGCGGACGATCGGCGACATCGCCCGCGTCCCCGAGCAGGTCCTGCAGCGCGAGCTCGGCGCCGCCGCCGGGACGCACCTGTGGGCGCTGGCCTGGGGCCGCGACGAGCGGCGGGTGGTCCCGGGGCGCGAGGAGAAGAGCGTCGGGGCCGAGGAGACGTTCCCGGTCGACGTCGACGACCCCGAGGTCATCCGGCGCGAGCTGCTACGGCTGTCGGACCGGACCGCCCGGGCGCTGCGCTCGTCCGGCTCGGTCGCCAGGACGGTGACCGTCAAGCTCCGGCTGGCCAGCTTCAAGACCATCACCCGGTCGCGGACCCTGGCCGAGCCGACCGACGTCGCCCGGGTGATCTACGCCACAGCGTGCGCGCTGTTCGAGGGGTCCGGGCTGGACCCCCGGGCGAGGCTGCGCCTGGTGGGGGTCCGGGCGACCGGGCTGCGGCCCGCGGCCGGGGCATCGACCCAGCTCGCGTTCGGTGACCGCCCGGCTGGGTGGCGTGAAGCTGAGCAGGCGCTAGACCGCATCGCGCGTAAGTTCGGGGACGGAGTCGTCCGGCCGGCGGCCCTGGTCAGCGGTCGTCGTGAGCGCCCGCCCGCCGGCCCCCGGCCAGCGCCCCCGGGAACCCCCGGCGAGGGGCCGCCGCCCCTGCCGGGACAGCCTTCGCTGGAGGCTTAGTGATCGCCCCTTCCACGACGCGTGCGTAGGCTCGTATCCTGGGAAATGAATCGGGTACGTAAGTGAGGTGAAAGTCACCCCATTTCCCCGGGTTCAATGGGAGGCGTGTCGTGCCGCTCTCTGAGCATGAGCAGCGCCAGCTAGAGGCGATCGAGCAGGCGCTCTACAAGGAGGATCGCAGGCTGGGTCGGCTTGTTCGCTCGAGCGATCCCCGCGTGCACTATAAGCGACGGGTTGTCCAGGCCGCCGTCGGCTTTGTCGTTGGCGTCGGCATGGTGGCCGCCGGTGCCGTCCTCTCGCAGAGCTGGCACGTGTGGCTGTTCATCGCGGGCTTCGTTGTCATGCTGCTAAGCGGCATCTGGGCGCTGAGCAGCTGGCGCCATATGGCCGGGGTGACGCTCGGGGTGGTGGGCCCTAATGGGACCCGCAGCCCGCGCCGCCGCGGCACTCGCGGCACCACCAGCCGGGGCGGCCGCCGCGGCCGGGCCGGGGGCCGCACCCCGATGATGGAGCGCTTCGAAGAGCGCTGGCGCAGGCGCCAAGAGGGCGG
>DATBEM010000146.1:0-17804 GCA_036276115.1 Trebonia sp.
GCGAAGAACCCGTTCGCCCGGTGCACCGCCGCCGGCGTCGTCCGGTGGGGGACGATCCGGGTGCCCGACCCCTGGCGGCTGTCGGCCATGCCCTCGTCCCGCAGCAGCTGGTAGGCCATGGCGACGGTGTTGCGGCTGACCGACAAGGCGGTCGCCAGCTCGCGCTCCGGCGGCAGACGCAGGCCCGCGGGCAGCTCGGCGGTGTCGGCCAGGCGGCTGATCCGCCCGGCCAGCAGCCGGTACAGCGGCCCGTCGGAGGCCGACCAGTAGCCCAGCAGGTCTGCCAGGGCCGTGGCGGTGATCCGGGTGCCCCCGGTGCGCCCGGGGCGCGACGAGGCGCCCGGGACCGGAAAGGCCAGGGCGGCCATAATTGGCTCTGTCATGATAGGTCCAATTATGGCACCTTCTGGTCTCATGGCAATCCTGCTTTTGGTACTAGGCGTGGGCGCGGCCACGCTGGCGGGCCTGACCTGGCTCGCGATCCTCGGAGTCCGCGACGGCGACCGGCCGCTCGACGTGGTCGTCCGGGCCGAGCTCCACCACGCGGGCCAGCCCGACGAGCGCCGCCCGGTGGTCGTCGCCGAGGTCCGTAACCCGTCTGCCGCTCCCGTCCTGGCTGGCCTGGTCGCCCGCCGCGCCGTCCTGCCCGGCTGGCTCGCCGGCCGCATGGCGGTGACCACCCCACGGCGGACGCGCCGGCGGGGCCTGCGGCCCAGCCGCTACGAGACGGTCGGGGTCGTGGCCGCCGGCGTCGCCGTCCGGTTCACGGTCCCGGTCGCCCGCGACGGGCGCGCTTACTGGCTGACGGTCGCGGCCGGGCAGTCCGGCGGGCGGCTGCGGCTGCACCGCCTGCTCGTTGACCAGCGCACGCGCCTGCGCCTCCCGGTCCCCGACCTCACCCGCTGACGCTGGCCGGCGCCCCGCGCCCCGGCGATCGCGAGGGCCGGCGGGGGCGGCCGGGGTGCGGGCGGGCCCGTACCCTCGGGCCGCTCGGCTGGGCTGCCTTCCCGGTCCCGGCCGGCGCCTTCGTGCTCGCGGACCCGGGGCTGCGCCGGTCCGTGCCCGCGCCGGTCCTCGCCTGACCCGGTTTGCCCGCAAAATCGCCGCCCGGTCCGCGTGGCACCCGCGGATCCCCGCCGTCCGGTGTTAGCGTGTGGTCTCATGGCTGACCCGGGGAACGCGTCCGTGCAGGAGCAACTCGATGAAGCCGCGGCCAGCGCTGAGCAGGCAGGCAGCGCCCGCGATGAAGCAACCGCCGACCGGGAAGACTGGGCCGCGCTCACCGCTCACCTGGCGGACAAGGCGGCCGGGATGCCCGGTATTCGCCTGGAAGACCTCGATGTCGCACTAGAGCGGGTCAAGGCCGGGTAGGACTACGGCCGTGAGCCGCGCCGTCATCGTCCGTGAGACGGCGCTGCGCGGCCTGGCCCGGGTCCGCGACACCGCCCCGCGCGCGTTCACGAGCATCCGGCCGGCGATCGCGGCCCTCGCCCGCGACCCGTATCCGGCCGGGGCAGTCCCCTGGGGGATGACCGGTATCTACCGCCTGCACGCCGGCCCGGTCCGGGTGCTGTACGAGGTGGACGAGGACGCGGCCACCGTCTACGTGATCAACGTGGGGCTGGCTAGTCCCTAGCCGCCAGCGCTCGGACCCGCTCGATGACGGGGGCGAAGGCTTCCATGTAGTGCCCGTGCACCGTGTAGTAGGTGAACCCGAACCGCTCCCGGTTCCGCAGTACCTGCGCCGCCATCTCATCGACCGTCCCGAACAGCAGGAACGGCGTCTCCATGACCTCCTGCGGGGTCATCGTCGCGTCGTCTTCCGTGGCGACCTCGGCCGCGACGCCAAGCCGGTCGCCGGTCTCCTTGACCAGCTGGACGAGCACGTTCCACTCGACCGAGTCCGCCCGGCTGCCGGCCTCGGCTCGCGCGAACCGGACCACGTCGTCGGTCTCGGCCGCAGTGCACAGCCGGAACGCTCCCGGCGCCCGGCCCGTGATCTGCTTGGTTCCCGCGATCCCGATGATGTCGGCGTAGCGGGCGGCGATCCGCAGCACCCGCTCGCCCGTGCCCGCGACCAGCAGCGGCGGCCCGTACCCGCCGAACCCGCTCTCCTGCAGCGGGGCCAGCGGCTTGAGGTTGAAGTGCTCCTCCACCTGGCGCCGTTCCGCGTACCCGCCCCGGGACAAGATCGTGGAGATCTCCGCGATCGTCTCCTCCAGCCGACTCGCCCGCGCCCCGAACCCCTCCCAGGGAATGCTCGCCGCGTCGAACTCCCACTTCATGTGGCCTGAGCCGAGGCCGACCTCCAGCCGCCCGTCGGTCAGCTGGTCGGCCGTCACGATCTCCCGCGCCAGCAGGGCCGGGTTCCAGAACGGCACGTTGAGCACCAGCGTCCCCAGCCGCAGCCGTGAGGTGACCCCGGCCGCCGCGATCAGCATCTGGAACGGCGCGGTGCTGCCGAGGTGATCGGCCGCGAACAGCGTGTCGTACCCGAGCTCCTCAACCCGCTTCGCGTAGGCGACGACCGCGTCGCGTCCCCGCAGCCCCATGAAGTTGGTGGAGAACCGGAAATCCCGCGCACTGGTCATGGTTTCAACCTACCGCCGCTGCCCGGCCCGCGTCCTGGGCGCGCTGCCGACGGCAGAACGGGCGGAGCCGGCGGCAGGACGGCCGCGAAGCCAGGCTGGCCGCAGTGGAACTCGGGAACCCCCTCCCATCCCGCGAGTCATCGGCCCGGGCGGGCAACTGAGCCATCTGGGAGTGTCCGGACCGGGCCGCCGTCGCGCATCGTATTGATGACAGGACCCGGCGTCATCGGGAGAAGTGATGGAAAAGCCGCTCAAGTGCAGTGTCATCATACCGACCTATAACCGGGCGGTCCTGCTCGGGCACACCCTGGAGTCGCTGGCCCGGCAGAGCCTGCCACCAGGGCAGTTCGAGGTCATCGTGGTCGACGACGGCTCGCGGGACGCGACCGCGGACGTGGTCGAGAGCTTCGGCCAGCGCCTCAACCTGCATTACTTCTTCCAGGAAGACGAGGGCTATCGGGTAGCCAAGGCACGCAACGTGGGCATCGCGAACGCGGCGGCCGACGTGTGCGTCCTCATCGATTCCGGCGTGGTCCTGCACTCCGGCTGCCTGGCAGCGCACATCGCGAGCCACGACGCCGGCCAGGGGCCGGTGGCGGTGCTCGGCTACATCCGGGGCTTCAGCATGAACGGCGAGGACAGGGCCCTGGCCGGAGCCATCGACCTGGACGATCTCGACGGCACGATCGGGCGGATGGAAGCGGCAAAACGCTGGAGGGATGTCCGCGAAGTTTTCTACGCCAAGTACACCGACGATTTCCACGCCCTGCCAGCCCCTTGGGTAATATTCTGGACAGGTAATGTATCGGCGAGCACGGAGCTCGCCCGCTCGATCGGCGGGTTCGACGAGGCATTCCAGAGCTGGGCCGGGGAGGACATCGATTTCGGTTACCGGCTATTCAACGCCGGAGCCAAGATCGTGCTGAACCGGCAGGCCAGTTCCATTCACCTTCCGCATCCGAAGCAATTCGCTGACAACAACGGGCCGCTAATGGCGAACCACCGGTACATGGCGGCGAAGTACGGCACTCCGATCATCGAGCTGCTCACTGAATGGCCCGAGACGCTCGAGGAGCTCACGGTGGACAGCGTGACCCCGTTCAGCATGAACGACGTCATCCGCGAGCGCGGGCTTCCGAGTTGCTCCGAGTACCTGCGCCGTCAGGGCGTAACGCCGGGCAACTGAGCCACCCGGGGAGAGGGTAACGGGAAAAGCCGCTAAGTGCACTATGGTCATCCCGGCCTGCAGCGGGGCGACCCTGTTCGCAATGCCACTGGTCAGGCGGGGTTGTTGGCCATGGTAATGACGCCCGGCCCGGCCTGCTCCTCCAGCCAGTCCTCCAGTGGGCGCCCGCTCCGGGCGGCCGAGGGCGAGCCTCAGGTCAGGGAAGCGCTCTTCCCGGCTGCGGCGCGCGCGGGCCGGCAGGAATAGGCTCCGCCAGGCCTCCCGCAGCACGGCGCCGTTCAGGGAGGAGCGCAGGTCTTCCATCCGTGTCGCCTCACGGATCACCCGCTCGTACATCAAGTTCCGCTCGGCTGGGTCGTCCAGGTGGAATTCCGCGTGATCAGACCAGTCCAGGCGGACGGGCAGCCGGATGGCGCCGTCCAGGGGGCCGACGAGCTCCCCCAGGGTCTCGGGCACTAGGTACGGGTGGTTGTCCGCGTCCGTCCGGTCGCGTCAGCCAGCGTACCCGCGAGGCCTTCGGCCGGTCCGCGAGCGCCGGGCTGCAAGGCGTTCACCTCCGGACACTACCACACGTCCATGGTCGTCCGTAGACGTAAGGGGAGTCATGGTGAAGGCACGGAACCGGCGCCCCGGTCCGGGCAGGACCGGCGGGGCCCGGTCGTACGCGGGGCCGTAGAACGCGCCGGTCAGGTCGCGGATCGTGCGGCGGCGCCCGGCGCTAATGTCCGGGGCCTTGAGCCCGGTGATCAGCTCCAGGAACTTCAGGGCCGAGGCGTGGCCGCCGCCACGCCGTCGCGTGCTGCCTCTTCTTCACGGGCCCGGGCGCTCGCCTGGCCCCGCCATCTCGGCGGCCAGCGCGATGAGGCCGCTCAGGGCCTGCTCGGCGGCGCCGGCGTCGGGGCACAGCCGCTCGATCAGCCGGGTCAGCGTGCGGTCCGGCTCGACCGTGTCGGAGACGTCCGCCAGCGCGCAGCACAGCTCGGCGACGCTGGCCGGCAGGACGGGCTCGCGCCGGGCGGCGGGGCCGAGCTCGCGCAGGTCGATCGCGGCCTGGCCGAGGGAGTCGGCCGCGCCGCCGGCCGGCGCCCCGCCGCTGGCGTGCAGGACCCGCAGCAGGGCGGCGGCCAGGTGGCTGGCGAGCGCGAGCGCGGGCCGGCGGTCGTGGACCCGCAGGTAGTAGCCGAGGTTGTGGTAGCTGGCGGCGATGCTGGACGCATCGGCCGCCTTGAGCTTGTTGCGCAGGGCGTCGCGCTCCAGCCGCACGGCCGACGCGCCGTGGCCGCCTTCGTCCTCGACGTCGGCCAGGGCGGACAGGACCTTGCCCATCATCGCGTTGTCCTTGGCGTCGGCGAAAGCCTTCTGGCAGCTCAGCAAGACCGCGAGGGCGTCCTCGGCCCGGCCGAGGCGCAGCAGCGGCTGGTAGTCGCTGAACCGGGCGGTGGCGACCTCGGCCGCGCTGGCCGCCCGGCCCTCCTTGCTGGCGACCAGCTCCGCGTTCAGCGCGAGCGCGTCGGCGGGCCGGGCCAGCACCGTCGCCGCCCGCCGCCCGACGGCGAGCAGCGCCTCCCGGGCCTGCCAGGGCGCGACGATCTCCGGCGGCCCGGCGGCGGGATGGGCGGCCAGGCCCGCCCGCAGCCGGGTGACCTCGTCCAGCACCAGCCGGGACCGCCCCATCTCGCCGAGCACCTGCAGCCGCCCGGCCTCGTCCGCCAGCCGGCTCCACGGCCCGTAGCCGCCCGCGCGGGTGTACTCCGCCCGCTGCCGGGCCAGGTCCAGGGCCTCGGCCAGCTGCCCGGCGTCCCGGCGCAGGGTGACGAGCTCCCCGGCGGCCAGGGCGGCCGACCGGTAGTTGCCCCGGGCGGCGGCCGTGGTCATGTAGTCATGCAGGCGGGCGCCGGTGCCGCCCGGGTCGGCGGCCGCCAGGGCCCGGGCCAAGATCGCCTCGTGCCGGGGCTCGTGCCCGGCGACCAGCTCGGCCGGCGCCAGCACGGCGGCCGCCGTCGCGGGGGACGGGTCCCAGCTGATGGCCGACGCCAGCAGGACGGCGGCATCGTCCCACTGCTGGTGGCGCAGCTGGTAGGGAACGGCTGACAGGGCGGCCTGCACGACGAGCCCCGCGTCCGCGAACCGCGGGTCGCCCTCGGCCCCGGTCGCGTAGTGGTGCACGCTGGCCCAGTAGGAGGCGGCCTCGGAGTCAGCCGTCCAGGCGAAGTCCTCCCCGGCCTGGCGGCGCCCGGCCGCGGCGACCACCGGGTCCACCAGGTACACGATGGCGGCCTCGTCGTCATCGGGCGCGGGCGCGTCCGGCTCCTGCTCGGGCTGGGGGGCGACGGCGGCCAGGCCGCAGGCGACGATCGCGGCGAGGGCGGGGCCGGTCTCGGGCGGCCCCTCGTCCCGGTCGAGCAGCTCCCACAGGTTTTCCCAGGTGTCCTCGATGATGTCCCGGTCGCGGTCCGCCTCATCCAGGCAGCACAGGAACCAGAACAGGTCCCGCTGGCCCGGCTCCAGCGCGTCCGCGGTCGCCCGCGCCCGTGCGGCCCGCGTGTCCTCGTCCTCGCCGGCTGCCGCCGCCCGTTCCTCCGCCGCCACCGAGCCTCCCACGCATCAGGCGGTACATCACGTACCAGCCTAACCGGGCAAGGAGGACATTACCTCTCTTAGGCGGTCAGGGTTCGTCCCCGACCTTGAGGGCCTGCAGGGTGTAGCTCAGCGGCATGCGGTCGGGGGCGTCGCGCAGCCGCCATTCCTTGAGGTCGCCGGCCTGCTCCATCTTGCCGGGCAGCCCTTCCCAGGGGACGGAGTCGTGCTCGGTGAGCCCGGTGATCGCCAGCCCCGCGTCCAGCAGCGCGGTGATGATCTCGCCCAGCCCGTGGTTCCAGGAGTGGGTCACCACGTGCTCGAACACCACGTCGGTCTCGACGTAGGTCCCGTCGTCGCTGAACACCAGCGCGTCTGGCGTCTCGAAGTAGGGGTAGCCCAGCACGAGCAGGTCATCGGTGCGCCGCTCGTCGACCGCCCACAGGACCGGGTGCCCCTCCCGGATGAACAGCCGCCCGCCCGGGCGCAGCAGCGCGGCGACCGCCGCCGCCCACCGGCGCACGTCCGGCAGCCAGCACAGCGCCCCGATCCCGGTGTAGGCGAAGTCGAAGCCGCCCGCCCCGAGCGCGGCGACGGCGTCGTACACCTCGGCCTGCACGAACGTCGCGTCCGCGCCGGTCGCGGCGGCGAGCGAGCGCGCGGCCACCAGGGCCGGCTCGGAGAAGTCCAGGCCGGTCATCGACGCGCCGCGGCGCGCGAGGGAGACCGTGTCGGTACCGATGTGGCACTGCAGGTGGACCCCGCGCAGCCCGTCGACCGAGCCGAGCAGCGGCACGTCGTAGCGGACGACGGCGCTGAGGAAGCCGGGGTCCGCGATGAACTGGTCAACCGCGTAGCCGGGCGAGGCGACGTGCGCGGGCACTCGCTCATCCCAGCTAGCGCGGTTTACTTCCTGGTACTCAGCCACCTGGTCACTGTGCCACAGCGGCCAGGTCCCCGCATCAGCTTATTTCCGGGGAAAACTGCGCGGGTGCTAGTAGCCGACGGCGCCGGGCGTGGTAGCCGTGATGGCGGCGTTGGCGGCGGCGACGTCCTTGTGGAAGCGGCGGTGCACCCAGTAGCGGGTCCCGTTCAGGTTCAGCTTGCCCCACAGGCCCGTCGGCTGCTCCAGCGGCTGGCGGGGCAGGCGGGCGGTGATCTCCTTGGGGTTGGTGCCGGAGAACCAGCCATTGCGAAGGATCACGATCGCGCGGTCGGTGACCGCGATGGTGTAGTAGCCGCGAGTCAGCAGCACGATCCAGGCGCTGACGAGGGCCATGTAGGGGGAGGCGCCGGTCTGGACGCAGAAGACGGACTGGACCTGCTCGCCCGGCTCCAGGTACTGCTGCGCCCGCTGGGCGAGCTTGTCGCGAAGTGCCATGAAGGCTCCAACAATGTGAGGGTTAAGGTGCAGTAAAGATAACACCAAGTTCCCAGCCTCACCTGCGGTTATATAAGGATCAATGGGTTTTCGGCCACGATTGCGGGCCGGTTGCCGCCATCGGGGCGCTGCGTAGCGGGGAAGCTTCGCGTCGCTCACTGTTCCGGGTCGCGGTGCTGTTCAGGAGCGCCCTGCTGTTTGAGTGCACCGTGTTGTTCAAGTGTGCCGTGTTGTTTGAGTGCACTGTGTTGTTTGAGTGTGCCGAGTTGTTGGAGGGTGCCGTGTTGTTCGAGTGCGCTGCGCATCGGCCGGAACTTGGACATGGTCTCGGCCAGCTCCGCCGCCGGGTCGGACCCGCCGACGATCCCGCAGCCGGCGATGAGCCGTGCCCGCGCCCCGTCCAGCTGCGCGCAGCGCAAGGCGATGCCCCACTCGCCGTTCCCGTGGGCGTCCATCCAGCCGACCGGCCCGGCGTAGCGGGCGCGGTCCATGCTCTCCAGCTCCCGGATGAGCTCGACCGCCACCTCGGTCGGGTCGCCGCCGACGGCCGCCGTCGGGTGCAAGGCGGCCGCCAGGGCCAGGGCCGAGCGGGCGGCCGCCAGCCGGCCGACGACCCGGGTGCCCAGGTGGTGGACGTTGGGCAGGGTCAGCAGCTCCGGGCCGGGGGACATGTCGAGCGGGTCGCACAGCGGGGCGAGGACGTGCCGGACCGAGTCGGCCGCGTAGCGGTGCTCCTCGGCCTCCTTGGCCGAGGCGAGCAGGGCCGCCGCCAGCCGGGCGTCCTGCTCGGGCGTGTCGCCGCGGGGCATCGTCCCGGCCAGGACCAGCGAGCGGACCTCGGCCCCGTCGCGGCGGATCAGCAGCTCGGGGGTCGCGCCGACCAGCCCGGCGCAGGCGAACGCGTAGCAGTCCGGGTAGCGCGCGGCCAGTCGCTCCAGGAGCGTCCGGGCGTCGATCGGGCGGTCGGCGGTCGCGTACATGTCGCGCGCCAGGACGACCTTGCGCAGGTCGCCCCGGGTGATGCGCCGCACCGCCTCGGCGACGGCGTCCTGCCACTGCCCGGCCGACAGCGCCCCGTCGCGCCAGCCCACGATCCGGGCGTCGGCGAACGACGCCGGGACAGCGCCGTCAGCCGGTCCGGGAGCGGCCGCGTTCTCGCCCTCGGCGCTGATCGTGGTGAGCCACGCCCGGCCGGCCCCGTCGCGGCCGAGCACGGCCGCGGGGATGCTCATGACCGAGCCGTCGGACGTGTCGTCGAACGTGAAGCTGCCGAACGCGATGAGCCCGGTGCCGTGGACGCGGACCTCGTCGCGGACGTCGGCCCCGTCGAAGACCTCCCGGAGCCACTTCTCCCCGGCGGTGAACCGGTCGTTCCCGGCCGGGAGGGTCACCGTGGCGGCCTCGCCCCAGCCCACCAGGCCTGCCCTGTGGCGGACCCAGGAGTGCACCGCCTCGGGACCGGGGATCGCGGCGTGCAGGTCACCCGGGTCGGGAACGGCCGCGGTGCGCACCCGCAGGCGCCCGGCGGGCAGCCCCGTCAAGACGCCTGCCCCGTTCCGCCGATTCGCCCCGTTTGCGAGGTCGCCGCGATGCCCCGGACCGGCCCAGCCACGGTATTCGTGGTGCAAGCGCTGACTGCCATGGAAGGCAATTCTATTGGACTGGCTCGTCAGGCCAGTGAGCCGGAACCCGTCCGGGGGATGCGGTGCGCGTCACACTGGCGTGATCAGCCCTCCGGGGCGAGCATCCGGGCCATCGCGGACAAGATCCCGGGCGAGACCCGGCAGTAGACCCAGGTGCCGCGCCGCTCGGAGGTGATGAGGCCCGCCTCGCGGAGCTTCTTGAGGTGGTGGCTCACCGTAGGCTGGGAGACGCCCACGTTCTGGATGTCGCACACGCAGGCCTCCCCGCTCTGGTGGGCCGCGAGCCGCGAGAAGAGCCGGAGCCGGACCGGGTCGGCGAGGGCCTTGAACATGGTGGCCATCCGCTCGGCCTCGGCTGTTGAAAGTTCTGCCGCCCCCAGTGGCGGGCAGGGAAAATCAACGGCGCTCTCGGCGATGAGTTCCGCTGGAATCGTCATACGCCAATACTCACCCGCACCACCGGTAGCGTGCTACCGAACTCGCCATAACGTGACATCACCTATACCTATGGACCCCGCAGATGTTCTGATACCCGGCGGTAACCATTTCCCGCTAACGCCATCCCGTCACACAGGCCTCCCGGGCCGAACGATACCGTCGGCCGGGAAAGTCCGCGCCAAAGCCGGGCCGGCCTGAGCGTAAATCAAACAGATCGAAAGACTTCAAACATCCCTGGCCGGGGGCGTGCCCGGTTTCGCCCCCCGGGCGGTCACCGCCGTTCTCTGGGGATCGCGCGACCGCTCGCGCAAAATGCGCCGGTCATTAATTGCGATGCGTAACTCCAGTCACAGGAGTAACGGCCGATGCCGCACCCGGACGGTATTAGTCACAGCAGCGTGAGCTGCTCATGCTCCGGGCCAGTAGGCGCCGCCGCGGCCGCCGGGCTCCTGGTCGCGGGGATGGCCCGGGCCTCGCGCGGGCGCGCCTGGCCGACCCCGTAGCGCTCGGCCAGTTCCCGCACCTGTCCCGCGATGCGGTCCTGGTAGGCCCGGGGTGCGTAGGCGCCGCGCCCGTACAGTTCGGCGTAGCGGGGCAGCAGTTCCGGGTGGGCCTCGCTCAGCCAGCCGGTGAACCACTCCCGCGCTCCCGGCCGCAGGTGCAGCACGATCGGCGTCACGTGGTCCGCGCCCGCGGCGGCGACCTGCCGGACGGCCGCCGCCAGCTGGGCGGGGGAGTCCGACAGGTAGGGCACGATCGGCCCCATCAGGACCCCGCACCGCAGCCCGTTGCCAGTTAGGGTCGCGCACGCCTCCAGGCGCCGCCCGGGGGCGGGGGCGCCCGGCTCGATCGCCCGCCACAGCGCCTTGTCGACGAAGGCCGCCGAGACGTTCAGCCTGACCTGCGTCACCTGCGCCGCCTCCAGCAGCAGGTCGGTGTCGCGCAGGATCAGCGTCCCCTTGGTCAGGATCGAGAACGGGTTCGCCGCGTCCCGCAGCGCCGCGATGATGCCCCGCATCAGCTCATAGCGGCCCTCGGCCCGCTGGTAGCAGTCGACGTTGGTCCCCATCGCGATGTGCTCCCCGCCCCACCCGGGCGAGGCGAGCTTCTTGCGCAGCAACTGCGGCGCGTTGACCTTGACGACCACCTTGGAGTCGAAGTCATGCCCCGAGTCCAGGTCTATGTAACTATGCGTATTTCTTGCATAACAATAAGTACAGGCATGCTGGCAGCCCCGGTAGGGGTTGATCGTCCAGCGGAACGGGACGCGGGAGGACTCCGGGACGCGGGAGACGATGGACTTCGCGTTGACCTCGTAGAAGGTCATGCCGCGGAAGCCCGGGGTGTCGAAGGTGCGGGCGACCGCCCCGCGCGCGATGAGCGGGCCCTGCTGGAGGACCGGCGCAGCGTCGGCGCCCGCCGGAAGGTCGAGCCGCAGGTTGTCCCAACGCATGCTCGCCAGTATAGAACGACTATTCGATTCTGGCAAACACCTGTTCGCTTCAGAGGGTACGCAGATCTCATCGCTACTTTCCGCTCGCCATATTGACACGTGGAGTCACCAGTTCGCGAAGGGGGCGAAAAGGGGCGGGAACAAAGTCCCAACGATTGGATAAACCTGGCGTCGTGGGGGATAGTTAAGGAGTTCCCACTGGCGCGCGGAACGCGGAGGTATGGACGCAATGGCGCTGTCGATGGACGAGGAGCGCATGCTCGCCGAGATTGAGCGGCGGCTCGCTGCCGAGGACCCGGGCCTGGCGACCCGGCTGGCCTCTTTCCGGCGGTCCGGGCCTGGGGCCGGCCTGCGGACCCCGAAGGGGCGGCTCATCATGCTCAGCTGCATGATCGCCGTCATCGCGACGGTCTCGGCCGTGATTTACGTGCTCGTCCCGTTCAGCCCGCAGTCACCGCCAGCGCCCAGTAATCAGGTCTCGCACTCGTCGGTCACCAGCGTTACTTCCGGTGGCACCGGCGGGGTCCAGCGCATGTCAGCCTCCGATGCGAGCGCCAACGGCCAGTAGCGCTGCCGGCGGCCGCGGGACCGCCCCGCGCTAGGAGTCGCGCCAGAGCTGGACCAGGTACCGCTCCACGCCCTCCAGCTTGCGCTTCTCGCGCTGGAACTCGTCGCTGAGCGGGTCGTGGTGGGTGGTGAACAGCTCCTCGTACATGCGCACGACCGCCTCGCGGTAGCGCGCGTACACGCGGACCTCGTAGTTGCCGACGCCGCCGGACAGCCGCAGCCGCTGGATCGCGATGCCGGCCGAGCCCATGTCGATGGATAGCTGGCCGCGCAGGTACAGTCGGGCCTTGCCTTCCTCTTCCCAGGCGTCGGGCAGCAGCGGCTGCCCGTCCCACTCCTCGAGCACGAGGCGGACGTCAATGTCCTGCTGCAGGCTCCCGACGAGGATCTGCTCCCGGCTGGCCGACACCAGGGTGCCGACGGGCGGCAGCGGCTCGCTCGGGGACCCCGGGATCGCGTCGGGGTCGTGGATGCGGAACATGCGGCGATCAGGGAAGACGGGCATGACGAGCTGCAGCAGCCTGCGGCTGACGTATCCCCCATCTGGCACAGCATAAATTTAGACCCCTCCCAGGATCCGTGCAGGCAGAACGTCAGGGGAGAATTTACCGGGTACTATCCGTGACGCTATTGACTACAGCGCGCGTTCGTGGGAGTTTATATCCGTAATAACGCGACGGAACTCCCTGGATGGTGCCTGATGCGGTCGGCTTCTGCTGCCCACGATCAACTACCTAATGCGCCAGTAAAGCTACAGAGGGTAACCGAAAGTGCGAGCGAGCCGGCCGGCACCGGGGCCGCCCCCCTCGGGGCGGGGCGCCGCGCCCTCGTCCTCGGGGTCTGCTGCAGTGCGCTGTTCATGGTCGGGCTGGACAACACCATCGTGAACGTGGGGCTGCCGACGATCGGGCATTCGCTCGGGGCCAGCGTCTCGGGCCTGCAGTGGACGGTCGCCGGGTACACGATCGTGCTGGCGAGCCTGCTGATGTTCGCCGGGGCCGCCGCCGACCGGATCGGCCGCCGGGTCATCTTCCAGGTGGGCCTGTCCCTGTTCACCCTGGGATCGTGGTTGTGCAGCCTCGCCCCCAGCCTGAGCTGGCTGATCGCGTTCCGCCTGCTGCAGGGGGCCGGGGGCGCGATGCTCAACCCGCCCGCGCTGGGGATCATCACCAACACGTTCACCAAGCCCGCCGAGCGGGCGAAGGCGATCGGGGTGTGGGACGGGGTGTTCGGGCTGTCGATGGCGCTGGGCCCGGTGCTCGGCGGGATCTTGATCGGCACCGTTGGCTGGCGGGGGATCTTCTGGGTCAACATCCCCGTCGGCCTGGCGGCGATCTCGCTGACCGCGCTGTTCGTCCCTGACTCGCGTGCCCCCAAGGGCCGCAGGGCCGACCCGCTCGGGCAGTTCCTCGTCATCGTGATGCTCGGCTCGCTCGCCTACGCGATCATCCAGGGGCCGGAGTACGGCTGGGGCTCGGCGAAGATCGTCGCGTTCTTCGCCCTGTCGGTCGCGGCGCTGGCCATCCTGCTCGCCTACGAGCCGCGCCGCCCGGAGCCGCTGCTGGACTTCCGGCTGTTCCGCAGCGTCCCCTTCGCCGCCGCCAACGTGGTCGCCATCTGCGCGATCGCCGCCGTCGCCGGGTTTTTGTTCCTGACCAGCCTGTACCTGCAGGACGTGCGCGGCTACAGCGCCGTCCGGGCGGGCCTGACGATCTTGCCGATGCCCGCCACGATGGCGCTGTGCGCCCCGCTGTCGGGCCGGATGCTCGCCCGCGGCGGGTCGCGCGGCCCGCTGGTGATCGCCGGCGCCGCCCTGACCTTGTCCAGCGCGGCCCTGTCGCAGCTGACCGCCTCCTCGACCACCGCCTACCTGGTCGGGACCTACGCGCTGTTCGGCGTCGGCGTCGGCATGGTCAGCTCGGCGATCACGAACACGTTCATGGCCGGGGTGCCCAAGTCCCAGGCGGGCGTCGCCTCCGGCATGAACTCCGCCAGCCGCCAGCTCGGCACCTCGCTCGGCGTCGCGATCGTCGGCTCAGTCCTGGCCGCGAGCTTGCACGGCTC
The DNA here is from genome assembly GCA_036276115.1 of Trebonia sp. Lineage (GTDB taxonomy): Bacteria > Actinomycetota > Actinomycetes > Streptosporangiales > Streptosporangiaceae > Trebonia. The sequence continues at coordinate 13,901 of DATBEM010000146.1, forward strand.
GATCGGGGCCGGCTTCCTGAGCGCGGCCCACCCGGGCTGGTGGGTCATGGCCGGCTGCGGCTACACGGTCCTGGTCCTCGGGATCTTGTCAACCACCCGGTGGGCGCGCGGGACGGTCAGCCGGGTCCGTGTCATGGAAGAGAACTAGCCGTGCAGGCGGGATGCGAAGGGCGCTCGCGCCCTTCTTGAGCGCCTATCCGCAGCCGCAGGCGCCGCCGCAGCAGCCCCCGCCCCCGCCGCCGGCGGGGGCGCTCCCGGCCCGGCCGGCGACCGCGACCGTTGACAATAGCTTGACCGTGTCGCCGTGCCCCTGGGGGCAGGTGCACGGCGCGGACGACTCGCTCATGGGGCGGGTCAGCTCGAACGTGTCGCCGCAGGCGCGGCAGCGGTACTCATAGCGTGGCACGAACGCGATTCTACTCGCGCGCGCCCCGCTTGCCATTCCCCAGGACGGCGACGGCATCGGCCGGCTCCTCGGCGACCTCCGGGATCGCCTCGTCCAGGACGGGGCCGGGCGACGCCGCGGGCGCGGCCAGCGCCGGGTCTTCCAGCCGGGTCGGCTTGCCGCGCAGCAGGGAGGCCAGCGCGCCGAGGACCGACATGATCGCGGCGGCGGTGAAGACGATCATCAGGCCATGGTGGAACGGGCCGGAGATGAGCGTCGGGAAGAACTTATTGCCGGTCAAGGTGGCGGCGTTGGCCGGCGGCAGCTGCTTGAGCACCCCGGTCGGGCCGAGCAGGCTGTTGACCGGGTTGTAGCCGAGCATCGCGGCGAACACGGTGGAGACCGGGGGCAGGTGGGCGACCTTGCTGGCGATCCCCAGCGGGACGCCCTGGGCGGTCAGCCCGGTCGTGAGCGTGCGCGGCAGGCCGCTGGCCAGGCCCGCGATCATCAGCGAGAAGAAGATGCCGATGGACAGGGACATGCCCGAGTTCTGGAACGTCGAGCGCATGCCGGACGCCGAACCCCGGTGATGGGCCGGGACGCTGGACATGATCGCGGCGGTGTTCGGCGCCGTGAACAAGCCCGAGCCGACGCCGTTGCCGAAGATGAGCAGGGCGAACAGCGGGTAGGGGAAGTCGACGGGCAGGAACATCAGGCCGAGGAAGCAGCAGGCCGCCACCAGCAGGCCGCCGGTCGCGAACGGGCGGGCGCCGTACTTGTCGCTGAGTATCCCCGAGATCGGCCCGGCCAGCAGGAAGCCGCCCGTCAGCGGCAGCATGTAGATGCCCGCCCACAGCGGGGTCTGCTCGAAGTCATAGCCGTGCAGCGGCAGCCAGATCCCGGCCAGCCAGATGACGAGCATGAACTGCAGGCCGCCGCGGGCGATCGCGCCCAGCAGGCTGGCGATGTTGCCAAACGCGAACGCGCGGATGCGGAACAGCGCCAGCCGGAACATCGGGTCGGCGATCTTGGTCTCGACGATGCAGAAGAGGACTAGCATCGCCACCCCGCCCGCCAGCCCCGCGATGATCAGCGGGTTGCCCCAGCCGGTGGCGGACGTGCCGTAGGGGTGGATGCCCTGGGTGATCGCGATCAGCACCAGGCTCGCGCCGATCGCGAAGGTGACGTTGCCGACCCAGTCGATGCGCGCCCGGCGGGTCACGGCCATCTCGCGCAGGCTGACGTAGGCCCAGACGGTGCCGAACAAGCCGATCGGGACGTTCACCCAGAACACCAGGCGCCAGTCCCACTGGGCGAGCAGGCCGCCCAGCAGCAGGCCGATGAACTGGCCGGAGATGCCGGCCACCTGGTTGACGCCGAGCGCCATGCCGCGCTTGTTGGCCGGGAACGCGTCGGTGAGGATGGCGGCGGTGTTCGCCATGAACATCGAGCCGCCGAACGCCTGCACCATCCGCCAGATGATGAGCCACAGCGCCCCGTGCGTCCCGTAGAACGGGTCCAGGCTGAGCGCGATGGAGGCGGCGGTGAAGACCACGAACCCGAGGTTGTAGATCTTCACCCGGCCGAACATGTCGCCTAGCCTGCCAAGGGTGACCACCAGCACCGACTGCACGAGCAGGTAGCCGATGATCATCCACAGCAGGTAGGTGACGTTGCCGGAGGCGAGCGGGTTGAGGTGGATGCCGCGGAAGATGGCCGGCATCGCCACGATGACGATCGAGGCGTCGATGGTCGCCATCGTCATGCTGAGCGTCGTGTTGGACAGCGCAACCCATTTATAGCGGCTAGATACTTGTCCCATGGCAACTATTTAACACGCTAACAATAAGCCGGGGTACTGTCGAACCCCCCAAAGGCGCTTGAACGGGGCCCTCGCAGTTCCTGATGCCCAGGCTCAGGAAGGCTGGGGGCGCCCCCAGCCCCGGCGCTAGGGGACCGCGGGCTCTGGCGGGAGGAAGACCGACTTCGTCATCAGGTAGGAGTCCATGCCCTCGGGGCCGAAGGCGACGCCGGGGCCGCTGAGGCCGCGCCCGCCCCAGGGGGAGCCGATGTCGGGGACGTACTGGTTGATGCCGAACGTGCCGACGCGGGCGCGGCGGGCGATGTCGAGGCCGCGCTGGGCGTCGGCGGTCCAGACCGTCGCCGCCAGGCCGAAGCCGCTGTCGGCGAACGCGACCGCGGACGCCTCATCCCGGTAGGTGAGCACCGACGCGACCGGGCCGCAGACCTCGTCCCGGGCGATCGGCATCGATGGCGTCACGTCGGTGAGGACGGTCGGCTCGTAGTAGTAGCCCCGCACCGGGGAGGCGGGGCGGCGGCCGCCGGAGGCGACCCGGGCGCCCCCGGCGACGCTGGCCCGCACCCGGCCCTCCACGTCCGACCGGCGGCGGGCCGACGCCAGCGGCCCCATCGTGGTGGCCTCGGCGAGCGGGTCGCCGACGACGAGCCCGGCCGCGCGGGCCGACAGCGCGTCCACGAGGTCGTCGCGCCGCCGCTCGGGCACCAGCACCCGCGACATCGCGAAGCACGTCTGGCCGGAGTTGCTGAAGCACAGCTGGGCGAGCTCGCCCGCCGTCCGGTCGAGGTCGGCGTCGTCCAGCACGATGGCGGCCGCCTGCCCGCCCAGCTCCAGCTTGGCCGGCTTGAGCTCGGCCCCGCAGATCGCGGCGATGCGGCGGCCCTGCGCGGTCGGTCCCGCGTAGGCGACGGTGTCGACCCCGGGATGGCGCGCCAGCAGGCTGGCGGCCTCGTGGGTGCCGGTGACGAGGTTGAACACGCCCGGCGGGAAGCTGGCGGCCTCGAATGCCTCGGCCAGGATGTAGGCCGACAGGCTGGTGGCGGCGGCCGGCTTGAGCACGATCGTGCACCCGGCCGCCAGGGCCGGGGCGAGCTGGCAGAACGCCAGCATCAGGGGATAGTTCCAGCTGACGATGACGGCCGCGACCCCGGCCGGCTCGCGCCGGATCAGCGTCTGGCCGGCGAAGCTCACCGCCGGGCGGGTCTCCTCGGTGGCCAGGTGGCGGGCGAGGCCGGCGTAGTAGCGCAGCAGCGTGCACGGGGCGCCGGCGTTGCTCTGCCGCGAGTACGCGATCGGCATGCCCATCTCCGCCGTCACCAGGCGGGCGGCGTCCTCGGCCCGCGCCTCGATGGCGGCCGCCAGCCGCTCCATGGCGGCCGCCCGCTGGGCCGGGTTGCACGTCGCCCAGTGCCCGTCGTCGAAGGCCCGCCGGGCGGCCCGCACGGCCTGGTCCACGTCCGGCCCGACCGCGGCCGGCACCGTCCCGACGATCTCCTCGGTGGCCGGGTTGACGATCGTGATGACGTCGGGCGACGCGGACCCGACGAGGCGGCCTCCCGCGTAGACGTCCCGGTACTCAAGCACCGCGCGCAGCCCTCACGGGGCGGTCACCCGGGCGGTCGCGCGCAGCCGGGCCACGGTCGCCCGCAGCGCGCGGACCTCCTGCATCAGCCGGGCCTCGCGCTCGGCGGCGTCGGCCG
>DATBEM010000147.1:0-8143 GCA_036276115.1 Trebonia sp.
GATCGCGCAGACGATCTGCGCCAGGGTGATCGCGAGCATCACGCCGCCGGTCGTCAGGATGTAGTGCGTGTTGTGGAAGATCACGCCGTTGTCGATGATGTCCGCGTTCAGCGTCGGCAGGTACAGCGTGGCCAGCGTCTGCGCGAGCTGCAGCACCAAGAGGAGCGCGAGCGGCTTACGGTACGGGCGCAGGTAGGTGCGCAGCAGGCGGATCAGCACAGAACTCTCTCATCCTCCGTCAGGACATTGGGCGGGCAGGATTTTGCCCAGGTGTGTCGGGGCGAGGGACACCTCCAGGCAACCGCGACCAGATCACAAGGGTAGGCCCATGTTCCGCCTGCTCCGCCGCCCCGCCCGCGCTGGAACCCGGGACCCCTCTGATAGCGCCACCGCGGCCAGGTGCCTGTGGGCGGTCAGCGACCCACTACCAGCCCTTGAGCAGCTGCCTCGCCATGACCATGCGCTGGATCTGGTTGGTGCCCTCGTAGATCTGGGTGATCTTGGCGTCGCGCATCATGCGCTCGACCGGGTAGTCGTTCACGTAGCCGTAGCCGCCCAGGAGCTGGACGGCGTCGGTGGTGACGGCCATCGCGGCGTCGGAGGCCAGGCACTTGCAGGCCGACGACAGGTAGGTCAGGTCGGGGACCTTCTCGCCGTGCATCGCCCGCTCGGAGCGGTCGGCCGCCGCGTAGGTGAGCTGGCGGGCGCCCTCGATCTTCATCGCCATGTCGGCCAGCATGAACTGGATGCCCTGGAAGTCGGCGATCGCCTTGCCGAACTGCTTGCGCTCCTTGACGTACCCGATCGCGTAGTCCAGCGCGCCCTGGGCGATGCCGAGGGCCTGGGCCGCGATCGTGATGCGGGTGTGGTCCAGGGTCCGCAGCGCGATCTTGAAGCCCTCCCCCTCGGCCCCGATGAGGCGGCTGGCCGGGATGACCGTGTTGTCGAAGTACAGCTCGCGGGTCGGCGATCCCTTGATGCCGAGCTTGCGCTCGGGGGCGCCGTAGGTGAAGCCGGGATCGCCGTCCTCCACGATGAACGCGGAGATGCCGTTGGCCCCCTTGTCCGGGTCGGTGACGGCCATGACGGTGTAGTACTTCGAAACCCCGGCGTTGGTGATCCACCGCTTCACGCCGTTGAGCACGTACCCGTCGCCGTCGCGGACCGCCCGCGCGCGCATGCCGCCGCCCGCGTCCGAGCCGGCGTCCGGCTCGGACAGGGCATAGGAGAACATGCCCTCGCCCCGGGCGAGCGGGGGCAGGTAGGTGCGCTTGAGCTCGTCCGAGCCGCCGAGGATCAGCGGCATCGAGCCGAGCTTGTTCACCGCCGGGATCAGCGAGGACGTGGCGCACGCTCGCGCGACCTCCTCGATCACCAGGACGCTGGCCAGGGCGTCGCCCCCGGCCCCGCCGTACTCCTCGGCGACATGAAGGGCGTGCATGTCCGCCTTGACCAGGGCGTCATGCACGTCCCAGGGGAACTCGGCGGTCCGGTCGATGTCGGCCGCGCGCGGCGCGATCTTCTCGGTGGCGAGCTCCCGGACGGCCTGGCGAAGCGCCTCGTGCTCCTCGGAGAGTGCGAACATGCTCATCCTCCGATCGTAGAAGCCCAGGGGGCGTGGTGAACAGCGGCGTGCCCGCACGCCGCTGTCCTCAGGTCAGGCCCGGTGCTTTCCCTAGCGCGGCGTGGCCGCGTGCTTGGGCTGGTGCGGCTTGTCCGGCGGCAAGGCCGGCCGGGGCGGCTGGGCGGTGCCGCGCGGCATCGCGTGCTTCCCGGTGCGGCGGCCGACGACCCGCAGCGGACGGCTCATGGCGATGGAGATGGACATGGATCCCCCTTGCACTACAGACCCCGTGGCGCAGTGCGGTGGGCTCCCCTGCCCACCACCGGATAGCGGTCCCGTCCCGAATCCCTGCGTGCACTACCAGCGTGCCCGCCCCCCCGCCGCGCAAAACAGGCTCGTCAGGCACTGTTCCCCGATCGTGATGTCGTTATCCGAGGTCGCGGCGTCCCTGGAGTCACAGCGGCGGACAGGGAGCCTGGGCAGGCGGAGGTCTCCTTAAGGGGAAAGGGAATCCCTGAGTGCCTGCCCCTTGGCGTGCGCCATCGCCGACAGCCGGGCCTGGAACTCGGTCATCCGCGCCCGCAGGACGGGGTCGCCCGCGCCCAGGATGCGCACGGCGAGCAGGCCCGCGTTACGGGCGCCGCCCACGGCGACGGTCGCCACCGGGATGCCGGCCGGCATCTGCACGATCGACAGCAGCGAGTCCAGCCCGTCCAGGTACTTCAGCGGCACCGGCACCCCGATCACCGGCAGCGGCGTCACCGACGCGAGCATGCCCGGCAGGTGCGCCGCCCCGCCCGCCCCGGCGATGATGACCCGCAGGCCGCGCCGGTCCGCGTGCTCGCCGTAGGCGATCATCTCCCGGGGCATCCGGTGGGCCGAGACCACGTCCGCCTCGTACGGCACCCCGAACTCGCCGAGGGCCTCGGCCGCGTCCTTCATCACCGGCCAGTCCGAGTCGCTGCCCATCACGATCCCGGCCACGGGTTGTGCAGTCATGCCGCATACCCTAGCCCGGCGTCCGCGCGCCGCTGGCTACGGGCGGCCGAGCACCTGCGCGTTGTACACGCTCGCCTGGTACGTGCCGCTTCCGGTCGGGGGCAGGGTGACGAACCAGATGAGCACGTAGCGCACCCGGGCGGGCTCCTTGAGCCGCAGCGTGACGAGGCCGCCCGCGTCCTTCGCGGTCGCCAGCACCGGCAGCTGGCTCAGGCCCGCGTCGTCGCCCGCCTGGATCTGCAGGCCGGCGCCCTTGAGAGCGCCGAGCCGGACCCGCACGCTGCCGAGGGTGACCCGCCGTCCCATGTCGAGCAGCAGGCCGGTACCGGTCTTGAGCATCCCGAACGCCGGGGTGGCGTACCAGTGGGTCTGCCATGGCTGGGCGGCCTGGGCGCCGATCACGTTGGCGGCGGTAGCGGGGTTGTCGCCGTCGGCGGTGCCGTCGGGGCCGAATGCCCGGGCGGACCGCACCGGCAGGCTCCGCAACGGGGCCGGGGGGCTCGCGGTGTCGCTCTGGGCCGGGGTCGGGGCGGGAGTCACGGGGACGGTGGTCGCGGCGGTCGCCGTCGGCCGGGCGGCCACGCTGGCGGCCGCGGTCGCGTTGCCGGGCGAGCTCAGCCGGGCGGCGATCTCGGCGCTCGCGACGCCGCCGATGCCCAGCACCACCACGGCGAGCGTCCCCGTCGCGGCCATCGTGCGCCAGCCGCGCGCCCGGGGGCGCTGGTAGCCGGACCGCGTCGCCCGCTCCGGCCGCCGCGCGGGCATGGCTGCCGTGGCGGCCGGCCGCCGGGCGTCCCGCCTCGGGGGCGGCGGCCCGGGTGGCGGCGGTTCCCGCCGGAACGGGATCAGGTCGTCCTCGGCGGCGCCGGCCGCCCAGAACGGCAGGTAGCCCTCGGCCGCGTGCCCCTCGTCAAGCCCGGCCGGCGGGTAGCCGGGCTCGTCTACCACCGGGGGCAGGTCGAAGACGGTCTGGTCCAGTTCGTTGTAGTCGGCGACCCCGGGCACCAGGACCGGCAGATCGGCCAGGACGGGCGGCGAGGCGATGGCCAGCACCTCGGTCGCGTCCGGGTCGGCGGCCAGCCCTGGTTCATCCGCGATCGCGTGGTCGGGCCCGGGTTCTTCGGCCGGCGGGGCCGCTTCGGGCACCACAGCCGGCTCTGGCTCTGGCTCTGGCCCTGGCCCTGGTACTGGCTCTGGCCCTGGTACTGGCCCTGGCCCTGGTACTGGCCCTGGTACTGGCCCTGGCCCTGGCCCTGGCTCCGGTACCGGCTCCGGCGGGGGATCGGCTGCCGCCGGGGTGGCGGGGGCGGACCGGGCGGCGTCGAACTGGCGGATCAGCGGCTTGGGGTCCAGCCCGAGTGCCCCGGCGAGGGCGCGAAGGTAGCCGCGCACGTACAGGTCGCCGGCGAGGGAGTCGTAGTCGTCGGCCTCGATGCGCTCGATGACGACCGCGCGGATGCGGGTCGTCTCGCTGACCTCCGCGATGGACAGGCCCGCGCCGTCGCGCGCCGTCGCGAGCGCCTTGCCGACGGTCACGCCTTCTCCCCACCCGCACCGAGCCGTTACCGAACGCTGAACACCGATCAGGTTAGTTGGTCACGATCGCCACGGGCCGGCGAACAGCGCAACTCCAGCAGGCGGGCCCCATTTGCCCGGCTCGCTAGTCGCCGTCCTCGGTACCCCAGCGCAGGTAGCTGGCGGCCCGCCGGGCGCGCGAGCGCAGTGACTCCACCGGGTCGCCCGGGGCGCCCACCACCGTCACGTGGCCTATCTTCCGCCCCGGCCGCACCTCCTTGCCGTAGAAGTGCACCTTCACTCCCGGGTCGGCCGCCATGACGTGGAGGTAACGGTCGTAGACATCCGGGTCGGTCCCCCCGAGCAAGTTGGCCATCACCGTGAACCCGCCGGGCACGGTGGCCGCGGGCGCCCCCAGCGGCAGGTCGAGCACGGCCCGCAGGTGCTGCTCGAACTGGGAGGTCAGCGCGCCGTCGATGGTCCAGTGGCCACTGTTGTGGGGCCGCATGGCCAGCTCGTTGACCAGCAGCCCGCGCGGGGTCTCGAACAGCTCGACCGCCAGCAGCCCGATCACGTCGAGCTCGGCGGCGATGCGGAGCGCCAGTTCCTGGGCCTCGATCGCCAGGTCGGCGGGCAGGCCCGGGGCCGGGGCGATGACCTCCCGGCAGATGCCCTCGACCTGGACGGTCTGCACCACCGGGTAGGCGGCCCCCTGCCGGGACGCCGACCGCGCCACCTGGGCGGCCAGCTCCCGCCGGAACGGCACGAGCTCCTCGGCCATCAGCGCGACCTGGTGCCCGGCGGCGGAAGCGACGACCTCCCGGGCCGCCTCGGGCGACCCGGTCACCCACACGCCCTTGCCGTCGTAGCCGCCACTCACGGCCTTGAGCACGACCGGCCAGGTCCCGCCCGCGAAATCCGCCACGTCGGCAACCGTCGCCACCGGCGCGAACCGCGGCACGGGCGCCCCGAGGGACCGTAGCCGCTCCCGCATCGCCAGCTTGTCCTGGGTGAACCGGAGCGCCCCGGCTCCCGGCCGGACCAGCGTCCCGGCCGATTCCAGCGCCCGCAGGTGATCGGCCGGCACGTGCTCATGATCGAACGTGATAACGTCACACTCTTCAGCAAACCTGGACAAGTCAGGCAGGGACAGGTGAGAGCCGATCACCACGTCACGGGCCACCAGGGCCGCGCTCTCCGTCGCCGCCCCCGCGAGCACGCGGAACGTCGCGCCGAGGCCGACCGCCGCGGCGGCGGTCATGCGGGCCAGCTGCCCGCCGCCCACCATCCCGACGACGGGCATGCCCGTCCCGGTCAGCCGCGCGATCGGCCCGGCCGGCCCTGTACCCGCCATGACCTGCGCATCCGCAGGACCAGCAGCATCCGCCTGGGGCTCGGAAGATTCAAACACGGCCCGTAGCCTACGCCGATCTTCCCGATCCCGGGTACAACGCCCCTGAGCACGCGCGCAGCCAGCACCATTAACACACCCGTAACCCTGCGTTTAACTCGCGCGTAATCTGCGCGCTAAGGATCTCATCATGACAACTGCCCCGGATATCGACGTCAGAGAAGGCGTCTACGGCGAGCGCGTAGCGACCGTGGAGCCCGGCGGAGCCGAGTTCATCCCCCTCGGCGAGCGGCACGGCAAGCCGCTCCAGCTCTTCTGGACCTGGACGTCGCCGAACATGGAGTTCGCCACCATCTTCGTTGGCATGATCGGGATGATCTTCTTCGGGCTGAGCTTCTGGGCCACGTTCCTGGCGGTCGTCTTGGGCACCCTCCTGGGCAGCGTCACCCAGGGCATCTTGTCGGCCATGGGCCCGAGGTACGGCGTGCCGCAGATGGTGCTGAGCCGGCGCGGCTTCGGGTACTGGGGCAACATCCTCCCGGCGGGGCTGAACTCGCTGGCCGGCGGCATCGGCTGGTTCGCCGTCAACAGCGTGAGCGGCGGCCTGGCGCTGAGCTCGCTGACCCACCTGCCCGAGGTGCTGTGCCTGCTGATTGTCGTCGTGGTCCAGCTGGCGGTCGCGTTCTTCGGGCACAACCTGATCCACGCCTTCGAGCGCTACGCGTTCCCCTTGCTGGTGGTGATCTTCCTGATCGCGTCCGTGTGGACGCTGTCCAAGGCCCATCCCGGGGTCGCCCACACGACCGCCCCGGGCGGGTTCCTGATCGAGCTGGGGGCGACGTTCGGCTACGCCGTCGGCTGGAACCCGTACGCCTCGGACTACACCCGGTACTTCAAGCCGGAGTCCAGCAAGACCGCGATCGCGTTGTGGGCCGGGCTGGGCGTGTTCCTGTCCTGCGTCCTGCTGGAGACGGTCGGCGCCGCCGCCGGGACGATCGCCGGGGCGGTCAAGCTCTTCGGCGCGACCGGCAACCCGACGGCCGCGTTCACCAGCATCTTCCCGACCTGGCTGGCCGACATCACGCTGCTGGCGATCGCGATCGGCGCGGTCGCGGCCAACGCCGTCAACATCTACTCCGGGGCGCTGTCGTTCAACGCGCTCGGCTTCAAGCTCCCGCTGACGATCCGGCGCGCGATCGTGGCCCTCGGCTTCGGCACCATCGGCTTCTTCGTGGCCTGGTCGGGCCTGTCCGACGCGGGCGACAAGTACAACAACTTCCTGCTGATCATCGCCTACTGGATCGCGCCGTGGCTGGCGGTCGTCTTCTGCGACATGATCTTGCGGGCCCGCCAGCGGGAGTCCGGCGACAGCATCGAGCGCCTGCTGTTCGACCGCAAGTACGCGAACTGGGCCGGCCCGGTCGCGATGCTCGTGGCCGGCGGGATCTCGATCTGGCTGTTCTCCAACCAGTCGGACTACGTCGGCGTCGTCCCCAGCCACGTCGGCGGGACCGGCGACCTGACGTTCGAGGCCGGCTTCGTGCTCGCCGCCATGATCTACCTCGCCTGGCACTTCGTCGCCGGCCAGGTCGCCCCGGCTCGCGCGATGGCCGCCCGCCCGGTCCAGGAAGTCCCGGAGTAAGCCGTCAGCCTGACCACGGAAAGGGGTAAATACCACGCGCTAAGGTAGCTAGCAGACGCGACCCTAAAGGGGGGCAAAACGTCCATGGCAGACTCCCGCGGCGCCGGCGGGCCGCTCGCCGGCGCCGTTAACCGGATCCGGCACCTAGTCCCGGAACTAGCGAAGTTCGGCGTCGTGGGCGCGATCGGGTCGGTGGTGGACCTGGGTGGCAGCGCTTTCCTGTACGGGAGCGTGCACGTCGGCCCGCTGACGGCCAAGGCCATCGCGATCACCGCCGCCTGCGTGGTTACCTACCTGGGCTCCCGGTTCTGGACCTTCCGGCACCGGGAGAACCAGCCGCTGGCCCGCGAGCTGGGACTGTTCATCGCGCTCAACGTGATCGGACTGGTCATCGCCGAGGCGGTCATCGCGCTCACGGCCTACGCGTTCGGCAACAAGGAGCAGCTCGCCTACAACCTCGCGAGCGTCGCCGGAACCGGCCTCGGCACGATCTTCCGCTACTTCGCCTACCGCAAGTGGGTCTTCCTCGCCCCCGCCAGTAGCCCGCTTGCCCTGGAGCCCTTCCTCCCAGGAGGGCCCGCCACCGCGCCGGCCCCGCCCGCCGCCCGGGGCGGCCATTACCCGCAGCCCGCCGTGGCCGGATCGCGCGCCCCGCACCCGAATGGCTCGCCCCCCTACGGCGCCCCGCCGTGGGACCTCCAGCCCGCCGGCGCGGCCCCCGACGGCATCTCTCCCGGCGGCTGGGGCGGCACCGGCGTCGCCTATGCACCGCGGCCAGCCAGCGCCGGCGGCCCGGGTGACGCGAACGCCGCCAGCGGGCCGGGCGCCCCGCCTCCGGACGCCCCGCCCCCGGCCGCCGGGCCAGCCCCGGCGTTGCCCGCCCCCGCGTTGCCCGCGCAGGCCGCGGCTCGCCCCAGCGGCCGCCACCGCAAGCCCCGCTAACCGCCGCACTCCCCGGTCCCCGGCCCCGCCAATCCGGCCATTTCCCGGGCGCGCCGGCCCCGGCCGAAAGTTCTTCTTGCTGTTATCAGATGCCCTCGGCGGATTGCCGTCGATTAGACGCACATGTGAA
>DATBEM010000148.1:0-45271 GCA_036276115.1 Trebonia sp.
CTTGCCGACCGTCAGCTCGAACCCCTCGCGACGCATCTGCTCGACGAGGATGGCGAGCGCCAGCTCTCCGCGGCCCTGCACCTCCCACGCATCCGGGCGTCCGATGTCGACGAGCTTGATGGAGACGTTGCCGACGAGTTCGCGGTCGAGCCGGTCCTTGACCAGCCGGGCGGTGACCTTGGTGCCCTTCTCCCGCCCGGCCAGCGGGGAGCTGTTCGCCCCGATCGTCATCGAGATGGCCGGCTCGTCCACGCTGATCAGCGGGAGCGGGCGCGGGTCGTTCGGGTCGGCGAGGGTCTCGCCGATCATGATCTCGGAGATGCCCGCGATCGCCACGATGTCGCCCGGCCCGGCTGACTCGGCCGGAACGCGCTCCAGGGCCTCGGTTCGCAGCAGCTCGGAGACCTTGACCCGCTCGACCGACCCGTCCCGCTTGCACCAGGCGACCTGCTGGCCGCGGTTGAGGACGCCGTTGTGGACCCGGCACAGGGCGATCCGGCCCAGGTAGTTGGAGGCGTCGAGGTTGGTGACGTGCGCCTGCAGCGGGGCGGCGGGGTCGTAGGAGGGGGCGGGGACGGTCTCGCGGATCACGTCGAACAGCGGCTCGAGGTTGTCGCTGTCGGGCATCTCCCCGTCCTTGGGCCGGTTCAGGGAGGCCCGCCCGGCCCGGGCGGCCGCGTAGACGACCGGGAACTCGATCTGCTCCTCGGTCGCGTCCAGGTCGATGAACAGCTCGTAGCACGCGTCGATGACCTCGGCGATCCGCGCGTCGGAGCGGTCGACCTTGTTGATCACCAAGACGACGGGCAGGCCCGCCTCCAGCGTCTTGCGCAGCACGAACCGGGTCTGCGGGAGCGGCCCCTCACTCGCGTCGACTAGCAGGACCACCCCGTCCACCATGGACAGCCCGCGCTCGACCTCGCCGCCGAAGTCGGCGTGGCCGGGAGTGTCGATGATGTTGATCGTGAGGCCGCCGTGCTGGACGGCGGTGTTCTTCGCGAGAATGGTGATGCCCTTCTCGCGCTCCAGGTCATTGGAGTCCATGACCCGCTCGGCGATGTGGGCGTGGGCGCCGAACGCGTTCGATTGCCACAGCATCGCGTCCACCAGCGTGGTCTTGCCATGGTCGACGTGCGCGACGATCGCGACGTTGCGCAGGTCATCGCGGGTCGCGGTGTTCGCGTCGTGGGCGTGCTGTAGTCCGGGCATGCGTGAGTCCTGCAATCCTCTGCGTCTGGGATGCGCTGGCGAGTGGCCCGCGTGAGCCGGCAGCGCCCGAGGCCACGCTACGGCGTGACCCCCCTAGTTTACTGGCGCGCCTTAGTGAGTGCCTTACCGCCGCGGAGGTTGGCCCCCGGCCGGAACCTAAGGACTTCGCCCGATGCGGCCCCCGGGGCCTTAGCACGAGGCTAAAGGCACGGGAATCCGCCCGCTGGCGGGCTCCCGAGGCTCAAGGAGGCAGAGGAAGAAGATGCACCCTGACATCGCCCGCGTGATCATCGCCCAGCGCACCGCGGAACTACGGGCACAGGCCCGGCAGGACCGAGACGCCCGCACCGCCCGGGCAGCCCGGGCCGGGGCGAAGCGCCGGGAGCACCCCGATCGCTATCGAACCCCCATTCGACGTGCTGCTATGATCGCCGCATGGCCGCGTACATACCGCCGGGATGGCCATCCGGAGTGCACCCGCCAGGCAGCGACGACTTTGAGGTGAGCGCCGTCGCCTGGCTGCTCGACGTCGTCCCGCCCGACTACCGCCTCCATGGCGTCCTGCGCCGCTACCCAGCGGCGCTGGCCGCCATGGCCAGGCACCACACGGCCGCGTGCGTCGAGGGCGCCCGCCAGGGCTACCGCACCGCGCGGACCGAGCTTGGCGAGGCGCTCCCGCCGCACGCGGTCGATGCCCTGCTCGCGACCTACCGGACCGAGGGACGCCGCCTGGCGGCCACGGCGCGGGCAGCAATCCTCATCGAACGGGCGCTACGCGGAGAGGAATTCACCGAAAAGCTCTAGTCTGGCCTCGGGAACCATGGCAGGCCAGCATGCCATGGAGGGCGGGGGCCGCCCTTTGAAGTCGAGGAGGGCCGATGTTCAAGCGGTCAGCGAGCAAGCAGGCAACCGAAGGGCAGGCCCGGACGTCCACCGGGGCGATCGGCAGCAGGCACACGGCGACAGTGACCTTCCACGGGGGCGACCCGGACAAGGTCGCCTCGTCGGCCCTGTGCCTGGAAACGTCGACTAAGTGCCAGGCGCGGACCCGGATGTACCGCAACGGGGTCCTTGAGCTGGAGGGCTTCCCGGTCGCTGACATCAGCGACCACCTGGCCGACGACGAGTCGGTCGTGATCTGGCTCGACCTGCGCGATCCCGACCACAAGGACCTGGAAGTGCTGAGCGAGGAGTTCGGCCTGCACCCGGTGGCCGTCGAGGACGCCCTGCAGGCGCATGAGCGGCCCAAGTTCGACCGGTACCCCACGCACCTGTTCCTGACCGCCTACGGCGCGAGCCTGGACGTCGCGTCGGGCCAGTTGCGCGTCAGCGAGCTGGCCGCGTTCATCACCCGGCGCGCGCTCATCACCGTCCGCAAGGACGACGGCCTGGACATCGGGGCCGTGGTCGACCGGTGGGACGCCAGCCCGGACCTGGCCAAGCTCGGCGTCGGGTTCCTGCTCCACGGGCTGCTCGACTACATGGTGGACGGCCACTTCGACGCCGTGCGGAGCCTGGACGACGAGGTCGAGGCCCTGGAGGACCAGCTCTTCGACGGCGTCACCCATGACCTGGCCGTCCAGCGGCGCAGCTTCCAGCTTCGCAAGAGCCTGGTGCTGCTGCGCCGGATCGTCTTGCCCATGCGGGAGGTGGTCAACGCCCTGATGCGCCGGGACCTGCACGTCGTCGGCGACGACCTGATCCCCTACTACCAGGACGTCTACGACCATGTGCTGCGGGCGGCCGAGTGGACCGAGTCGCTGCGCGACCTGGTCAGCTCGATCCTGGAGACGAACCTGACCATCCAGGGCAACCGGATGAACGTCATCAGCAAGAAGGTCACCGGCTGGGCCGGGATCATCGCGGTCCCGACGCTCATCACCGGCTTCTACGGCATGAACGTCCCGTACCCGTTCTTCGGCCGGGCGATCGGGTTCGACATCTCGGCCGCCATCTCGATCGCCTCGATGATCGCCCTCTACTTCACGTTCCGCCGCAACGACTGGCTCTAGGCCCTGCTCGCACCACGGGGCCCGCACCACGGGGCCCCGGCCACGCGGCCGACACCACGCGGCCCGCACCACGCGGCCGACACCACGCGGCCCGGGGCGGCGCGCCAGCGCTACCCGGCCCGCAGGACCAGGATGGCCATGTCGTCGGCGGACGGCTCGGAGCCGAAGTCGCTGACGAACCGGCGCAGCCGGGCGGCGACCGCCCAGGCGCTCAGGTCCCGGTACCCGGCCAGCACCCGGGCGAGGCCGTCGTCATCGTCGAGCAGGCGGCCGGAGTCATCACGGCGCTCGGTCACCCCGTCGGTCACGCAGAGCAGGACGTCGCCCGGGAGCAGGGTCGCCGCGTCCGCCTCGTAGGCGACGTCGTCCACGACGCCGAGCAAGGGCTGCGGCCGGCCCACCGGGGACGGCTCCTCCCCCGGCCGCCCGGCCCGCAGTAGCAGCGGCGGCGGGTGCCCGGCGCAGACGACCGACAGCTCCGGCGGCCCCGCCGCCGGTACCCGGATCTCGCCGTGCAGCAAGGTGATGAACCGGCCGCGGGTCCCCTCGCGCAAGATCAGCCGGTTGAGCCGGGCCACGACCTCGGTGATGCCGTACCCCTCGGCGGCGAGGATCCGCAGGGTGTGGCGCGCGAGCCCGGTCACGGCGGCAGCCTCCGGCCCGGTGCCGGACACGTCGCCGATCGCGAACCGCCAGCACCGGTCGCCCGGAACCGGGAAGACGTCGTAGAAGTCCCCGCCGACATCGTTGGCCTCGCCGGCCGCCGCGTACTCGGCGGCGATCTCGATGCCATCGATGACGGGCAGCTCCGGCGGCAGCAGGCTGTGCTGAAGGGCCTGGCTGGTGGTCCGCTGGCGCTCGTACAGCCGGGCGTTGTCGAGCGCCAGCGCGGCCCGGCGGGTCAGGTCCTCGGCCAGTTCCAGGGACTCCCGGGGCACCGGGTGCGGCCACCGGCGGTCGCCGCGCGGCCGCCCGATCACGACCGCGCCGAGGCCCCGCCCGCGGGCGGTCAGCGGGAAGCACCAGGCCGCGTCGGAGGAGATCCGGGTCACCTCAGGCCCCGCGCCCGCCGGGACGGCGAGCGACCAGCTGATCGCCTGCCCGGTCATGACCCGGGCGAGGCTCGGCGGGGCGATCTGGTGCAGCAGCTCCGACAGCTCGTCAATGCGGGACTCATCCTCGTGCCAGACGTAGGCCGGCCGCAGCTCCCCGCCCGGCCCGGCCTGCACGGAGCCGTCCAGTGCCGGGCCGGCGTCGCCGGACCCGAGCAGCCCTGGCTCGGGGCCTGCGTCCCGCCCGGGCCCGGCGCCCGCGTCCGGCCCGCGCCCGGTACCCGCGTCCTGCCCGAACCCGGTACCCGCGTCCGGCCCGGCGCCCGCGCCCGGCACTGCATCCGCGCCCGGCACTGCATCCGCACCCGGCACTGCATCCGCACCCGGCACTGCATCCGTGCCTGGCTCAGGCGCCCCGTGGAGCTCGGTCTCATCGTCGCCGGGCCACCCGCCGCCGGGCCACCCGTCGCCGGCGAGATCCCGGCTCAGGTCGTCCCAGCGGGCCGGGCGCCGGGCGCCCTCGTCCAAGCCGTCCTCGTGCCCGGGCCGGCCAGGATCGTCCCCGGGGGCGCGGGCGGCGCTGAGGCCGGGGCCAGCCAGGAACACCGCGCACCAGGCCGCCAGCCGGGGCACCATCAGCTGCGCCGTCAGCGCGATCGCCTGGCGCTGGTCGAGGGTCGTTGACAGCAGCTCGGAAGCCTCGGCGAGGAACGCGACCCGGCCCCGGCGGATCCGCTCCAGCTCGGACAGGCGCAGCCGCTCCAGCGACATCGCCACCTTGTCGGCGACCTGCTGCAGGCGGGCGGAGTCGGCCGGGGTGAACGCCCCCTCGGCCGCCGCCCCCACCCCCAGCACCCCGGTGACCCGGCCGTCGACCAGGAACGGGACCGACACCTGGGAGCGCGCCACCTGGGCGTCGCCCGGCCGCCCGGCCCGGCCCGGCCGGCCCGCGTGCGGGTCGCCGGGCACGCCGCCGGACAAGATGACCCTTCCCGGCGGCACCGTCAGCGCCTCCGGGACCGAGATCCCGACCACGCCGCGCACGCGGAGCTCGCCCTCCTCGTCGGCGACGAGGGCGTAGGCGGCGTCGCCGCCCACCGCGTCCCGGGCAGACTCCACCGTCCGCCGGACAAGCTCATCGAAGCCGAGGTTCCCCAGCTCGCGGGGCGACGGCCCGCGGCGGGCGAGGCCCCGCCGACCCGGCCCGGGCGGCCCGGGGGCCGATTCGGGGGGTGATTGCGGGGCTGGTTCCGGAAGCGGGGGCACCGCCGGCTGCGACCGCACCCCGCCCAGGGCCGGCGGCTCGGTCGCGTCCACGACACCGCTGCCAACGACACCGCCGCCAACGGCACCGCCCTCAACGGCACCGCCCTCAACGGCACCGCCGCCGGCGGGACCACTCTCAACGGCGCCGCTGTCAAGGGCGCCGCTGTCAAGGGCACCGCTGTCAAGGGCACCGCTGTCAAGGGCGCTGCCGCCGTCGATGCCCGGGGCCGCGCCGTCCCCGTCGGCCGCCGCGTCGGGCGGCGGCAACAGGAACCACACTGTCTTGGCCGCCGCCGTGTAGGTAACCCCCCACGCCGCCGCCAGGGCCATCGGCAACAGCAGGCCGCGGCCTCGTTCGGAATCGGTGTCCCCCAGGGGAGCGGGCGACTCGGGCAGCGAGCGGGCCGGGTGCTGGTCGGTGACCTGGACCTCCAGCCCGCTCAGGCCCAGCCGGCAGGTGACCTCCAGCGGCGTCCCGGCGTGCTGGACGCCGTTGGCGACCAGTTCGCTGACCAGCAGCACGGCGTCGTCCACCTGCTCGTCGGGGATTCCCCAGGCGCGCAGCGCGTCGCGCGCGAACGCGCGGGCACGCGACGGGGCGGTCGGCTCCGGGGAGAAGAACGACCGTGCCGCGAGTTCACCGCCGTCAGTCACGTCACATCACGACCTTGCAGCATCGGGTGCGTCCCCCAGGGGCAATACCCGATGCAGCGCTATCCGATACAGGGCTATCCGGTACAGCGCTATCCGGTACAGGGCCGCCCGATGCAGCGATACCCGAAGCAAGGGGGCTGGCCGCATCGCCATCAGTGATCGCGCCACCAGCCAATCGTGTCAGACTTGAGACTTCAATGCTTCCCATAGCGGTCCACTGGCCAGCGCCCGCGGGCCACGGGCGCCGGCAAGCCTTCCCGACCGCGAGGATGACCATCGGAGGACGAATGGACCAGTCCGACGAGGCGCGCTACTGCGACGATGACCTGGAGCCCCTGCGGGCCGCGCTGCTCGCGCTCAGCAACGGCGACTTCCGCCCCCGCACCGAGGCGGCGCCGGGGAGGTCAGCAAGCAGGACGCCGGCAGCCAGGACGCCCGCCGGGGCGCTGGCGCAGATCTGGCCGCTGGTCGACGCCGTCGGGGCCGAGCTGTCCGCCCTCAACGACGAGGTCGCGCGGCGGGCCGAGCAGGTCCGCGACATCGCCATGGTCATCACGGCGGTGTCCAAGGGCGACCTGACGCGGAAGGTCACGGTCGAGGTCCAGGGCGAGATGCTGCAGCTCAAGCAGACCGTGAACACGATGGTCGACCAGCTGTCGGCCTTCGCCGACGAGGTCACCCGGGTCGCCCGCGAGGTCGGCACCGAGGGCCGCCTCGGCGGCCAGGCGCACGTCCGGGGCGTATCCGGGGTGTGGGACGACCTGACCGACAACGTCAACTCGATGGCCCGCAACCTCACCAGCCAGGTCCGCAACATCGCCCAGGTGGCCACGGCGGTGGCCAGCGGCGACCTGAGCCAGAAGATCACCGTGGACGCCGAGGGCGAGGTGCTCGGCCTCAAGGAGACCCTCAACACGATGGTGGACACCCTGTCCGCCTTCGCCGACGAGGTCACCCGGGTCGCCCGCGAGGTCGGCACCGAGGGCCGCCTCGGCGGCCAGGCCGACGTCAAGGGCGTGTCCGGCATCTGGAAGGACCTGACCGACAACGTCAACTCGATGGCCCGCAACCTCACCAGCCAGGTGCGGAACATCGCCCAGGTGACGACGGCGGTGGCGCAGGGCGACCTGTCGAAGAAGATCGACGTGGCCGCCCTGGGCGAGATCCTGGAGCTCAAGACGACGATCAACACGATGGTGGACACCCTGTCCGCCTTCGCCGACGAGGTCACCCGGGTCGCCCGGGAAGTCGGCACCGAGGGGCGCCTCGGCGGCCAGGCCGAGGTCGAGGGCGTCTCGGGCACCTGGAAGCGGCTGACCCAGTCGGTCAACGGGCTCGCGTCCAACCTGACCAGCCAGGTCCGGGCGATCGCGGCCGTGGCCAGCGCGGTGGCCGAGGGCGACCTGACCCAGTCGATCGAGGTGGCGGCCCGGGGCGAGGTCGCCGAGCTCAAGGACAACATCAACCTCATGGTCGCCAGCCTGCGGGAGACCACCCGGACCAACCGCGAGCAGGACTGGCTGAACACCAACCTGGCCCGGCTGTCGTCGCTCATGCAGGGGCACCGCGACCCGCACGAGGTGGCCCGGCTGATCATGAGCGAGCTCACGCCGCTGGTCTCAGCCCAGTACGGGGCGTTCTACCTGTCCACCTCGCGCGGCTCGTCGGCCAAGGCGGCGGCCGCCCAGGGCGAGTTCGAGCGGATCGCCGCCTACGGGTTCCGGCGGCGCGGCCTGACCCGGTTCGCGACCGGCGAGGGCCTGGCCGGGCAGGCCGCCCTGGACCGGACCCGGATCCTGGTCGAGGACGGCCCCCCCGGGTACGTCACGGTCGGCTCCGGCCTCGGCGAGCTCAGCCCCACCCACCTGGTCGTGCTGCCGATCTTGTTCGAGGACCAGGTGCTCGGGGTGCTGGAGCTGGCCTCGCTGTACCGCTTCAGCAACCTGCACCTGACGTTCTTCGACCGCTTCGTGCCCACGATCGGCGTCACCATCAACGCGATCATGGCCAACTCCCGGACCGAGGTGCTGCTGACCGAGTCCCAGCGGCTGGCCACCCAGCTGCAGGAGCGGTCGGACGAGCTGCAGCGCCAGCAGGGCGAGCTGCGGCGGTCCAACGCCGAGCTGGAGGAGAAGGCGGCGCTGCTGGCCAAGCAAAACCGGGCGATCGAAGTCCAGAACTTCCAGATCGACCAGGCGAGGCGCACACTGGAAGAGCGCGCTCAGCAGCTCGCCATATCCTCGCAGTACAAGTCGGAGTTCCTCGCCAACATGTCGCACGAGCTTCGCACCCCGCTTAACAGCCTGCTGGTGCTCGCGAGGCTGCTGACCGAGAACCCGGACGGCAACCTCACCGTCAAGCAGGTCGAGTTCGCCCGGACGATCCACGAGGCCGGCTCGGACCTGCTCCAGCTCATCAACGACATCCTCGACTTGTCGAAGGTCGAAGCCGGCAAGATGGAAGTCCACCCCGCGCCGATCTCGCTGGACACGCTGCTGGAGTACGTTGACGCCACCTTCCGGCCGACGACCTCCCAGAAGAAGCTCGCCCTGCAGATCGAGGTCTCCTCCGACGTGCCGACGCTCATCTACTCCGACGAGCAGCGGCTCCAGCAGATCCTGCGCAACCTGCTGTCCAACGCGGTCAAGTTCACCGCCGGCGGCGGGGTCACGCTGCGGGTGTCGATGGCGCCGCCGGACCTGGAGTTCGGCCCCCCGCTGCGCGACGAGGGATCGGTGATCGCGTTCGCCGTGACCGACACCGGCATCGGGATCTCGGAGGACAAGCTGGAGCTGATCTTCGGCGCGTTCCAGCAGGCGGACGGGACCACCTCGCGCGGGTACGGCGGCACCGGCCTCGGCCTGTCCATCTCCCGCGACATCGCCCGGCTGCTCGGCGGCGAGATCCACGCCACCAGCCGGCCTGGCCACGGCTCGACGTTCACGTTCTACCTGCCCGGCCGCGTCGCCGCGACCGGGCTGGCGGCCTCCCCCGTGCGCGGGCCGTCGCGGACCGGGCGGCCCGCCGGCCCGTTCGGCTCCGGCGACGACGGCCTGGCGGAGCCGGAGATGGTCCCGCCGGCGCTGCCGGCCGGGACCCCGGACCCGCTCGACGGCGCCAAGGTCCTCATCGTCGATGACGACGTCCGCAACGTTTTCGCCCTCACGAGCGTCTTCGAGAGGTACGGAGCCCAGGTTAGGTACGCGGAAAACGGCCGCCAGGGGATGGAAATCCTGGACCGCGAGGACGATATAGCGCTAGTACTGATGGACGTGATGATGCCGGAGTTGGACGGGTACGCGACGACGGCGGCGATCAGGCGGCGCCCCGAGTTCGCGGACCTGCCGATCATCACGGTCACCGCGAAGGCGATGAAGGGGGACCGGGCGAAGTCCATCGCCGCCGGGGCCTCCGAGTACGTCACCAAGCCGGTTGACATCACCCACCTCATTAGCCTGATGCGCGAGTGGCTGGACCGCAGGCACGTCTCCCCCGGAGACCGCCAGCCTCGCCCCGCCAGCCCGGAGCGCTCCACGACCCAGCACCCCGAGGGGAGCGGCTGAACGTGCCGCAGAAAGCCAGGATCCTGCTCGTTGACGACCGGGCGGAGAACCTGATTGCGCTAGAGGCCATCTTGTCATCCCTGAACCAGCAACTCGTGCCCGTCCGCTCCGGCGAGGCCGCGCTCAAGGCGCTGCTGACCGAGGAGTTCGCCGTCATCCTGCTCGACGTGGTAATGCCCGGCATGGACGGCTTCGAGACGGCCGCGCACATCAAGCGGCGGGCCCGGACGCATGACGTGCCGATCATCTTCCTCACCGCGGCCGGGGCCGAGCCCGACCATGCCTTCCGCGGCTACGCGGCCGGGGCGGTGGACTACATCGCCAAGCCGTTCGACCCGTGGGTCCTGCGGGCGAAGGTGGCGGTTTTCGTCGACCTGTACGTGAAGAACCGGCAGCTGCGGGAGCAGGCCGACCTGCTGCGGCGCCAGGCCGGGGCGGCGGTCGGCGACGGCCCCGGGACGGTGCTGTCGGAGCTGTCGCGGCGGCTGTCGTCGGTCGAGGTCACCGCCTCGACCCTGGCCAGCCTCCCGATCGTGAAGACGGACCCGGCCCTGGCCGACGGGATCGTCCAGCTGGACCGGGGGGTCGCCAAGCTGCGCGACACCCTGGACGCGCTGGAGCCCGGCGCGGAGCACTAGTTAGCCCAGGGGGACGACCCCGTACCCCCGCTGGCCCCGGCCGCCACTCTGGCCGGGGCCAGCGGCCCGCATTCGCGGTCAGCCGCTAGCGGTATTCGGCCAGGCGGCGGTAGAGGCCGAGGGCGCAGGCGATCGCCATCAGCAGGGACGCCACGATCACGACCGCCTCGACCGGGCCGTACGCATCCGCGCCCGCGGCCTGCCCGCAGCTGGCGATGAGGCCGCCGGCGGCCAGGGCTATGAGCAGCGTGGCGGCTGCTGCGAGCCGCCGCCTTCGACGTCGAGTCCCCACGTTGCCATCCAACGGGTGACGACGCGGGCCTTTCGTCACCCAGAGTTAATATTCATGCACTGATTCTGCAACGTTCACCTGGGCATCGGCTCCCGGCCATCCCTGCTGACGACCGGGAGCCGCCCCGGCCGGTTACCCGGCCGTGCAGGAGTACGGCAGCGTGGCGAACGTGTCGACCTGGTTAGCGACGCTGGTGTTGCTGACCACGCTCAGCGTCCCGCTGACGGCGGTCCCGGCCGCCGCCGTCGGGGTGATGGCGAACGTGATCGTCCCGGACTGGCCCGCCGGGATGCAGGCGGGCGTGCTGCCGGTAATGTCGGCGCTGGTGGAGCGGACGGTGAAGGTCCGGCCGACGTTGGCCGTGCTGGTGACGGTGACCGAGGCCGGGGAGCTGTTGACATGCCGCCCGCCGCCTGGGCCAGGCGGCGGGCGAACCCCTACGCCGTCGTAGACGGCGTCATCATCAGGCCGGTTCAGGAAAACTTCAAGATCTTGATTTTTCACGAAATGACCCGTTAGATCCTGGTATTCCCATACGCACATCCTGCACTGATTAAGAACACTGCCGATGGGGGGCCAGGGCCGCCCGGTAACCTCAGCACGTGCCTGTGCCCGCGCAGCCGATGCTTCTTTACCTCGTCAAGCAAGTGGAACTCGCCGCCCGAGCGCGGCTCGATGACATCTTCCGCCCGATCGGGCTGACGGCCCTGCAGTACACGGCGCTGACCGTGCTGGAACGGCACGACGACATGTCCTCGGCCCAGCTGGCCCGGCACTCGTTCGTGACCGCCCAGTCCATGGCCGACATGATCGCCTCGCTGGAGGCCCGCGCCCTGATCGAGCGGCACCGCGACCATGCCGACCGCCGCCGCCTGGTGGTCGGGCTGACCGCAGCCGGCCGGGCGCTGCTCGACCGCTACCGGGCGGAGGTCCAGGCGCTGGAGGACGGCATGCTGGCCGGGCTGGCCGCCGACGACGTGGCCGCCCTGCGCCAGGCGCTGGGCTCCTGCCGCGCCAACCTGGCCACCCTGCGCGGGTAGGCTCCCGGGGCGTGCGCATCCCTGACGACATCCCCGGCGACGAGGCGATCCTCGCCCTGCATGAGCGGCACGCCCCGTCGCCGGCCGCCCTCGGGCTGGTCTGGACGCACTGCCAGATCGTGTGCGCGATCGCCGGTCAGCTGCTCGCCCGGCCCGGCCCCGCCCTCGACGGCATCGACGCCCGGCTGGTCCGGGCCGGCTGCCTGCTGCACGACATCGGGGTCTACCGGCTGTACGACGAGCACGGCCGGCTGGACGATGCGGGCTACGTCCGCCACGGCGTCCTCGGCCACGAGCTGCTGGCGGCCGACGGGCTGCCCGACGCGCTGTGCCGGTTCGCCTCCCACCACACCGGCGCCGGGATCAGCGCCGCCGACGTGATCAGCCAGGGCCTCCCGCTGCCGCCGGGCGACTACCTGGCCGGCACGCCCGAGGAGCGGCTCGTCATGTACGCGGACAAGTTCCACTCCAAGTCGGCGCCGCCGCACCTGAACGCGCCCGCCTCGGCCGCGGCCGGCCTCGCCCGCTTCGGCGCCGCCAAGGCGGCCGCCTTCGCGGCCATGCGGGCCGACTACGGCGACCCTGACCTGCCCGCCCTCAGCGAGGCCTGGGGTCACTCAATTCTCTGAATGCCAGCAGGGATCCGGCCCCGGCTTCCCCGCCGGCCCGCGGCCGCGCTGCGTGGCTTTGCGGGCTCCCCGGGCCGCGCGGGGGTGGTCACCGCCCCGGCCGGGTGGCAGGATCACGAGCTATGGAAACTGCGCTCTCGCCCCTGGAGTTCGCGCGCCGCACCCGCCACCTGCACGGCCACCGCCTCGCGGTCGTGGACGGGGACCTGCGGCTGACCTACGAGCAGTTCTTCGACCGGTGCGACCGCTGGTCAGCCGCACTGCAGGGGCTGGGCGTCGAGCCCGGCGACCGGGTCGCCACCATCGCCCCGAACACCCACGCCCAGCTGGCGGCGTTCTACGCGGTCCCGCAGGCCGGCGGCGTCCTGGTGCCGCTGAACTTCCGGCTGACGGCTGACGACTTCGTCTACATGGTCAACCACTCGGGCTCCACCGTGCTCTGCGTGCACGGCGACTACCTGGACCTGGTCGACCGGGTGCGCGGCCAGATGGCCGGCGTGCGGCACTTCGTCGCGCTCGAGGGCGGCCCGCGCGACGGCTGGGCGGACTACGAGGCGCTGGTCGCCGCGACCGGGCCGGACTTCGCCCGGCCGCCGGCCGGCGAGCGGGACCTGCTGACGATCAACTACACGAGCGGGACCACGTCGCGGCCCAAGGGCGTGATGATCACCCACCGCAACGCCGCGATGAACACCATTGGCACGCTGCTGCACCTGCCGGCCCCGGTCGGGGAGCCGTACCTGTGGACGCTGCCGATGTTCCACGCCAACGGCTGGACGTTCACCTGGACGGTGACGGCGGCGGCGGGGGTCCACGTGTGCCTGCGGAAGGTCGAGCCGGCAGCTGTGTTCCGGCTGATCCGCGAGGAGGGCGCCCGGCGGATGTGCGCCGCCCCGACGGTCTGCATCGCGCTCGCCAACGCCGCCCCCGACGTGCGCGGGGACGTGCCCCCGGGGGTCCGGCTGATCACCGCGGGCGCCCCGCCCGCGGCGGCGACGATCGAGCGGCTGGAGGGCGAGCTCGGCTGGGAGGTCACCCAGATGTACGGGCTGACCGAGACCGCGCCGTTCATCACCGTGTGCGCCCCGCTGCCCGAGCACGCGGGCCTGCCCGCCGCCGACCGGGCGGTCCGCAAGGCCCTGACCGGCGTCGAGCTGCTGACCTCGGGCGAGCTGCGGGTCGTGGACGACAAGGGCGACGAGGTACCCGCCGACGGGGAGTCGCTCGGGGAGATCACCGTCCGCGGCAACGTGGTGATGGCGGGGTACTACGACGACCCGGAGGCGACCGAGCGGGCCATGGGCGACGGCTGGTTCCACACGGGCGACGCCGCCGTCGTCCACCCCGACGGGTACCTGGAGATCCGCGACCGGATCAAGGACGTGATCATCAGCGGCGGCGAGAACATCTCCTCGATCGAGGTCGAGGGCGCGCTGCTGCGCCACCCGGCCGTGGACGAGGCGGCCATCGTCGGCCTGCCGAGCGAGCAGTGGGGCGAGACCCCGCACGCGTTCGTGGTCCTGCGGCCGGGCGCGGCCGCGACCGAGGACGAGCTGCGGGCGTTCCTGCGCGAGCGGCTGGCGCACTTCAAGGTGCCGCGGGGGGTGACGTTCGTGCCCGAGCTGCCGAAGACGGCGACCGGCAAGATCCAGAAGTTCGTGCTGCGCGGCGGGGCGGCGAACCTGTACCGGCAGTGATGCGCGCCCCGGCCGCCACGCTGCTTAGCTGCCAGTTACCCGGGTTGCAGGGTAACCGCTGGGTGGGCGCTGACCTGCGGCCATATTCTGTTCACTTGTGCTTCCTAGCGTCAGCCCCATGGGCGACTCACACTCCGAAGAAGTACCCGGCAAGCCCCGGTTCTCCCGGCGCGTCTTCATCATCGGCGCCGCGGGCGCGGGCGCGGCCGCCGGGCTAGCGCAGGGCGGCCTCGCGCCGGCCGCGCACGCGGCGACGGCTCCCAGCGGGCCGCCGGCCACCACGGTCTCGCTGCCGACGACCACCAATCCCGAGCAGCTGCTGCTGACCTGGGGCAACGACCCGGCCACGGAGGTCACGGTGTCCTGGGCGGCAGCCGGCACGGTCCGCCAGCCGGCTCCCGCCCTGGCCTACTCGACCAAGCCGGTCACCCGGCACAACCCCGGCCAGGTCATCCGCCTGCCGCACCCGCAGCCGCTCGACGTGGCCAAGCGCTACGAGCAGGCCAGCGCGGTCAGCTTCACCGACGGCCTGGGCGGCCAGACCACGTACCACTACCACGTGCAGCTCACCGGCCTGCACCCCGACACCCGGTACTACTACCAGGTGAGCGACGGGGCGGACGTGCCGTCGGTCGCGGGCGCGTCGTTCCAGACCGCGCCGCGCGGCCGGGCGAAGTTCCGCTTCTCCAGCTACGGTGACCTGTCCACCCCGTCCTGGGACCTGAACGCGTCCGGCAACATCTGGCACGAGTCCTGCGACAACTCCTACTACGCGGTCAGCGCGATCGAGAGCCCGGGCGACGGCAAGGGCGCCCCGCTGTTCCACCTCCTCAACGGCGACCTGTGCTACGCCAACCTGGACATCAACAACGCGCCCAACGTCTGGCGCGACTTCGGCGTCAACGTCGCCCGCTCCAGCGCGAACCGCCCGTGGCTGCCGGCCCTGGGCAACCACGAGACCGAGTTCGGCACCTACAGCCACGCGGGCAAGCCGGGCCACGCCCCCGGCGGCATCGCCGCCCAGGGCGCGGCGGGCAACTACTGGAACGGCCCGTACGGCTACGGCCACTACCTGAGCAAGTTCCTGCTGCCCGACAACAACGTGACCAACTACGACGGCAACCGCCTGCGCGGCAACTTCTACGCCTTCCAGGTCGGGACCGTGCTGTTCCTGTCGCTGGACGCCGACGACGTCATCTACCAGGACGGCGCCTCCGCGTACCTGAACAACACCCCGGACGCGGCCCCGGAGGCCACCTCCGCGGGCGCGGCGATCCCGAACGGGACGGTCACCTACAACCGCTTCTACACCGGTGACCTCAAGCCCCGCGCCAAGGACGACTCCCTGGTGCCGGACTACTCCCGCGGGCGGCCGAACCTGCAGACGCTGTGGCTGGAGGAGACGCTCGCGCGCGCCCGGCGGGACTCCTCGGCCGACATGATCGTCGTGATCATGCACCAGTGCGCGCTGTCCACGTCGGCGGCCGGCAACGGCTCGGACCTGGGCATCCGCCAGGCCTGGCTGCCGCTGTTCGACAAGTACGAGGTCGACCTGGTGCTGTCGGGCCACGAGCACGACTACGAGCGCTCCTACCCGGTCCGCGGCTACGACAAGGGCAGCCACGGCACCGTCGTGTCCCCGAACCCGGACCAGGTCAAGGGCGCGGCCGTCAACACCCGCCGCCCGTCCGTCGCCGCTTCCGAGCCGCTGACGGTGCACGGCGAGGAGGCCTGGGACACCACCGAGGGGACCGTCTACCTGGTCCTCGGCGGCGGCGGCACCAACGGCCCGTCGAACGTCTACGGCGCCGACGCCGCCACCGGGGTCGCGCAGGCCAAGGTCATCACCGAGCGCAACGCGATCAGCGGCTCGCAGGGGGCCGGCTTCACCCGCAACTCGGCTGACTCGGTCGAGGACGCGCCGTGGTCGGCCGCGATCAACGAGACCGACGCCTACGGCTACGGCATCTTCGACGTGGACCCGGGCGAGGGCCGCGGCGACACGACGATCACGTTCCAGTACTTCGCCATCCCGGCGGTGTCGAACGAGGCGGGCACCGCCCACGACGGCACCACCACCCTGCCGCACATCCCGGTCGAGAAGATGGTCTTCGGCCGCAAGTTCCGCCAGCAGCACTAATAGCCGCAGATCGCCCGTGACGGTGGCGCTCCTCGCTGCGAGGGGCGCCACCGTCGCGACTTTGCCCGGATATCACCCGGTCGCCGCCATACTTCCCATCGTTGTCACGATGAGTAGTGATCATTTACCGTTAGTAACTGGGAAAGATGCTCACCACGGAGGGATGCAACGTGGTTAGCGTCAACGCGATCGTGATCGACCCCGAGGTCCCCGAAGGCCCGAGGTGCTGGCTCGCGGAAGCGGACCGGCGGCGGCGAGCACCGCGCACCCGCGAGCACATCGGCACGTACACGTTCCGGCAGGCAGGCAGCCTCATCTACCGCCGCGAGGACGACCGGGAGTACGGCCTCCAGGTGCCCGAGCTGATCGCCTTCGGCGACTACACGCCCGCTCTCGACCCGCCCACCATCCGCGAGCACGTCCTGCGGTCGCTCTGGCCGCGGCTGGCCCAGCGCTACGAGCTCGACAACGCCGCCATCCTCTACCACCGCCGGTACGTCTGCCCGCCGGTCGACCTCGACGCCATCGCCCGGCAGGCCTGGCAGCGGGCCATCCGCGCGGCCGACCGGATCGCCCGCTCCGGCGTCGTCCGCCAGCAGCTCATCGACTCCGTCCGGGTGATGACGGTATTGCCGTATCACCTGTGGGACGTGGCCGAGCGGCTGGCGCGGCTGGCGGCGCTGCGGGCCGACCACCGGGCGATCCTCGACGGCGTGGCCGACGACGACCCGGACGTGGCCGTCGTGCTGGACCCCCAGCGGCGGGCCCATGACCTGGCGACCCGCGACGTGGAGCGCCGCGCCGGCGACCTGGAGGCGTTCGCCGCCCTGGTGGCGGACGCCGACGCCGCCATCCGGCGCGAGGAGGCGGTCCGCCGCCTGGCCGACCTCAACGACGTGCACCGCGACCTGCTGGCGCGGCTGGCCGGCCCGGCCGACGCGCTCGGCAGCGACCTCCCCGAGCCCGGCGACGTGCAGGCAGTCATCGACCAGGCGGCGAAGGCGATCCGGGCCGCCAACGAGGCCGGCCGCAGCCTCTGCCTCCCCGGCGAGGACCCGCCCCTCTCCTACGCCCGCCGTTCCCCGTTACCCCCGCCAGCCTCCAGTCCCCGCGCATTCACCCTGCACCCCCGGCCCGCGCCCGATCCCGTGATAAATAGGCGCACCCTTAATAAGCCCCAGCCCCAGCCCCACCCCGCAAGCCCCAGCCCCGCCTTGAAATCCCCAGCCCCATCCGCAATCCCCAGCCTTCATCCGCAAACCCCAGCCATCCGCAAACCCCAGACCCCATCCGTAAACCCCAGACCCCATCCGTAAACCCCGGACCCCATCTTGCTGTTATCAGACAGTTATGCGGGAGGATTTTCCGGTTGCGGAAGGTTTACCACGCTATAGCGTGGTAAACTTTCCACGATAATGGCGGCGGCCGATTTTAGAGGGCAAGGCGGCGGGAGAGGTCGGACACGAGGGTGCGGTGCGGGTCGATCTCGGCCCGGACCTGGCGGAACTCCGCCAGGCGGGGGTACATCCGGGCGAACATGACCGGGGCGACGCGGGAGTCCTTGGCCAGGTAGACGCGGCCGCCGTTCTCGACCACCAGGCGGTCCAGGGCGTCCATCAGCAGGGCGACGCCGGGGGTGCGGGCCGGGAAGTCGAGCGCGAGGGTCCACCCCGGGGCGGGGAACGACAGCAGGCCGGGGTCGCCCGGGCCGAAGCGCTTGAGGACGGTCACGAACGACGGGGCGCGGGCCGCCCGGACCATCTCATACGACCGGCGGACCGCGCCCTCGGCCCCGAGCGGGAGCACGTACTGGTACTGGCGGAAGCCCGCCGGGCCATACGCGCGGTTCCAGTTCCGGATCCCGTCGAGGGGGTGGAAGAACTGCCCGATCGTCTGGATCTCGCCCGCGCGCCGCCGGGGGGCCTTGCGGTAGTAGACCTCGTTCGCCAGGCTGATCGTGCGCCAGTTGAGCAGGCCGGGCGGGAAGGCGTCGGGGGCGGCGAGCCTGGCCCGGGGGTCGAAGGCGAAGGGCTCGTCCCGGTCAGCGCCTTGCAGGTCGCCCGGCGCGGCGAAGTCCCCGCTGGTGATGATGGACCGGCCGAGGGCCGGCCCCCGGGCGGTGACATCGGACCAGGCGACCGTGTACCCGTAGCGGGAATCGTGCTCGGACAAGATCGCCATGGTCTCGTCAACGTCGCCCGTGCGTACGGTGTCGACCTTGCAGCGGGAGGTCTCGACCCGCTTCAGCTGAATGGCCGCCTGGGTGATGATCCCGGTCAGGCCCATTCCCCCGGCCGTCGCCCAGAAGATAGCCGGATCGGCCTCGGGGCTTATCGTCCGCGACTGGCCGTCAGGAAGAATGATGTCAAGGCTCAGGACGTGAGTGGCAAAGCTGCCGGCGCCATGGTGATTCTTGCCGTGGACGTCGGCCGCGATCGCGCCGCCGATGGTGACCTGGCGAGTGCCGGGCGAGACGGGCACGAACCAGCCGTGCGGCAGGCCCGCGACCATCAGGGCCTCCAGGCTGACGCCCGCCTGCGCGACCACCACCCCGGTAGCCGGGTCGAGGCTGACGATGCGGTTCAGCCGGGCCGTGGACACCACGGTGCCGCCGTCGGACTGGGCGGCGTTGTTGTAGCTGCGCCCGAGTCCCCGCGCGATGACCGGCCCGCCGCCGCCGTGGCGGTCGTGGCCGTTGAGGCCGTCGGGGCCGTTGTCATGGCCGCGCAGGATGTCGGCGGCGGCCTCGGCGCTGGCCGGCTCGGCCAGGGTGGCGGTGGTCGGGGCGACTCGGCCCCAGCCGGTCAGCGAGACGGTCCGCAGGGGAGTCTGGGTCGGCATATTGCCCGATTCTAGGAGATCAGGGCGTACTGCCCGAGAGGTTGAGCCCGATGACGCCGAGCAAGATCAACGCGATCGAGGCGATCTTCCAGGGCGTGACCGCTTCGTTGAGGGCGATCATGCCAACGGCGGCGGTCCCGGCCGCGCCGATCCCGGTCCAGACCGCGTAGGCCGGGCCCACGTCCAGGTGCCTGAGCGCCAGGCTGAGCAACCCGAAGCTGATCAGGGCACAGACGGCGAACCCGGCCGCGGGCAGGATCCGGGTGATGCCATGGCTTTGCTTGAGCAAGATGGCAAACCCGGTCTCGAACAGCCCGGCGACGATGACCATAAACCACGCCATGGCGCAAACCCCCTCGCGATAACCCCGGCCGCCCTGGGTACCTACCCCCTGGCCAGCGAGGATGCGCCCGCCTAGCGAAGAGCGGAGCGTAGCCGGAGGCTGTTGGCGACCACCAGGACCGAGCTCAGCCCCATCGCGGCGGCGGCGATCATCGGGTTGAGCAGGCCGAGCGCCGCCAGCGGGATCGCGGCCACGTTGTAGCCGAAGGCCCAGGCCAGGTTCCCCTTGATGATCGCCAGCGTCCGCCGGGACAGCGCGATCGCGTCGGGGACGAGCAGGAGGTCGCCGCGCACCAGGGTGAGGTCGCTCGCCTCGATGGCGGCGTCGGTCCCGGTGCCCATCGCCAGCCCGAGGTCGGCCTGGGCGAGCGCGGCGGCGTCGTTGACCCCGTCGCCCGCCATCGCCACGACCCGGCCCGATTCCTGCAGGGCCTTGATCGCGCTGACCTTGCCCGCAGGCGCCACGCCCGCGATCACGTCGCTCGCGGCGATGCCCACGGCGGCAGCGGTGGCCCGCGCGGCCTGCTCGTTGTCCCCGGTCAGCAAGGCCACCCGCAGGCCCTGGTCACGCAGCCGGGCGACGGCGGCGGCGGAGGTCGGCTTGACGACGTCGGCCACGACGAGGGCGCCGCGGACTTCGCCGTCCCAGCCGGCCGCGACGATCGTCTTGCCGCCGGCCGCGGCCTCCCGGGCGACCTGCGCCGCGAGGTCACGCGGCATCCGCAGGCCATGAGCGGCCTGGAGCCAGCCGGCCTGGCCGACCGCGACCAGGCGGCCGTCCACCACGCCGCTGACGCCACTGCCGGGGACGCTGGCGAAGTCGCTGACGGCGGGGAGCGCCGATGGCCGGGGGCCGCTGGCATCCGGGGCAGCCGCGAGCTGGCGGGTCGCCCCGGGCGCGCGGCCGTCCATGGCCGGCCGGGTGATGCCCGGTCGCGGGCCGGCGCTCGCCGGCGAACTGGCGCCGGGCCTGGTGGCCGCCGACTGCGGGGCGGTGGCGACCTTGAGGCCGGCATTGACGGGGACTAGCCCAGCGGGACCCCCGGCAGCGCGGGCGGCGGCGGTGATGGCCCGGGCGACCGGGTGCTCGGAGGCGTCCTCGATCGCGCCAGCCAGGCGCAGGACCTCGGCGGCGCCCGGGCCAGCGGGGTGGGCGCCGCCGGGCACGAGGACGCTGGTGAGCGTCATCCGCCCGGTGGTCACGGTGCCGGTCTTGTCCAGCACGACGGTGTCCACGCGGCGGGTGGACTCCAGGACTTCCGGTCCCTTGATCAAGATGCCCAGCTGCGCGCCGCGGCCGGTGCCGACGAGCAGGGCGGTCGGCGTGGCCAGCCCCATCGCGCACGGGCAGGCGATGATGAGGACCGCGACGGCGGCGGAGATCGCCGTCCCGGCCGGCGCGCCCGCGGCGAGCCATCCGGCGAGCGTGGCGACGGCCAGCGCGAGCACCACCGGGACGAACACGCCCGATACGCGGTCCGCGAGCCGCTGCACCCCGGCCTTGCCCGCCTGCGCCTGGGCGACGAGGCGGGCGATCTGCGCGAGCTGCGTGCCGGCCCCGACCCTGGTCGCCCGGACGAGCAGGCGGCCGCCCTCGTTAACGCAGCCGCCGGTGACCGTATCGCCCGGCCCGACCTCGACCGGGACCGGCTCGCCAGTGATCATCGAGGCGTCCACGGCCGACCGGCCGTCGGCCACGACGCCGTCGGCCGGGACCCGCTCCCCCGGCCGGACCACCATCAGGTCGCCGACGGCCAGGCGGGCGGCCGGGATACGGTGCTCGGCGCCGTCGCGCAGCACGGCGGCGTCGCGCGCCCCGAGCTCCAGCAGCGCGCGGACGGACGCGCCGGCGTCGCGCCGCGCCCGGGACTCCAGCCGCCGGCCGAGCAGGATCAGCGTGGTGACGCCCGCGGCGACCTCCAGGTACAGGTGCCCGGTGCCGGTGACCAGCGCGTACAGGGACCATCCGTAGGCTGCGGTGACGCCCAGGCTCACGAGGGTGTCCATCGTCGCGGCGCCGTGCCGGGCGTTGACCACGGCGGCCCGGTGGAACGGCCACGCGGCCCAGGCGGCGACCGGCGTGACCAGCGCCAGCGCTACCCACTCCCAGCCCGTGAACTGCAGCGCGGGAACCAGTCCGGCCACCATGACCGCGGCGAACACGGTCGCGGCGGCGGCCAGCCGGCTCAGCCCGGCCAGCCGTCCGGCGTCCGGCCCGCGCTTAGCCGAGGCCGCGTCGCCATCGGCGGGCGCGCCCGCGCCGTCCCCGGTGCCGTCGCCGGAGGGCACGCCACCCGGCTGGGGCGGGACCTCGGCCGTGTACCCGGCCTGTTCGACGACGGCGATCAGGTCGCCAACGCCGATCGCGGCGGGGAACTGGACCCACGCGGTCTCGGTGGCGAGGTTGACGGCGGCGGTGACCCCGTCGAGCCTGTTGAGCTTCTTCTGCACCCGCGCCGCGCAGGAGGCGCAGGTCATCCCGCCGATGGCCAGCTCGGTTGCGTTCACGATGGATCACCTCGCTCCATGGGATGGCGTGCTTGCCGGGCGGGCCTACTGCTGAGGAAGCGGCAGCTGCCGCTCCGGGGCCGCAGCGAGGCTGCCCGGGTCCGCCGCGTCGTCGGCCAGGCGGTAGTCGCCGGCCTCGTCCAGCGCGGCCTCGACCTGCGGCCGGGCCAGCGCTACGTCGCTCACCACGGTGACGACGGAGGCGCCGCCGGCGACAAGGTCAACCGTCACGTCGCTGACGCCATCGAGCGCCCGCAGTTCACCGCGGACCGCCCGCTCGCAGTGCTCGCAGGTCATCCCGGTCACGTAGTACGTTGCCGATGCCATCGCTGACTCCTGTCGTCGCTGGTGAATAGGGTCCTGCGGGGATGCCACGAGGCCGCTAGCCGCCCGACCGGACGAGCCGGGCGATCGCGGCCGACGCCTCGCGGACCTTCTCGGCCGCCACGTCACCGCCCTCGGCGGTCGCCTGGGCGACGCAGTGCCCCAAGTGATCCTCAAGCAGCCCGAGCGCCACGGCCTGTAGTGCCTTGTTTACAGCAGACACCTGCGTGAGGATGTCGATGCAGTACTTGTCATCCTCGATCATCTTCTGCAGCCCGCGAACCTGCCCCTCCACCCGGCGCAGGCGCTGGAGGTACTGCTCCTTCTCAGCCGTGTACCCATGCATGACTTCACGGTACCATACCCCGGCAGGGTATCCCGGGGCTGGGGCTGGGGCTGGGGCTGGCAGGAGCGCCGACTTGGGTTGCCCGGGGGGCGCGCTGGCCGCAGCCCGCGCCTAACGGCCAGCTGGCCGGGCCGGGGGACGCGGCCCCGGCAGGTCCGGCGGTGGCCGGGGGCTACCCACGCGGCCGGGCGGGCCGGGCGGTCAGGGGTTGCGGGACAGCCGGCGGCGGTAGGCGAACAGGCCGGCGCCCGCGAGGATGCCCGCGCCGCCGAGGCCGAAGAGGGTGACGTGCTGCACGCCCGCCGTGCCGCCGCCACCGGTCTGGGGGGCGCCCTGCGGGACCGGCGTGCGCGACGGTGTCGGGTCAACAGTGTGGGTGGGGGCGACGGTGTGCGGCGGCGCGGTGGCGTGCGGCGGCGCCGTGGTGGCCGGCGGGGGCGTCGTGGCTGGGGGCGCGGTCGTCGGGGGCGGCGCTGTCGTGTGCGGGGGGGCGCTGGTGGCCGGGCGGGTCGAGCCGGTGCCGGCCGGACGGGTCGCGCTGGCGGTCGGGTGGGGGCTCGCGGCGGCGCTGGTGGAGGCGGTGGCCGTCGGCGTGGACGGGGCCGGGGCGCCCACCGATGGTGAGAAGATCGCCGGGACGGACGAGGACGGCCCTCCCGTGCAGGCGGAGACCGATGCGGACAGGAGAATGGTCGCGGTTGCGCAACCGGCCGCGGTCAGCCTAGACCTGCTCACCCTCATGAGACCTCCTTGTACCCCGCAGGCGGCAGCGTAAATCTAAATCTTTGATTAAAATATATGCACAACTACAATAGCGCATTTTCCATTTCAATATTAGGCTACGCGAGTAGCGCGCCATCCGGAAGGGCGACGGCCCCGGGGGCGCGCGGCATGCGGGCGCGTGGTGGCACCGGGGCGGAAGGGACGGCGTTGGGCGGCATGAGGTGGCGGCGCGTCGGCGGGTTCAGCGTGGTCATGTCATGGCCGGAGCGCTCCGTCTCCGGCGGCCCGCCGCAGGTACGGCCGCCGGGCCGGCGCACCCGGCTCGTCGGGCTCCTCGGCACCATCTCGCTCCTCGGCGGCATGTCGGCGATCGGCTACGCGATCGCGGCGCAGATTCACGCGCCCCAGCCGGCCAAGTCTGCCGCAGGCGTCACGAGCGTGTCAGGACACGGTCCGTCGGTGCCCCGCTCTCTCCCGGTCTCCGTGAGCATTCCGTCTATCGGCGTTCACTCATCGCTCATGGACCTCGGCCTTAACTCCGACGGGACCATCCAGGTCCCGTCCATCACGACGGCAGCCGACAAGGCGGCCTGGTACAAGTACTCGGCGACGCCGGGCGAGATCGGCACGTCCGTCATCGAGGGCCACGTGGACAGCTACCGGGGACCGGCCGTCTTTTTCCGGCTCGGCGCGCTCAAGCCGGGCCAGGACATCGACGTGACGCTGGCCGACGGGACCACCGCGATTTTCCGCGTCACTGGCGTCCGCGAGTACGCCAAGGACCAATTCCCGGACGCATTGATTTACGGCTCGACTGATTACGCGGCACTGCGGCTGATTACCTGTGGCGGCGACTTCGACGCCGCCACCGGCCACTACCTCAGCTCGACGGTCGTGTTCGCGTCGCTCACCTCGTCGCGCGCCCCGCGCTAGCAATCTCGCCGGCGTCGCCAACCTCACTAGCTACCACGGCTGCCTCAGGGGCATCAGCGGGAACAGCGGGCTCGCTGGCCGTCCCGTCGGTGCGGGCCATCGGGTTGCGGATGGCCCAGGCCAGCGCCAGCAGCCCGCACAGCAGGGCGGCCACCCCGCCCACCAGCAGGCTCCACCGCGGGCCGGCGTCCTCGCCGATGAAGCCGACGATCGGGCCGCCGATCGGCGTCGAGCCGAGCCACGCGATCGCCCACAGGGACATCACCCGGCCGCGCATCTCCGGGGCCGCCGCCAGTTGCAGCGTGGTCTTGGCGAGTGAGTTGAACGTGATTGAGCCGTAGCCCACGAACACCATCGAGGCCAGCTCGACCGGCATGTTCGGGGCGACGGCGGCCACCAGGATCGCGGTCCCCCAGCCGATCGCCGCCAGGCACATCGACCGCGGCCCGGGCCGGGCCCGGGTCGCCGCCACGAGGCCGCCGACGACCGCCCCGGCCCCCATCACCGAGGCCATGACGCCATAGGCGGCCGCCCCGTTGTGGAACACCCAGCCGTGGAAGACCGAGTTGGCCATCAGCGGCAGGGTGACCGGGAACTCCCAGGCCAGCGTGCCCAAGACAGCGATCATGACCAGCGGGACGAGGATCGGCGGCCGGTCCTTGACGTACCGCAGCCCCTCCCGGACCTGGCCCTTCTGCTTCAAGGTACGGCGGGCGGGATAGAGCGCGGCGATGCTCATGAGGGTCAGGGACAGCATCACCGCCCCGAACGACACCGCGTTGAGGGCGAAGCACAAGGTGAGGCCGAGCACCGCCGCGACCGTTCCGCCGGCGGCGGCGCCGAACACCCGCGCCATGTTCACCGCCACGGAGTTCAGCACCACGGCGTTGGGCAGGTCGGCGGGCGGGACCATCTCGGAGATGAACGACTGCCGGGCCGGGTTGTCGAAGACGTTCACGCAGCCCAGGCACACGGCCAGCACGTAGACGAGCCAGATGCGCATCGACCCGGTCGCGAGGCAGATCGCGAAGACCGCCGAGACGCTCCCCGCGAGGGCCTGGGTGACGAGCAGGACGCGCCGCTTGTCGTGCCGGTCCGCGAACAGCCCGCCCGCCGGCCCGAACAGCAGCATCGGCGCGAACCGCGCCCCGGTCACGAGGCCGAGCTGCGCCCCGCTGTGCGTGAGCTGCAGGATCAGGAACGACTGGGCGACCGTCTCCATCCAGGTCCCGAGCACGGATACGAGCTGGCCGAAGAAGAACAGCCGGTAGTTGCGGTGCCGGAGCGATGAGAGCATCTGCCGCCACAGGCCTGGCCGGTCCCCCTGGTCGCCAGTGGCCCGCCTGCCGTGAGCGGCGACTGCCATGCTCCCACCACCTTCCGCCCCGCAACAACGTTAGCTCGGTTAAGGATATTCCACGGGGCGGCTCTGCTTATTCCTTCCTTCTCACGGGCCCGGGCGCCTCCCCTGGCCGGCCAGCGACGCGGCGCCCCCAGTGAGCGCTACGGGCCGAGGTAATCGCCGGCGAATTGCAGCGAGGAGACTTCCTGGGGCTGGAAGAACGGGCCGGTGTGGCAGCCGGGGGCGAAGTCGGTGACGGCCCCGGCGGGCAGGGCGGCCGCGAGGGCGCGGACGCCGGGATAGAACGGGTCGCTGTAGCCCGCCGCGACCCGGACCGGAGTCCCGGCCAGCGCCCCCGCATGGGCGACGACATCGGCGGCGGCGAACGCGGCGGCCGAGGCGAACGCGCCGGCGTTGGCCGCGCGGGCCTGGGCGTAGCTGGTCCAGATCGCCGGGCTGATCGCCGCGACCGCGCGGACCAGGCCCGGGTGCCGCTCCCCCAGCAGCAGCGCGCCGTAGCCGCCCATCGAGATGCCCATGACGGCGACGCGCCCATCGCGCCCCAGCCCGGCCCGGGCGCAGCGCGGGATGAGCTCATCCACCAGCATCGCCATCGGGTCATCGCCCGGGTGCGGGTTCCAGTAGCCGTCGCCGCCGTCGACGGTGACCAGGGCCATCGGCGGCAGCGGCCGGGCGCCGGGCGGGCGCAGGGCCACCGCCTGGGCCGGGGTGAGGCCCGACAGCGCATCCTGGTGACTGGCCCCGAAGCCGTGCAGCATCACGATGAGCGGCAGCGCGTCGCCGGGCCGGGCCCCCGGCGGGTACCCGATGGTGTACCCCACGTCGCGGCCGCGCGCGGCCGACCGGAAGGTGCCGGACACCGCTGGCCCCGCCCCGGCCGGGTAGGCGAAGCCAGCCCCCGGGACCGAGCAGGCCCCGTCCAGGCCGGCCAGCACCGACTTGCCCGGCACCACCCCGTGCGACACCAGCTCGTAGGCCCCGCCAAACCCGGCCACGGCCACCCCGGCGACGCTGCCCGCGGCGACCAGCAGCCGCCGCCGCGACCATCCCCGCTTCCCTTCGCCCGGTCCCGCCACGCGAACCCCTCCCTCAACCGGTAATCCCCGGGCGGCGCGAAGCCCGCGCCGCCCGGCCCATCCGAAAGCGTTCCGCGCCCGCGCGTGGAACCGCGCCCGCCGACCGGAGTCAGCTGGGCTGGCAGGCTAGTGGCGCCTGCTGCTCTCCGGCCGTGAGGGGCGCATGTGACTGCCGAGTTGCTACCGGGCCAGGAGGAGGCGGGCGTGGCGGGCGGCCTGGGCGGCGAGGGCGAGGATCGCGGCGAGGAGGGCGACGCCAGCCGCGTCGATCGTGCCCGCGCGGAACAGGCCCTGGGCGCCGCTGGCGACCCACAGGCCGCCGCCGGCCAGGAACGCGAGCATCGCCGCGCAGGCCAGGGGGGCGAGGCGAGCCTGGAAGGCCTGGGCTCGCGGCGAGAGCGGCGACCGGCGCACGAGCAGGGCGGCCGCGACGGTCGCCGCCGCGAGCGCCAGGGGGCTGAGCGCCATCCAGGCGAGCTCGGGGGCCGGGAACGCCGCCAGGGCGGCCGGGTGCAGCCAGTACGTGCTGACCGACAGGGTCGACGCCCAGGCGAACGCGGCCAGGCCGCCGGGGATGAGGCCGCGACCGACCCACTCGCGGCCGCCGGCCCGCAGGGCGCCGGCCGCCCACGGGTGGCCGCCGGTCCCGGGCCAGCCGTTGCCGAAGTGCCTGCCCCCGACGAACAGCACCGCCACGCTCAGCACCAGCACCAGGATCGGCACGACCAGGCCGCCACGCCGGGTCCCGCCCGGTCGCGGCCCCGCGCTCAGCCCGGACCCTCCGATCAGCCGAGACCCTCCGATCAGCCCGGACACCCCGGTAAGCCGAGACCCTCCGATCAGCCCGGACCCTCCAATCAGCCGGGACACCCCGGTAAGCCGGGACACGGTGCACCAGGCGACGGGCGCGGCGGCCAGGACCGCCAGGACGGCCAGGGCCAGCAGCGCGAGGGACATGGTGACCATGCCCGCCATCGCGGCCCGGCTGGCGGGAGCCGACCACTGCCAGCCAACCGCGAGTTGCGACCACAGCCCCGCCCCGACGACCGCGAACGCGGCCAGGCACGCGCCCAGCGACGCCAGGCTCGCGGCCGCCCCCGCCCGGGCGCCCCCAGCGCCGCCTGGCTCCGCCCCGGCCCCGTCGCCAGCGACCGGGAAGCCGGACAGCCCGAGGTCGGCCAGCCGCGCGACGAGGCCGCCACGGGCGATGTCGAGGACGCGCAGCGGCGCGTGCGGCCGCTCGGCGATGTCGCTCACCAGCAGCTCAGCGAACTCGTCGCCGTACCGCTCGCGCCACGCCCGCGGGTACCACCACAGCAGCCGCGCGGCCCGCTGCCCGGGCGTGACCGTCACGTGAGCCGCCAGTGGATGTCCAGGCGGTGGAGGCCGGCGTTGGCGGCCGCGCGCTGGGCCTTCAGGCTGGCGCGGAGGGCGGTGGCGCCGGCGGCGGTCAGGCGGTAGGGGCGGCGGCGGTCGTCGGTCTCGACTGGCTCGATCAGGCCCTGGGCGTCCAGGCGGGCCAGCGCCTCGTACAGCGTCCCGGGCGCCAGCCGCACGCCCGCGAACTCCTCGATGTCCTTCGTCAGGGCGTAGCCGTGCTTAACGCCATCGGCCAGGCTCGACAGGATCAACGTCGCCGGGCCGGCGTACCGGCCGAACCCGGTCAGGGTCGCCGGCCCGCCCTCCCCCGGGCCATGTTCCCAAGGCCCGCGCTCTTTCGGGCCGCCCTTGGCGTTGTAGCCCTCGTCGGCCTTGTCGCTCTTGTTGCCCCTGTCGCTCTTGTTGACCTGGCCACCCTCGTTGGGCTGGCCGCTTCCACTGGCATGGCCGGCCTCGTCTGCCTTTTCCCTCGGCACGAGTCCACAATAGATCGTCATCCGGTATATCGTCAACCGATACTAGCGGCCGGGGGCGGACCCGTGCTGAAGCGATCTCGGCTTAAAGAAGCGTGAGCTGGCCGCCGGGGTCCGGGCGGGACTTCTTCAGGTGCCGCCAGCGGGGCAGGTCGTCCAGGTAGGCCCAGGACAGGCGGTGGTACGGGGTCGGGCCGAGCTCGGCCAGCGCCCGCTGGTGGACCGGGGCCGGGTAGCCGGCGTTGTCGCCGAACGCGAACTGCGCGTGAGCCGCGCCGAGCTCGGCCATCAGCCGGTCGCGCGCCACCTTGGCGAGGACCGACGCGGCCGCCACGCTGACCGAGTGCAGGTCGGCCTTGACCGAGGTGCGCACCTTCCACGGGCGCCCGATGTAGTCGTGCTTGCCGTCGAGCAAGACGACGTCGGGCTGGCGGGGCAGCGACTGGAGGGCGCGGGTGGCGGCCAGCCGGAGGGCGGCCGTCATGCCCAGGGCGTCGATCTCCTCGTGGCTGGCCTGCCCGGTTGCCCAGGCGTCGACCCAGCCGGGGAGCTCGGCCGCCAGCTCCTCCCGGCGCCGGGGGGTGAGCCGCTTGGAGTCGGTCAGGCCGGCGGGCGGGTCGGGGAAGCCGGCCCGGACGACGACCACGCCCGCCATGACCGGTCCCGCCCACGCGCCCCGGCCGACCTCGTCAACACCCGCGATCCGGGTCGCTCCCCCGGCCGCGAGCTTCCGCTCGATC
This sequence comes from Trebonia sp., assembly GCA_036276115.1. Lineage (GTDB taxonomy): Bacteria > Actinomycetota > Actinomycetes > Streptosporangiales > Streptosporangiaceae > Trebonia. The sequence goes on from DATBEM010000148.1 coordinate 29,242, forward strand.
TCGTAGCCGGCGACATCGGGAACCGGGGGCTGGCGGGGGGCCGTCCCCGCGGGAGCTGTCCGCATGAGGCCCCATGATGCCGCTCGCGTGCCCCGCGCGGCGGGCGGTTCGCCAACTACAGGGCCAGCGGGAACGGCCGGGGCCGCGGTCACGCGTTGAGGTAGGCCAGGACGGCCAGGACGCGGCGGTTGTCGTCTTCAGACGGGGAGAGGCCGAGCTTGGCGAAGATGCTCGTGCTGTGCTTGCCGACGGCTTTCTCGGTGATGAACAGGCGCTGGGCGATGGCGCTGTTGGAGCGGCCCTCGGCCATCAGCTCCAGCACCTCGCGCTCGCGGCCGGTGAGGCGGGCCAGCGGCTCGTCGCGCTGCCGCCGGGTCAGCAGCGCGCCGATGACCTCGGGGTCCATGACGGTGCCGCCGCGGGCCACCGTCTTGATCGCGTCGGTGAACTGGTCGTCGTTGAACACGCGGTCCTTGAGCAGGTAGCCGACCGCCCCGGCCTGGTCCGCCAGCAGCTCCCGGGCATACAGCTGCTCAACGTACTGCGACAGGACCAGGACGGGCAGGCCGGGGACCTGGCGGCGGGCGTCGAGCGCGGCCCGCAGCCCCTCGTCGGTGAACGTGGGCGGCAGCCGGACGTCCACCACGGCGACGTCCGGCTTGGCTTCCACCAGGGCGGCCAGCAGCTGGGGGGCATTGTCGACCGACGCGATGACGTCGAAGCCGTGCTCGGCCAGCAGCCGCTCAAGGCCCGACCTCAGCAGGTAGAGGTCTTCGGCGAGGACAAGTCGCATGGCACCTCGATCGCGACGATGGTGGGCCCGCCCACCGGGCTGCTGACCGCCAGGATGCCATCGAACGCGGCCAGCCGCCGCTCCATCCCGGCCAGGCCCGTGCCGCCGGCCGGGTCCGCCCCGCCTGACCCGTCGTCGTGGACCTCGGCCCGTAGCATGCGCCCGTCGTGGGCGAGCCGGACCAGGGCCGACGTGGCCCGCGCGTGCTTGGTGACGTTGCTGAGCGCCTCGGCGACCGCGAAGTAGACGGCCGACTCGACCGGCGCGGGCGGGCGGCCGCCGAGCCCGACGTCGGTCACCACCGGGTACGGGCAGCTGAGGGCAAGCGCCCGGACCGCGTCGGCCAGGCCCCGGTCGGCCAGCACCGGCGGGTAGATGCCGCGCACGAGGGCGCGCAGCTCCGACAGGGCGACGGTGGCGCTCTCGCGGCACTCGGCCACCAGCGTGGTAGCGGCGGCCGGGCTGGTCTCGATGAGCTTCTCGGCCGTGCGCAGGTTGATCCCGAGCGCCACCAGCCGGGCCTGCGCCCCGTCGTGCAGGTCCCGCTCCAGCCGCCGCAGCTCGGCGGCGGCCGAGTCGACCGCGTCCGCCCGGGTCTGCGTCAGGCGCTCCACCCGGGCGGTGAGCCCGCTGCGGCTCGCCCGCACGTCGGCGACGATCGTCCGCCGGGTCAGCACGAACCCGCCGGCCAGCAGGGCCGCGCTCAGCGCGATCAGCTCAGGGAAGTACAGCTGGTCGCGCAGCCAGCCGAACCACTCGTGGTCGTAGGCGTAGTGGTGGAACGCCAGCGCCTCGAACAGCACCCACAGGCCGAGGGCGGTCGTGCCCGCCGCTGCCGCGTAACCCGCGAGCCGGGGCTGCACGAGAGCGTAGAAGCCGGCCGCTCCCAGGACGAGCGCGGCGTAGAAGAGGTTCCCCGCCATCGTGGAGCTATCGAACAGGTTGCCGCTGCCGGTGCCGCCCTCATTGGTGATCGCGAACGTGCCCGCCAGGGCCAGGAAGGCCAGGGCGACCGGGACCAGGGCCGCGCCCCAGCCGATGTCGCGCGGCTGGGGCACCCGGATGGGCGGCCCGCCGGCGCCGAGCGCGGGAGCCAGGCGCCACCTGGGGGCCAGCCCGCGCGCGACCACGGGGACGAAGGTGGCGATGAAGGCGAGCACGATCAGGAGGGTCATGCCGTCATCGTCGCGCGGCAGGGCCGCCGACGGCCATGGGACGAGGCCTACTTTCACGGTAGGGCTTTGCCCACCCCGCCGGGCGCCTTGTCACGGGCCCGGTCCCGGCGGCCACGGTAATTGGCTCGCGGGCGGCCCGGGCCGGTCCTTACGCTTCCAGGGTGATCATCAACGTCGTGGACATCGAGGCGACCTGCTGGGCGAATTCGCCGCCACCGGGGGAAGTCAGCGACATCATCGAGGTCGGCCTCACCGTGGCCGACCTCGCGGCGGGCACCCGGCTGGCCAGGCACAAGATCCTCGTGCGGCCCGGCCGGTCGGCGGTGAGCGAGTTCTGCACCGGGCTGACCGGGCTCACCCCGGACGAGGTCGGGGCCGGGGTCAGCTTCGCTGAGGCGTGCGACCTGCTCGCGCGTGAGCACGCGGCCGCCGCCCGCCCGTGGGCGAGCTGGGGGAACTACGATCGCGCCCAGTTCCAGCGGCAGTGCGCGCAGACCGGGGTGCCCTATCCCTTCGGGGAGGTCCACGTGAACGCCAAGGCGGTGTTCACGGCGGTGCACCGCAAGGGCGGCCCCGGATACGGGATGAAGGCGGCGCTGGCCCTCGCGGGCCTCCCGCTGGAGGGCCGCCACCACGACGGGGCGGACGACGCGTGGAACATCGCCGCCCTCGTCCTGCGCCTGCACGCGGCCGGGCAGTGGCCGCTCGCGGCCAGCGCCCCGGAAGGCTGACCGCGAGCGAGCCCGCCCGGGGCGGGCGGGCCGCCGACCCCGGCGCCCTCAGCGGGCGACCTCAGCGGGCGACGCGGTGGCGGAAGGTGAAGGAGGCGGCCGTGACGGAGGCCAGGAGGATGGCCCCGCAGTAGGCGACGGCGAGGATGGCGTCGTGGCCGACCGGCGCGCCGGTCTCGGTGTGGCCCATCCACAGGCCGCGCATGGTCTCGATCACCGGGGTGAACGGCTGGTTGGCGGCGATGGGGCGCAGCGCCCGGGTCATCGTCGCGGCCGGGACGAACGCGGTCGACAGGTAGGGCAGGAACATGATCACGAACGTGAGCGAGTTCGCCGCCTCGGGCCCGCTGACCAGCAGCCCGGCGGCGGCCGCGAGCCACGAGATCGCGAGGATGAACAGCACGATCATCGCGATGGCGGCGACCCACGCCAGCGGGCCGCCGCTCGGGCGCCAGCCGATGCCGAGGGCCACGCCGATCACCAGGGCGGTCGCGAGCAGGTTGCGGGCCAGGCTGGCGGCGATGTGGCCGGCCAGCACCGAGGAGCCGCTGATCGGCATCGAGCGGAACCGGTCGACGATGCCGCTGGACATGTCGGTCGCGACCGCCACCGCCGTCGTGCCCGCGCCGAAGCCGGCGCACAGCACGATCAGCCCGGGCACCACGTAGTTGACGTACTGGCCGCCCGCGGCGCTCATCGCGCCGCCGAAGACGTAGACGAACAGCAGCATCAAGATGATCGGCAGCATCAGGGCGGTGAAGAACGCCTCGGGGTCGCGCAGCGAGCGGCGCACGCAACGGCCGATCATGACGTTGTAGTCGGTCAGGGCGTAGGCGGTACTCATCGGACTGGCTCCATCTGGTCGGCATCGGACCCGGTCAGGGCGAGGAACACGTCATCGAGGCTGTCGCTGGCGGCCTGGGCCTTCAGCTCGGCCGGGGTGCCCTGGGCGACGATCCGGCCGTGGTGGAGCACGGCGATGACGTCGGCCAGCCGGTCGGCCTCATCGAGGTACTGGGTGGTCAGCAGGACGGTCACGCCGCTGGCGGCGAGGTCGCGCACGAACCCCCACACTTGCTGGCGGCTGCGCGGGTCGAGGCCGGTCGTCGGCTCGTCCAGGAACAGCAGCGGCGGCCGGGTGATCATGCTGACGGCCAGGTCCAGGCGCCGCCGCATGCCGCCGGAGTAGGTCTTGACCCGCCGGTCGGCGGCGCCGTCGAGGTCGAACGCGGCGAGCAGCTCACCGGCCCGCCGCCGGGCGTCCCGGCGCGGCAGGTGCTGCAGCCGGGCCATCATGACCAGGTTCTCCCGCCCGGTCAGCACGTCGTCCACGGCCGCGTACTGGCCGGTGAGGCTGATCGAGCGGCGGACCCCGGCCGGGTCAGCCCGCAAGTCGTGCCCGTTGATGATCGCGGTGCCCGCGTCCGCCTTGGTCAGCGTGGCGAGGATGCGGACGAGGGTGGTCTTGCCCGCGCCGTTCGGCCCGAGCAGGGCGAAGACCGAGCCGGCCTCGACGGCGAGGTCAACCGACTCCAGGACCGGCTTGCCGCCGAAGGCCTTGGCAATCCCCCGCATCTTAACTGTGTACGTCATACGCAAAAATGTATGTGCCGTACACAGTTAAGTCAAGCGGGTTCCGCGAGCCGGGAGGACGGGGCGGCGTACGCTGGCTTCCGTGAGCACACCCGAGCCCGAGCGCGCGCCGGCCGACGAGCCGGCGGCGACCGGGGCGGCCGGGATCCCGCTGCCCCCCGGGCTGGACCTGCTGTGGGGACGGCGCGGGCGCGGGCGGCGCGGGCCCCGGCCGGGGCTGTCCGCCGACGCGATCGTCGCGGCGGCGATGCGGGTAGCCGACGCCGAGGGGCTGGAGGCCGTCTCGATGGCGCGGGTCGCCAAGGAGCTCGGCTTCACCACGATGTCGCTGTACCGGCACGTCGCCAGCAAGGAAGAGCTGCTCCAGCTCATGTGGAACGGCAGCGCCCAGGGGGCGGAGTCCCTCGTCCTGGAGGGCGAGACCTGGCGCGAGAAAATACGGTCGTGGGCGATCATCCAGCGCGACCTGCTGGACCGGCACGCCTGGATCACCCAGATGCCGATGGCCGCGCCCCCGCTGGCCCCCAACTCGCTGCACTTCGTGGAGCGCGGCCTGGCCGCCTTCGACGGCACCGGCCTGCCGGACAACTTCCGGCTGCAGGTGATCGGCCTGATCAGCTCCTACACGCTCAACGAGGCGCGGATGGCGAACGACGCCGCCCGGGCCACCCGCCAGGCGCTGGAGGCGAGGCAAGCCGCGGCCCCCGGGAAGCAGCCGTCCCCGGACGGCCCGCCCGCGCTCACCTTCGAGGGGCTGCTGCGCGGGCTCATCGACCAGCCGACCTACCCCCGGCTGCACCGGCTGGTGTGGACGGACGGGCTGGAGGAGCCGAGCGAGCGGGCCGAGTTCCTCTGGAGCCTGGAGCTCATCCTCGACGGCGTCCAGGTCCTGATCGACCGCCAGGCCGGCCCTTCCGCCTAGCGCGTGTCCTGGCGATCATCGGTGGCCGGGCGATCATGGGGCGGCCTGTCAGCGGTCCGGGTTTATCGTGAAGGATTTCCCGGTCCGGAAGGATTTTCACCGTCCCAGTGTGGAAAACTCTTCCGGACCGGATTTTCTTACCGGAAATAGCGTGGCGCGTGCGACGCGAGGGTCTCCTGGGCGGCCCGTCTACTTAACCGGACGTCAGGAAGCCAGGCCGTCCCATGTCCAGCGGGGGATCGCCAGGTCCGCGGGCACGTCGGTGTCGTCGGGGTGGGACAGGGCCACGTCCTGGACGGCCCACTCCATGTAGGCCCGCAGCGCCGCCCGGAACTCCGGGTCGGCCGGCAGGCCCGCGTCGTCGGCCGCCAGGACGAAGCAGTCGACGAAGCGGCGCGCGAGATCGGACATGTCGCCGGTGCCGGCGTGCATGCGGACCAGGGCGGGCTCGTCGCCGCCCCAGCGGCCCGAGTAGTCGGCCGGGCCGCCCATCACCTGCGCCCAGTACGCGGCGAGCCGCTCCGCGTGCCGCGGGTTCTGGCCCGGGTGGGAGAACGGGTGGTTCAGCTCCAAGTCGTCCAGGCAGCGCGCGTGGTGCGCGACGGCAAGCCGCTGGAACGCCAGGGAGCCGCCGGCGAACTCGTACAGGGTCGGTCGCATGGACCGAGCATAGGGCGCCCGGCGGGAAGCCCGGGCGGGGCGCCTAGGACACCTCGGTCAGCTCGCCGGTGGCGACGTCGAAGACGAAGCCGCGGACGGAGTCCTTGCGGGGGATGAAGGGGCTCGCCTTGACGCGGGCGACCGACTGGCGCACGTCCTCGTCCAGGTCGGTGAAGGCCTCGGCTGACCAGGCGGGCTTGATGCCGGTCTCGTCCTGGATGGCGCGCTTGAAGCCATCGTCGGTGAACGTCAGCATCCCGCAGTCCGTGTGGTGGATGAGGATGACCTCGCTGGTGCCGAGCAGCCGCTGGCTAATCGCCAGGGAGCGGATCTCGTCGTCGGTCACGACGCCGCCGGCGTTGCGGATGACGTGCGCCTCCCCATCGCCGAGGCCGAGGATCGCGTACACGTTGAGCCGCGCGTCCATGCACGCGATGACCGCGACCCCCCGCGACGGCGGCAGGGGCAGCGGCCCGGCGAACGCTTGCGCGTAGGCGGCGTTGTTGCGCAGGTACTCGTCGGTAGCACTCATGGCGGATCCCCCTTGGCACCCTTGCGAGTAATTTCCTATTTTACGTGTCAAGTTAGTAGCTTATAGGGCCGCTCGCTGTCAAGCCCGGGCGGCGGGCCGTGCGAGGATTGCCGCATGACGAGTGCGCAGTGGCCGGAGGGGCTGCCGGCCGGGGGATTCCGGTTCGTGCGGCGGAGCAATCACTTCGCTGAGGCGGTGGCGTTCTACCGTGACCTGGCCGGGCTGCCGCTGCTGCTGACCTTTAACGAGCCGGGGGCGGACGGGGCCGCGGGGTACGACGGGGCCGTCTTCGGGCTGCCGGACAAGTCGGCGGTGCTGGAGATCGTGAGCTCGGCGACCGAGGTCCCGGTCGACCCGGCCGAGCAGTTCGTGCTCTACCTGCCGGGCGCGCAGGCGCGCGACGTGGCGGTGGAGCGCGTCACCGGGTCGGGGGCGAAGCCGGTCACGCCGTCGCAGTACTGGATCGACAACGACTCGGTCGCGTTCGCCGACCCCGACGGGCGCCAGGTCATCTTCGCCCCCTGGATCTTCGGCCAGGAGCCGATGCCGGCCCGGCTCAAGGGCCTGCGCTAGCCGCGAAAAAGATCCGCGAGAAATCCCGCCGAAAGTTGTTGGCGATCGGGCCCGTCCCGTCTCATACATGCGGAAGGACACGGGGACAGCGGCCCCGAGCCGGCGCGCTTTGAGGGGGGTGCACCGACGACGGCTCGCTGCCCGGCCTTCCAGCAGTGGCAGCCGAGGGCCGGGCGGATCTTTGAGGGGGGACCCGCCCGGCTCTCGCTGCCCGGACCGCGCCGTTGCCGCGCGAGCGGGGTTACCGCGCTCCGGCCGGGGGCGGGTTCAGCCGGGGGCGGGTCCAGCCGGAGGCGCCGCCAGGCCGGCTATGAGCAGCCCGACCATGAGCCGGGCGTCGTAGCGGCGGCCGCCGCCAATGCACAGGTTGCCGACCGCCCGCAGCAGTTCCGCCGCCGCGACGTCCGGGCGGGCCTGGCCAGCCGCGACGGCCGCCCGCAGCAGGTCATCGCACACCGGCACCAGCCGGTCGAGGAAGTACTCGTGCAGGCCCTCGAAGCTGGCCTCGCCCGACTGCAGCCGGGCCGCCAGCCCGTGCTTGGTCACCAGGAAGTCCACGAACAGGTCGATCCAGCGGGCCAGCGCCGCCCGCGGCGACTCGCCCGCCGCCAGCAGGGCCGGGCCCGCAGCGGCGCACTCGTCCACCTGGTGGCGGTAGACGGCAATGATGAGGCCGGCCCGGGTCGGGAAGTGCCGGTAGATGGTGCCGATGCCCACGCCGGCCCGCGCCGCGATGTCGCGCACCGGCGCGTCCACCCCGGACCGGACGAAGACCTCGGCCGCCGCCGCGAGCAGGGCCTGCTCGTTGCGGCGGGCGTCGGACCGCCTGCGCTGCGCCGGTGACGGCGGGGACGCGTCCTGGCCGGCCTCGGTCACCCGCCCTCCTCACTGTCGCACTGTGGCACTGTGGCACCGCCGTCACCATGGCGGCTCGCCCCGGCGTTCCTTGCTAAACGGAACAACGTTCCGTATGCTGTTCCGGAACGCCGTTCCGTTTATCCATCATGCCATGCGCGAGCAAGTCAGCCCGTCAAGGCCTGGCATATCAGGAAAGAGCATGTCCGGCAGCGTCAAGGAGGAGACTGACGATGACCACCACCAGGGCGAGCTTCGGGATCGCGACCGCGCCGCAGCAGGTCGGCTACCCGGAACTGCTGCGGGTCTGGCAGGAGGCGGACGCGATCGAGGCGATCGAGCACGCCTGGGCCTTTGACCACCTGCTGCCGATCGCCGGCGACCCGGGCGGCCCCATCTTCGAGGGCTGGACCCTGCTCGCGGCCCTCGCCGGGCAGACCAGTCGGCTGCGCCTGGGGCTGCTGGTGACGAGCAACCGCATCCGGCCGCCGGCGCTGCTGGCCAAGATCGCCGCCACCGTGGACGTGGTCGCCGGCGGGCGGCTCGACTTCGGCATCGGCGCGGGCTCGCGGACCGACATCCCCACCGCCCGGCGCGAGTACGACGCCTACGGCCTGCCCTACCAGGACGCCGCCGGCGCGGTCGGCGCCCTGGGCGAGGCGTGCACGGTGATCAAGCGGCTGTGGACCGAGGACGAGCCGTTCGACTTCCACGGGCAGTACGTCGACCTCACCGGGGCGTTCTGCAATCCCAAGCCGGTCCAGCGGCCCGGCCCGCCGTTCGTCATCGGCGGGCGCGCCGCCCGCACCCTGCGGGTGGTCGCCGAGCACGCTGACGTGTGGAACATGCCCGGCGGCGAGGCCGAGGACGCCGCCGCCCGCAGCGCCTTGCTCGACCGCTACTGCGCCGAGACCGGCCGCGACCCGGCGTCGGTCACCCGCTCCTGCGTCGTGCCGGTCTCCTACGACCAGCCCGGGGAGACCCGGGACAGCGTCGAGCGGTTCCTGGCGGCGGGCTTCGGGCACGTCGTGCTGTCGCTGCGGGCGCCCTACCCCGAGGGCGTCGCCGACTGGGTCGCGCGGGAGATCATCGCCCGGTCCGCCTGAGCCGCCCCGCCCGCGGGCGCCGGCCTGCCAGGATAATCTCGGCCCGGGCGGATTGCCCGGGACGCGGCCAGGCGGGCCGGGTCAGGCGAGGGGGAAGGCGCGAGTCATGGGGACGGCAGCGGCAGTCGGGATCGTGGGGGCGGGGATCGTCGGGCTGGCCGTGGCCCGCCAGCTCGCCCGGCAGGGCATCGGCGTCATCGTCTTCGAGAAGGAAGACGCGGTCGGCCAGCACCAGACCGGCCACAACTCGGGGGTCGTCCACGCGGGCATCTACTACAAGCCCGGCTCGGCCAAGGCGACCATGACCCGGCGCGGGGTCGCCCTGCTCAAGGAGTTCTGCCAGGACAAGGGCCTGCCCTACGACGAGCGGGGCAAGCTCGTCATCGCCCGCGACGAGCCCGAGGTCATCAAGCTCCAGGAGCTGGAGCGGCGGGCCAAGGCCAACGGCGTTCCCGGCATCCAGTGGCTCGCCCAGGGCGAGATCCGCGAGGTCGAGCCCGACGTCGCGGGCGTGGCCGGGCTGCTGTCGCCCACCACCGCGATCGTGGACTACGTCGCGATCACCCGCGCCTACGCCGACGACGTGCGGGCGGCGGGGGGCGAGATCCGGCTGCGGACCCCGGTCATCAAGTGCGAGCTGGTCGCCGGGGGCGGCGTCAACGTCGTGACCCCGGGCGCGGTCCACCGGGTGTCGCGGCTCGTCATCTGCGCCGGGCTGCAGGCCGACCTGCTGGCCGCGACCGTCGGCGACGCGCCCGCGCCCGAGATCATCCCGTTCCGGGGCGAGTACCTGCGGCTGAAGCCGCACGCGCGGGACCGGGTGCGGCACCTGATCTACCCGGTGCCCGACCCCAAGTACCCGTTCCTCGGCGTCCACCTCACCCCCCGGGTCAGCGGGGAGTCCGACCTCGGGCCGAACGCGGTGCTGGCCCTGGCCCGCGAGGGGTACCGTCGCACGAAGGTATCGCGCGACGAGGTGGCGCGGCTGGCCCGCTCGGCCGCGTTCCGCTCGCTGGCGCGGCAGAACTGGCGGGCCGGGGTGCGCGAGGTGCGGGGCAGCCTGTCGCGCCGGGCCTACCTGGCCGAGGCGCGGACGTACCTGCCGTGGCTGGCGCTGAGCGACGTGACCAGCGCCCCGGCCGGGGTCCGGGCCCAGGCGGTCGACCCGAGCGGCGCGCTGGTGGACGACTTCCGCATCACCCGGGTCGGCGAGGTGATGGCGATCCGCAACGCCCCGTCCCCGGCCGCCACCGCCTCCCTGGCGATCGCGGAGCACATCGTCGCGGAACTGGACCTGCGACCAGGGGCCTAAGGCCTGTCCTGGCGATCATGAGCAGCGGCTGGGGAGCTGCGTAGCGTGGAGGATTTGCATTAGGTGGAGGACTTGCATCGTATTCGATGCTTTTCCTCCAGTTAATTTAATGCTTTTTTGCCGGGAAGTGCTGGTGCCTGGGGGTGGTTGGGGTGCTAGTGGCGTGGGGGGCGAGGTGGTGCTGGCGGCGGCGTGCGGCCGGCGCGGGGTTGCGGGGCAAGCAGGAAGATCGCCCGGACAGGCCCTAGGCCGGCTACTGGACGTAGCAGGCCTTGGCGGTGCCGTAGAGCGGGTCGCCGAAGACGCCGTCGGTGCACGGCGTCCCGCCGGTGAAGGTGCCGTAGCGGTACCGGCCGCTGGCGCCGAACGCGACCTCCCGCGTGCCAGCGAACGAGCAGGTGGCGTTCTCGGCCGCGCACTGGGTCCACGTGGTCGCGGCCGGCGGGGCGCCGGCGAGGTAGCAGGCCTTGGCGGTGCCGTAGAGCGGATCGCCGAAGACGCCGTCGGTGCAGGCCGTCCCGTCGGTGAGGGTGGCGTACTTGTACTGCCCGCTGGCGCCGAAGGCGACGGTCATCGTGCCGGTGAACGAGCAGGTCCCGTTCTCGGCCGCGCACTGCTGCCACACGCCGGCGGCGGGCACCGCGGGCTGGCTGTAGCAGGTCTTCACGACGCCGGGGTCCGGGTCGCCGAAGGCGCCGTCGGTGCAGGCGACCGAGCCGCTGGCGCCTCCGTAGCGGAAGCTGCCGTTCGCGCCGAACGCGACCGCCGCGGGGCCGCCGGGCGCGCAGGTGCCGCCCTCGGCCGCGCAGGTGGTCCACGTGCCCGGCAGCGCCGGCAGGACCTGCCCTCCGGTCCCCGGGTAGCTGAGGGTGTAGGCGCCGGGCTGCACGCCGCGGAAGTAGACGTAGCTGCCGTCGGAGTCCGCGCTGGCGATCCCGGCCGCCCCGGTGAACGAGCTGCCGTTCCAGGCGGTGACGCCGTTGACGGTGACCACCCGGGCCTGCCCGTACGCGGGGACCGCGAGCACGCCGGCCGACCCGGTACTGGCCGACGAGCTGACCTGCAGGCTGAAGCCGCCGGTGGCATCGCGGCTGTAGCTGACGCTGATGGCCTTGCCCGCCGCCACCGTGAGGGATCCCTCGACGTGGGTCAGGTCACCGGGGTGCGGGATCACCTGGTAAGCGGCCCCCGCCGCGGTCGTGGGCGCGATGCCCAGCACGTACGAGGTCAGCGCCCCGGTCGGGCCGGTCGACCAGCCGTGCGCCAGGCTGGTGTACGAGCCGTTGTAGGCCGAGAAGGCGCCGGTACTCGACATGCCCTCCCAGAAGGTGCTGGCCGTCCCGGCGGGCGAGTCGAGCATGTAGCCCCACTCCCGGCGGATCAGGGTCAGCGCGTCGGCGTCATCGCCCGCGGCGAAGAGCGCGTAGACCTCCATGGAGCCGGCGAACGGGGAGATGTTGCCGCTGAACTCCGGCGTCTGGGCGCCGATGGCGTTCCAGCCGGTCTTGAGGTAGCTCACGATGCCCTGCGCCTGCGCGGGCGACGCCAGGCCGTACCAGACGGCCAGCGAGTTACCGTCCTGCGGGTACAGGGTGCTCGTCGGGTTGTCCTTGTAGGCCCCGGCCGAGGAATCCCACAGCCGGGCATTGACCTGCGTCTTCAGGCTGGCCGCCTGACTGGCGTAGCTGCTGGCCAGCGAGCTGTTGCCCTCGGCCCGGGCCAGCGCCGCACCCCCGGTCAGGGCCTCGTACAGCAGGGCGTTGGCCTCGATGTTCTCCCCGCCCTGGTCGCCGCGAGCCCAGTCGGCAGTGCCGGTGACGTTCAGGAGGCCGCCCGCGTCGACCTTCGCGGTGATGTAGCTCACCGCGAGCTGGTACTTCGGCCAGATGCCGCTGAGCCAGCTGGCGTCCCCCGTGTCCAGGTAATAGTCGAACGTCGCGATCAGCGTCCACAGGTGGTAGGTGTCCGAGCCGTAGAAGCTGACCTCGGGGCCGGCGTAGGGCAGCTCGCCGCTGGGCTGCTGGGCCTGGTACAGGGTCGTCAGCGAGTTGCGGACCGCGGTCAGGTCATCGGTGCTGACGTACGCGGTCGGCTCCGAGATGCCCATGTCACCCGGCCAGACCGTGCGGTCGCGCTTGGCCCCGTCGACCAGGACCTCGCTGCCGGTGCCGACCACGCCGTCGTTCTCCCAGCCTGACGGCGGCGGCGGCCATTCACGGCCCTGCGCCGGGCTGATCGTGTTCAGCTGGGCGGTGTAGGCGCCGGCGTACCAGATCCGGTTGAGCAGGCTGTCGTTCGAGCAGAAGTAGTCCGGGTAGTCAGCCGGGTCGCTCATGGCGGGCGCGGCGGTGAAGTCGAGCGAGACACCGCTGACGTCAGCCCAGCCCGCGGAGCTCAGGAAGAGGGTCAGGTAGCGGAACCCGCCCCGCAGCTTGCCGGCCGGCATGGTGTAGGACCCCGCGCCGGCCACCGCCGCGTAGATGGCGCCGTCCGCTCCCCCGCCGCCATTGGACGCGTCGCTGCTGTCCCCCGCGTACTGCGACGACTCGCTGAAGGCCAGCCCCACGCTCTGGCTCGCGTCGCTGGAGCCGGCGAAGGTGAGGGTGACGAGGCCGCCCACCTCCCGGCCGAAGTCCAGCGTGACGGCGGAGCCATTGCCCGTCAGCCGGGTCGCCTGGCCGGAGAGCACGCTCGCCGGGTTGCTGACGGCGCCGGCCGTGGCGAACACCGAGACGGGCGCCAGCGTGCGGGAGGCAGGCGAGAAGTTGTCGCCGGCGCACGGGTTGCTGGCGACCGCCGCGGCCGCGGGGGCGGGGGCCGGAGCCGGAGCCGGAGCCGGAGCCGGGGCGGCGTCGGCGATTCCCGGGTACCGAAGCGATAGCGCCACCCCGCTGAAGCTGAGGGCGACGGCGAGGGCGAGCACCGCGCGGAGCAGGCGACCACGGATCAGATGACCACGGAGCAAGCGACCACGGAGCAAGCGACCGCAGACCAGAGGACTCATGACTATTCTCCCGTGCCCAAGGCCGCCTCCGGGCGACGCCGACCGGATCACCTGGCTGACCGGGAAGCTACCTCCGCTGGCCTGGCCGCACAATGCCCGTGGCCGTAACCGGCCATCAGCGTCCGCCCCGCGCTTCCCGGCCCGGAGCGCAATGGCCAGGCGAGCTCGCGGGCGCGGCCGCCCGGACCGGCGGGAAATGCCCCGGCCTGTCGTTACACTAAGTGGTATACATGGGCCGAGGCGTTACCAACCATTCCCCCCTCGCAGGAGTCTTCCGTGGCCGTCGTCGGTGACGTTGTCGGGCTGTGCGTCCTGGTCTTCCTCGTGCTGGCGGCCAGCTCGCTGATCGTCACGCGGACGCCGGCGACGCCGTCCTTCGCCCGCCGGGCGGCCAGCACCTCCACCGTCCAGCTACGGCCGGACGGCAACGCGCGGTTCTTCACCGACCGGGGATTCCTGTTCCGGCGCCGGCACTGGTTCACCGGCACGTGCTGCCCGCCGGTGAGGATCCCGGCCGCGTCGTACCAGCAGCTCGTGGCGGACCAGGGCCGCCAGCCGGTTACCGTCGCCCAGTCGGGGAACCGGGCCTGGTGGTGGTTCGAGGGCCAGTTCTACTGGGAGTCCGGGCAGTACAGCGGGCGCGACGTCCTCGCCCTGATCCGGGACCGGGAGCGCAAGGCCCGGCGGCGCCTGGACCAGGCGCACATGATGCTCAACGTGGACGAGGGCCGGACGGACCGCCCGCGCGGCCGCCGGGAGCACATCCCGGCCGACCTCAAGCGGGCCGTGTTCGAGCGCGACGGCGGGCAGTGCGTCCAGTGCGGCAGCAACTTCAACCTGCAGTACGACCACGTGATCCCGGTCGCCCTCGGCGGGGCGACCTCAGAGCCGAACCTCCAGCTGCTGTGCGCCGACTGCAACCGGGCCAAGAGCGCCAGCCTGTAACCGCGCGCCAGCCTGTAACCGCGCGCCAGCCGGCAACCGCCGCCCCGCCCGGCCGGCGCACCGCCGCCGGACTCGGCCGGCAGCCAGGCCACGGACCAGCCCGGCCCGATGACGGGCTGGACGGTGCTCGCATTCGCCGTGCGCGGCGACTTAATGACGGGAAGGCAGGCGCCACCGCGCGGCGGCGGCCGGGCGAGGCGCCCCGGCCCGTGAAAGAAAAAGGTACTGCCCTTGTCCTTGCCCGCTACCCGGGTGGCTAGGCCGGGTACTTCGTCGGCTGGAACGCCAGCAGGAGCCACTGGCCGCCGGCGGCGCGGGCCCAGACCGCCAGGGCGGCGCTGTTCAGGGAACGGGGCTCGCCGTTGGTCTTGACCTCGCCCCGCATGTCCCCGATGACCAGGGCGCAGTCGCCGTGCACGACGACGCGGTCGACCGGGTGCTCCAGCGGGCCGTAGTCGAAGTAGCGGCTGGCCACCCGGTCGAGGTAGCCCTGCTTGGAGTCCCGGGTCGCGTTGGAGTGCGTGTACACCAGGTCGGGGGCCAGCAGCTCGTCCAGGGTGGCGACGTCGGCGTCGGTCATCGCCTGGTAGCGGCGGTCCTCAAGCTCGCGGATGCGGGCGGCGATGACGGCGTCGGCGTCGGTCATGGTGGTCCCTCCAGGAGGCCTGGTGCCGCCGTCCCGGCGCGGGGCCGGGACGGCGGCTGAGCGTACGCCGGCGGGTTACTGGAAGCCGGCGATGGTGTGCGGCTCGTACGGCTCTTCCAGGTAGGCGGCCTCGGCGTCGTCCAGCTCCAGGTCCGCCGCCGCGATGGCGTCGGACAGGTGGCCGGGCTTGGTGACGCCCACGATCGGCGACGTCACCACCGGGTTGCGCAGCATCCAGGCCAGGGCGACCTGGGCCGGGCTGACGCCGCGCTTGCCCGCCGTCTCCAGGACCCGCTCCACGATGACGCGGTCCTCATCGCGGTAGAGGGTCTTGCCGAACTCGTCGGTCTCCTTGCGCGTGGTCGACTCGTCCCAGGGGCGGGTGAGCTTGCCGCGGGCGAGCGGGGACCACGGGATGACGCCGATGCCCTGGTCGGCGCACAGCGGCAGCATCTCGCGCTCCTCCTCGCGGTACAGGAGGTTGTAGTGGTCCTGCATCGACACGAACCGGGTCCAGCCGTGCAGGTCGGCCAGGTACAGGGCCTTGGCGAACTGCCAGGAGTGCATCGACGAGGCGCCGATGTAGCGGACCTTGCCCGCCTTGACCACGTCGTGCAGGGCCTCCAGGGTCTCCTCGACCGGCGTGGAGTAATCCCAGCGGTGGATCTGGTAGAGGTCGATGTAGTCGGTCTGCAGCCGCCGCAGGCTGTTGTCCACCTCGGCGAAGATCGCCTTGCGGGACAGGCCCGAGCCGTTCGGCCCCTTCCGCATCGGCATGAACACCTTGGTCGCGAGGACGACCTCGTCCCGGGGGACGAAGTCGTTCAGCGCCTGCCCGGTGATCTCCTCGCTACGGCCCGCCGAGTAGACGTTGGCGGTGTCGAACCGAGGTAGATTGATCCCGTTAGGCCAGCTACGGGACGGGGAACCATGAACACCACCAACGACACGGAAGCGAGGCACGCGACATGAGCGCGCTCACCAGGGACCTTCGGGCGCTCGCCGCGTACCGGCTCAGCCGTGACACAGACGAGTCAACGTCCATCGAGCGGCAGCGCGACCAGCTCGGCCACTG
This sequence comes from Trebonia sp., assembly GCA_036276115.1. Taxonomy (GTDB): domain Bacteria; phylum Actinomycetota; class Actinomycetes; order Streptosporangiales; family Streptosporangiaceae; genus Trebonia. The sequence goes on from DATBEM010000148.1 coordinate 45,164, forward strand.
GTCGGCCATGACCGGAATCGCGATCGTCGCGGACGCTGAGGACACCGACGTGTCCGGCAGCGTCCCGGTGTTCGACCGGCCGGACCTCGGCCGGTACTTCCGCGCCCC
>DATBEM010000149.1:0-24322 GCA_036276115.1 Trebonia sp.
GACGCGGCCACGGCGAGGCCGCGCTCAGCCTGGTCCGCGATGCCCTGCGCTACAACTACCTGGCCGAGAACATTCCCGGCATCGCCGTCGCCTGCTACAACCTCGGCAACTACCTGCACCTGTATGCCCGCCAGCCCGGCCGGGGGCTGGCCTGCCACCTGGCGGCCGGCCTCATCCGCACCCTCATCGGAATCACCGGTGGTGATCGCGGGAGCGACACCGATTCGGTCCGGCAGGCGGCGTCCGGACTGCACGTCCTCGGTCCGGCCGCCGAGCCGCCGGCCAGCGTGGCCGAACTCGGCGCCCAGGTCGGCGACATCCCCGGCACCGACCTGCCCGGCCTGATCGCACAAGTGTGCCCCGACCCCGAGCGAGCCGAAACGGCCCTCCGCGACCTCGTCCGCCGCGCGGTAGCGTTGGCGACCGAGCCGGAGCCAGCTGAGGAGCCAGATGCCTGACCTGCCGGACGTGAAGGACGAGCTGCACGACAAGCTCAAGGCCAGCCGGGCCGGGCTGCTGTCGCGGCTCGACGGGCTGGGCGAGTACGACTTGCGGCGGCCGCTGACGCCGACCGGGACGAACCTGCTCGGGCTGGTGAAGCACCTGGCCGGGCTGGAGTACGACTACCTCGGCGGGGTGTTCGGCTACCCGGCGGCCGAGTCCCTGTCGTGGGTCGCGGACGGCTCGATCTGGGACGGGGCCGACATGTGGGCGACCGCCGAGGAGTCCAGCGAGTACATCCTGGGCCTCTACCAGCGCGGCTGCGCCCACGCCGACCGGGTCATCGCGGCCCTCGGCCTGGACGCGCCGGGCCTGGTGCCGCACTGGCCGGCGGAGCGGCGAGAGACGACCCTCGGCTTCATGCTCATCCGGATGGTCGCCGAGACGGCCCAGCACGCGGGCCACGCGGACATCGTCCGGGAGCTCGTCGACGGCACCGGCGGCCGGGACCAGGCCGCGCTCGATCAAGGTGAATGGCAGTCGTACCTGGCCCGGGTGCAGGCGGCGGCGGACGCGTTCGCCCCGCCTCGGGCGGGCTGATGTCCTGACCCCGGCGACCAGCGGGGGGAGGCAGCTCGGGCGTCGCGGGCATCCGGCTGGGGTCGGTACCATGCCGAAATGGGCGGGTGGAACGCGGTCGTGGACGTGTCCAACGTGTGCTGGGACGAGCAGCTGCCGCCCGTCGGCAAGCGGCGGCCGGCGTGGTGGCGGCTGCGGCTGGTCATGGCGGCCTGGCGGGCCGCGCACGGGGACGACGCGCGGTTCCGGCTGGTCGCCGACGACTCGCTGGTGCACCACCTGGACGAGGCCCGGGAGTTCGGGCGGCTGGTGACGCTGGGCAAGATCGCCGTCCGGCCCGTTGCCGACCTGGAGATCCTGGACCTGGCGGACAAGCTCGGGCTGCACGTCCTGACCCGCGATCACTACCTGGACCACCGCCGCACCCACCGGTGGATCGAGCAGTCGCCTCAGCGGTTCCACCGCTGGCAGGTGGACCGGGGCGCGGTGACGATCGTGCCGCTGGGCATCACGACCCGCAGCCCGCAGGAGCTCTCGATGCGGGTCGAGCTGAAGGACCTCCAGCAGCACAAGCTGGACCCGCGCAGTCCCCGCTACCGGGCGATCATCGAGACCCGCTGGCAGTGCGGCGACACCCACTGCCCGGAAAGCGCCCAGTGGCAGGGCCAGCTGCTGGTGCTGCCGAAGGTCACCGCCCGGGGCGAGCCGCGCTGCCCCACCTGCGGCGGGAAGCTGACCGACCTCGGGCGGCGCGAGCGGCTGCACGAGATCGTCGTCTCCCAGCGCTCGGGCGAGGAGATCCTGCGCTTCCCGGTCGAGGCCGGCTCCCCCGTCATCGTCGGCCGCGGCCTCACCCTCAAGGGCGTGAACCTCCAGGTGGACGGGCTGGACCTGTCGCCCGCGGCGGTCTCCGCGATCGAGAAGGTCAGCCGCCGGCACCTGACGATCACCGTGCAGGAGCCGCTGCCGGGGCGCCGCCGCATGGTCGTCACCGACCTCGGCAGCAGCAACGGCACGGTCGTGGAGCGCCCGCCGGGCGAGGGCCGCCCGCGACGGCTGCGGGAAGGCGAGCCGACGGTCGTCCTGGAGAAGGACCGGGTCATCCTGGGCGAGGAGGTGCTGCTGCGCTTCTCGGGCAAGCAGTACGTGACCGCCGCCGGCGGCAACCCCCGCCCCGCGTTCCGCCCCACCACCGGCCCGCGCGACGCCGGCGGCGGGCCGATGGCCGGCCCGGACATCGAAGACGCGGCCGACTCCAGCGGCGCGACCGCCATCTTCCGCCCGGGGCAGCACTAAGGCGGCAGGTTTGTTTGGCTTTCGCGGGGCTATGGTCCCGCGAAAGCCAAACAAATGCCTATACCAGGCATGCCCGCGACCGGCAAGAGCGCAACTCGCGGGTGTGGACACTGGGCGACCTTATCCACAGGACAGGCGCTGCCTTAGCGGTCTGCGGGGAGATCGGCCGATGGTTGTCGCATGAAGGCAGCATACGATTTTGAGCCCGACCTCCATCTAGCGTTCGCGGCTGGCGTGATCCCGGCGAAGTTCGCGCTGTCGCGAATGACGCCCGATGCTCTTCGGTGGCAGATCGACTCGGGGCGGTGGCAGCGGCCGTGCCGGGGTGTCCTGATTAATCATTCGGGGCCGCTGACCAGGGAGCAGAAGCTCTGGGTGGCCGCCTTCTGGGCCGGACCGGGCGCGGCTATCGGCGGGCTGACCGCCGCCCGGCTGTGGGGGCTGACGGGCTTTGATGAGGTGGACGGGGCGGTTCACCTTGTCCTGCCGTCCGGGCGGGAGAAGAAGGGACGCCTCCCGTTCCGGGCTACGGTGCATTACTCCCGTCGCCTGGCCTCAGCCGACGTGCACCCGAGCCGGCAGCCGCCGCGCACCCGGGTCGCCCGGTCGCTCATCGACTGCGCCGCCTGGCATAGCAGCGACCGCGGCGCTCAGGCCATCCTGGCCGCAAGCGTCCAGCAGCGACTGCTGCTCCCGGAGCACCTGGCGGCCGAACTGGAGCGGAACCGGCGGGTGCGCCGCCGCAGGCTGCTGGCCGAGACGGTCGGCGACATCGCTGGCGGATCGCAAGCGCTCTCTGAGCTGGACTTCCTCAATCGCGTGGTCCGCCCGTTCGGGTTGCCGTCGCCGGATCGGCAAGCGCCCCGACTCGACGCCAACGGCCGTCGCCGCTGGCTTGACGCCGTATGGGATGTGGCCAGGCTCATCGTTGAGGTGGACGGGGCCGGGCACGCGGACATCCTGCGCTACTGGCAGGACATGGACCGCGATAACCAGCTGAAGCTCCAGGGGTACGACACTCTCCGGTACCCCGCCTTCGCCATTCGCTACCAGGCGGACTACGTCGCCGGGCAGATCCAGGCGGCTTTGGCGCGACGAGGCGTCAACTGCTGACGATGGAACTCAGGGTTTGTTTGGCTTTCGCGGGACTATGGTCCCGCGAAAGCCAAACAAAGAACGGCGAGGCTAGGCGTGGCTACGCCAGCTTGGCGTCGAGGACGATTTCCTCTACGCCGGCCAGGGCGCGGGAGATGACGCAGCCGGCCTTGGCCTGGTCGGCGAACTTCTGGAAGTCGGCCTGGTCGATGCCGGGGACGTTGCCGGTCGTGGCCAGGTCGATCCGGGTGATCGTGGGGGCGTTGCCGACGAAGCGGAGGGTGACCTTGGCGTCGGTGTGGACCGAGTCAGGAGTGTGGCCGTTGGTGGCGAGGATGTTGTTCAGGGCCATCGTGTAGCACGCGGCGTGGGCCGCCGCGATCAGCTGCTCGGGGTTGGTCAGGGGGCTCTCGCCCTCACCGAACCGGGAGTCGGCCGAGTAGCCGCCCTCGAAGACGCCGTCGCCGACCTTGACCGTGCCGCTGCCGGCCTGCAGGTCCCCGCCGTGCCACTCGGCGCTGCCGTTACGCTTGGCCATCCCATCCTCCATTGCGTGCGTGCGTCTGGATAATCCGTCGGGACCGAGCCTAGCGCCGGCGGGGAACGGGGATGCGGTCGAGGTCGCTTGCCACGACGACCTCGCCGGTGAACGCCTCGGCCGCCTCGGCCGCCAGGCGGGGCATGTCGGGGGCGTTGTAGCGCTGGGAGAAATGGGTCAGCACCAGCAGCCGGGCGCCGGCGTCGGCCGCGATCCGGCCCGCCTGGCCGGCCGTGAGGTGGCCATATTCATGGGCGAGGCTGGCGTCGGCGTTCGCGAAGGTCGACTCGCACACCAGCATGTCGGCGTCCCGGGCGAGCTCGAACGCGGCGTCGCACAGGCGGGTGTCCATGACGAAGGAGAACTTCTGCCCGGAGCGCGGCTCGCTGACGTCCGCCAGGTGGACGAGCTTGCCATTGCGGAGGATCTTGCCCATCTTCTGCACCCGGCCGATGTCGGGGCCGCTGATGCCGTGGGCCACGAGCAGGTCCGGGCGCATCCGGCGGCCGTCGGGCTCGACCAGGCGGTAGCCGAGGGTCGGCACCCGGTGCGACAGGGGCCGGGCCTCCAGGGTGAGCGCGTCACCGGGGACGATGGTGCCGCCCTGACCAGGCAGGGGGCGCTCGGTGAGGCGGAGGGTGTCGCGGAACGCCGACGCGTGCCGCAGGCGGCCGAAGTACTCCCCGCTGGCGGCCGGGTAGCACACCTGCACGTCGTGGGTGACCTGGTCCAGGGCCATGCGCTGGAGCACCCCGGGCAGGCCGAGGCAGTGGTCGCCGTGGAAGTGGGTCACGCAGATGGTGCCGATGGACGAGGCGGTCACCCCGGCCAGCAGCATCTGCCGCTGGGTGCCCTCGCCCGGGTCGAACAGCAGGCCGAGGGCGTCCCAGCGCAGGAAGTAGCCGTTGTGGTTGCGGGTGCGGGTCGGGGCCTGGCTGGCCGTGCCGAGCACGACTAGCTCGCGGGCGGCCACGCCTACTCGTCCCCGGCCGGCGGGCCGGGCTGCCCCGGGGCCGGGTCGGATGGGGCGGGGTCAGCCGGCACGGTGGCGGGGTGCTGGTCGACGAGCAGCTTCTCCAGCTTCCCGATCGCCTCGGTGAGGTCTTCCCTGGTCACCATGTCGTCCAGGGCGAGCCGGATGGACGCGATCTCGCGGGCGAGGTACTCGGTGTCGGCCTGGGTGCGGGCCGCCACCTCGCGGTCGCGGTCGATGTTGGCCCGGTCCCGCTCGTCCTGGCGGTTCTGGGCGAGCAGGATCAGCGGCGCGGCGTAGGCGGCCTGGGTGGAGAACGCCAGGTTGAGCAGGATGAACGGGTACGGGTCCCAGTGGCGGACGACGCCGAGCGTGTTGAACGCGATCCACAAGAGCACCAGCACGGTCTGCCCGACCAGGTAGCGCCCGGTGCCGAGGAAGCGGGCCAGGCCCTCGGAAAACCGGCCGAAGGCGTCGGAGTCGTACAGCGAGCCGATCGGCGCGGCCCCCCGGGGCACCGACAGGTCGGACCTGTCCGACAGGCCCAGGCGGCGGGTGATGCGGGAGGCCACGTCAGCCGCCCGTCCGGGACCGTCGCCAGCCCGTGGGCAGCAGGTGGTCGAGCACGTCATCGACGGTGACCGCGCCGAGCAGGTGGCCGCCCTCGTCGCAGACGGCCACGCCGATCATGTTGTAGGCGGCCAGGCGGGTGGCGAGCTCGCGCTCGCCGAGGTCCGGGCGGACGAACACCCGGCTCTCGATGACCTCCCCGATCGCGACGGCGGGCGGGCGGCGCAGCAGCCGCTGGAAGCCGACGCTGCCGAGGTAGGTGCCGGTCGGCGGCTCCAGCGGCGCCTCGCACACGTACACCTGGGCGGCGGTGACCGAGGCCACGTCGGGGTTGCGGATCTTGGCGAGCACCTCGGCGACCGTCGTCTCGGGGCCGAAGATCAGCGGCTGGGAGGTCATGACGCCGCCCGCGGTGGCGCCGTCGTAGCGCAGCAGCCGCCGCACCTCATCGGCCTGGACCGACTGCATGGCGGTGAGCAGCCGCTCGCGCTGCTCGTCGGTCATCTCGGCCAGCAGGTCGGCCGCGTCGTCGGGCTGCATCTCCTCGACCACGTCCGCCCCGCGCTCCAGCTCCAGGCTGTTGACCAGCCGGACCTGGTCTTCCTCGGGCAGCTCCTCCAGCATGTCGGCCAGCTCGGCGTCATCGAGGGCGTCGGCGAGCTGGCTGCGCCGGGCCGGGTTCAGCCGCCCGAAGGCGGTCGCCAGGTCGGCCGGCTGCAGCTCCCGCAGCCGGGTGAGCTGCCCGGTCACCGGGTCGGTGTCGAACAGCGCCTGGCAGCGGTCCCAGGACACGATCGCCACGCTCCCGCCGCGCAGCCCGCGGCCCCGGGAGACCGCGATGGCGATCACGACCCAGCCGCTGCGGCGCGTCTCGCGCGGCGCGATGGCGATGTCGGCGACGGTGCCCTCGGGGGTGTGCTTCCCGTACAGGCTGGAGGCGAGGATCTCCCCGGGCCGCAGGGTGAAGCCGCCGAGGTCGACGGTGCCGCCGATGAGCCGGGCGCCCTCGGCGGTTATCTCGCCGATCCGCCCGAGGCCCACGAAAATGCGCCGCCGGCGCATTTGCACTACCAGTCCCAGGGCGTGCGGCGCCTCGCCGCCCGGGACCGGCAGGATCACCACGTCGCGCACGCGGCCGATCGTCACGCCCTCGCCGTCCATGAACGGGCGCCCCTCCAGGCGTGACGTGAAGACCTGGCGATCAGCCAGGCCTGCCGCGCGCGTCGTCCCTTCCGCCACCGAACTCACATGCCCATTATCCGGATCGCCTATCCGCCAGCGGAAGTCGGCTCGGCGTGCAGCCGCGGGCGCGCGGGAAAGGGCTACGATTTTTCCATGGAGGGCTGGGACGCAATTGTCGATGTCTCGAACGTGTGCTGGTCTCCTGCCTTGCCTCCGGTCGGCTACCGGCGGCCGGTATGGGACCGCCTCGCGCTCGTGATGGGCGCCTGGCGGCGGCTGCACGAGGGAGCGCGGATCTACCTGGTGGCCGACGACTCGCTCAAGCGCGCCCTCGGCGACGACGCCGGGGAGCTGCTGCACCTGGTCGACACCGGCGACCTGGTGACCGCGCCGGTGGCGGACTCGGTCCTGCTGCGCCTGGCGCGCGACAACCAGCTGCACGTCATCACCCGCGACCACTACGTCGACTACCGGGACCGGCACCCGTGGATCGAGGCGTCCCCCGGCCGGTTCCACGCCTGGGAGACGGTGGACGACGAGGTCCGCATCGTCCCGCTCGGCATCACCGAGCGCAGCGCGCAAGAGGTCTCCATGGCCCGCGAGCTGAAGGACCTCAAGCGGACCCGGCTGGACCCGAAGAACCCCGAGCACCGGCGGGCGCTGCACACCCGCTGGCGGTGCGGCAACACCTCGTGCACGCAGGGGTCGCTGTGGCAGGGGCAGCTCCTGGTCTGGCCGATGATCTCGGCCAGCTCGGCCCTGGCCGTCTGCCCCTCGTGCGACGAGCCGCTGGACGCCCTCGGCCCCCGCGCGCAGATGTACGAGGTCGTGGTGGCCGACCGGGCGACGCAGGCCGAGTTCATGCGGTTCCCGCTGGAGGCCGACATCCCGGTCATCGTCGGCCGCGGCTCGATCAAGGGCATCGACCTGTCGGCCGACCCCCACCCGGCTGAGGCGGCCCTGGCCAGCGGCCTGCCGGCCGGCCCGGACTACCCGGGCAGCGCCCGCTGGGACAGGGCGGCGGGCGACGCCGAGCCGGGGGGCATCCCGCCAGCGCACCGGGCGCCGGACCGGGCGGTCATCCAGCGGGTCAGCCGGCTGCACCTGCTGCTGCGGATCGACGAGGTCAGCCCGGTGAACTGGCGGCTGGCGGTGGTCGACCTGGAAAGCACCAACGGCACCGAGGTCGAGCGGTGGGCGGGGGCCGGGTTCCGCCCGTCGCGGCCGGTCCCGGCGGACAAGGAGACCTACCTGTCGGCCCGCGACCGGCTCGTCCTGGGCGGGGCGGTGCAGCTGCGGCTGTCGGGCAAGCGCTACCCCCTGCTGCTGACCGGCCCCGAGCCCGCCCCGGCGGCGGTGTCCGGCGCGGCCGCGCCGCACGAGGACGGGGAGCCCGACTCCCCGGAGGACCTCACGATCACCCAGCAGATCACCCTGCCGGTGCTGCTGGCCCGGGACGAGGCGGTACGGCGGGACGAGGCGGTACGGCGGGACGAGGCAGCGCGCGCAGGCGAGGCAGCGCGCGAGGACAAGACGGTGCCCGAGGACAAGGCGGGACCCGAGGACAAGACGGTGCCCGAAGACGAGGCGGTGTCCGAGGACGGGTCGCGGGGCGATGACGGAGCGCACGCGGGCTGAGGCTTCCGGCCGGTGACCCGGTACGGCCGGGGACCGGCAGCCAGCTGCTGCCGACGGTCCCCTGGCCCTCCCGGGGGCGGACCGCTACCTAGCCCCCGAGGCAGGTGGCGATCGCGCGGACCCGGGCTCGCCGTCCCCGCCACGTGCACGGTGAAGCGTGCCCGCTGCCTCCCGCCCGTAGCCCGACCATGGTGCGCACGGCCGGCCGCCAGGCACGTCCGCAGAATTACGTAACTGGCCTACGTACCTGGCTAACCAGGACATAGCCTGTGACCTGGCGGACACGGACCGCCGGACCGGACGCGACCTGAACGGCGGCCCATGAGCGCAACCGACTCCGGCCCCGGCCGGCCGCGCCTGGTTGGCCGCTCGGGGGAACTGCACGTCCTGCAGCAGGCGCTGGCCGGGCTGGCGACCGGGCGCGGGATGACCATCGAGGTGACCGGCGACCCCGGCATCGGCAAGACCCGGCTGCTGCTGGAACTGGGCGGCCTGGCCCGGGCGGCGGGCGTCGCCGTCCTGGGCGGCAGCGCGGCCGAGTTCGAGCGGGACCGCCCGTTCCACGTGTTCGCCGACGCGCTGGCCGACCGCTACCGCCGCGCCCGGCGCGAGCCGGCCGGCGCCCGGGAGGCCGTGACCGGCCGGGAGGCCGTGACCGGCCGGGAGGAGCAGGCCTGGCTCGGCGCCGTCTTCGCCGGGCGGGCGGCCCCGGGCTCGGGGGCCGAGCGCTTCCGGCTCTTCGAGGCCGTCCGCGACCTGCTCGCCGACTGGTCGGACGGCGGCCTGGTGCTGGCGCTGGACGACATGCACTGGGCCGACCCGGGGACGATCGAGCTGGCCGACTACCTGATCCGGCACCCGGTCCCGGGGCCATTGCTGCTGGTCATCGCCCAGCGCGGGCGGCAGGGCCCGGCCCGCCTGGCGGGCAGCGTCGCCCGCGGGACCGAGCTCGGCACCGTCACCCGGGTCGCGCTGGGCCCGCTGTCGCCGGCGGAGTCGGCCGAGCTCGCGGGCAATGACGGCGACGCGGCCGCCCGCGACGCCGCCTGCGCCGACAGCGGCGGCAACCCCCTGTACCTGCTGGCGGCGCTGGCCACGGCGGCACTGGCGGAAGGGGCAGCGGCGGAGGGGACGCCGCCCGCCACCGGGAAGCCCGCTCCCCGGGCGCTGGCCGGGCCGGGCTGGGCGCCCACCCGGCTGGAGGCCGTGCTGCTGGCCGAGCTGACCGGGCTCAGCGAGCAGGAGGCGCTCGCCGCCGCCGCCGCGGCCGTCGCGGGCGAGCACGTCAGCATCGACGTGCTGACCGCCGTCACCGGCTTGCCGCGGGCCGCCGTGACCGCTGCCGTCAGCGCCCTGACCAGCCGCGACATCATGCGCCCGGCGGCGGGGGGCTTTGAGTTCCGCCACCCGGTGCTGCGCCGGGTCGTCTACCAGGGCAGTGACCCGGCCTGGCGGTCCGGGGCGCACCGCCGCGCCCTGGCCGACCTGGCGGCCCGCAGCGCGCCGCCGGCCGAGCTGGCCCACCACGTGGCGGCGTCGCTGGGCGAGGCGGCCCCCGGGGACGTGGAGGTGCTGCTGGGGGCGGCGCGGTCGGCGCTGAGCAGCACGCCCGCCACCGCCGCCGACTGGCTGCGGGCGTGCCTGCAGCTGCTGCCAGCAGGCGTGCCGGCCGTCCAGCAGCGGGTGGAAGTGCTGCTCCTGCTCACCCGGGCGCTGGGCGTGGCCGGGCGGCTAGCGGAGAGCCGGGAGATGCTGCACGAGATCCTGCGGGTCGTCCCGGTGCGGCCGCCCGGGCCCCGGGTGGCCGCGGTGACCTTCTGCGCCATGGTCGAGCGGCTGCTGGCCCGCTACCCCGAGGCGCGCGCCCTGCTGAGCGCGGAACTGTCGAGCCCGCGCGCCGCCGCCACCCACGAGTCGGTGTCGCTCGCCGTCGAGTACGCGACCGTGGCCCTGCTGTCGGGCGACTTCCCGGCGGCCCGGGCGCCGCTGGCCGCCGCGACCGCCCGGGCGCGGCGCGGCGCCAGCCGGGTCCGCGAGGCGCACGCGGAGGCGGCGGGCGCGTTCGGCGAGGCGCACGAGGGCGCGATGGCGGACTCGGCGCAGGCCGCCGACCGAGCCGTGGCCCTGGTCGACGCGCTGCCCGACGGCGACCTGGCCGACGCGCTGGAGACCCTGTCGGTGCTGGGCTGGGCCGAGCTGTTCCTGGACCGCTACGCCGACGCGGGGCGGCACTTCGCCCGGGGCGTGGCCATCAGCCGCACCAGCGGCCAGTACCACGTGCTCCCGCACCTGCTGCTCGGCCAGGGCCACATCGCGACGATCACCGGCCCGCTGGGCGAGACGGTCCGCCTGACGCAGGACGCCGAGGAGATCGCCCGGCACATCGACAGTGGCGACGTGCTCGGCCTCGCCCTCGGCCTGCGCGCCTACGCGCTGGCGTGGACCGGCGGCGAGGGCGCGGCGACGCGGGCGGTCGACCTGGCGCAGCAGGCCGCCGCCTGCGTGCCGCCCGCCAGCGTCTGGTGGACGCGGACGGTCGCCATCTTCCGCTCGTTCGCGCTGCTGCTGAGCGGGGACCCGGCGGGCTGCATCGCCGCCGCGACCACCGCCGGAGGCGGCGTCATGCTCCCGCTGACCCAGCCGTCGATCCGGTGCGGCGTGCTGGACATGCTGTCGGCGGCGGCGGTGCTCGCCGGGGACGCGGCCCAGGCACGCGAGTGGTCCGGCTTCGCCGGGGCCGAGGCCCGGCGGCTGGGCCTGGGCCGCCAGCGGGCGCACGCCGCCCGCGCCCGCGCCACCGCCTTGCTGGGGGCCGGGCGGGCAGCGGAGGCGGTCACGGCCTACCGGTCGGCCGCCGCCACGTTCGGCGAGGTCGGCGACCGGGTCGCCCAGGGCTGGTCCCTGGCGCTGGGCGCCGACTGCGCGCTGACGGCCGGGCGCGACGAGGCGGCGCTGGCCATGGCGGGCGAGGCGCGGACGCTGGGCCAGCTGGCCGGCTCGGTCCTGGTGCTGACCACCGCCGACGGGGTCCGGCAGCGGGCGGCGCCCGGCCCGGCGCGCGCGGCCGACCCGCTGGCCGTCCTCACGGCCCGCGAGCGGGAGATCGCCGGCCGGGCCGCGACCGGCCGCACCAGCCGCGAGATCGCCGCTGACCTCCACCTCAGCGCCCGGACGGTCGAGACCCACCTGTCGCGGATCTACCACAAGCTGGGCCTGTCCTCCCGGGCCGCCCTGGCGAGCCGGCTGGCCGGCCATCCCCGGTCCTGACGGGCAGCCCGCCCCGGCCGCGCGCCCGCCGGGGCGGCTTACGGCCGTCCCGGGCGATCACGAGGCGGGCTTATCCCGCGAGCCTCTCCAGGAAGGTGACCAGCTCGCCCGCGTGCCCGGGGGGACCAGGCTGGCCACCCTCGGCCCGGACGGCCCGGCTGGGCACGTCTACGAGGACGGCACCCGGCTGGCCTGGTGAGCACCTGCCCGCCCCGGGCCCGGCGCTACCCCAGCGCGGCCGCGAGGCGGGTGCGGGCGCCCGTCAGGGACGGGCCGTACCAGGTCAGGTCGCGGCCGGACACCAGGGCGGCGCGACGGCCGGGGAACGCCTCGGGGCCGTCGGCGGCGGAGAAGGGATACGGCTCGTCCGGCAGGAGGACGAGCTCGGGGTCGCGGGCGGCGATGGCGGCCAGGTCCGCCTTCGGGTAGCGGCCGGGGTCGTCGCCGAAGGCGTTGGCGAGGCCGAGGCGGGCGGCCACGTCACCGGTGAAGGTGTCGCGGCCGACGACCATCCAGGGGTCGCGCCACACGCAGATCACCGCCCGCCGGGCGCGTGCGGGCGGCGGCGCGCTCCACGCCCGCTCCGCCTGCGCCACCCAGTCCGGCACCGGCCAGCGCAGGCCGTCGGCGAACAGGCGGCGCAGCGAGCCGGTGGCCTCCTCGACCGAGCGGATGACGGTGACCCACACCGGCACCCCGGCGGCCCGCAGCCGGTCCACGTCCAGGCGGCGGTTCTCCTCCTGGTTGGCCAGCACCAGGTCCGGCCGCAGGGCGACGATCGCGGCGACGTCGGGGTTCTTGGTGCCGCGCACCCGCGGCACGTCCAGGCCCGGCGGGTGGGTGCACCACTGGGTGGCGCCCGCCAGCGCCCCCGGCCGGGTCACCGCGACCGACTCCGTCAGCGACGGCACCAGCGACACCACCCGCCGCGCGGGCCCGCCCGCGGGCAGGGGGAAGCCGAGGTCGTCGCGGGCGGGCTCACGGGCGTCGGTCATGCCCGGACGCTACCGCACCCGGCCTGGCCCCAGCCTCGTGGCGCCCCGGGCTCGCCGGGGACGCGATCACGGCCACGCCGGGGAGGCACTGTCCCGGCGCGAGGCCACCGGCGAGGCTAGGGGGCGGCGATCGCCGATAATCCCTCGCGCCAGCTCGGGTAGCGCGGCGTCCAGCCGAGTTCCTTCCGGGCCCGGGCGTTGGAGGCGCCCCGGCCCTGGGTCATGAGCGGCAGCGCCTCGCCCAGCAGGAGGCCCGCCAGCCAGGTGGGCACCCGCCGCGGGGCCGGGCGCCCAGCGCCGCCGCCAGGGCGGGCAGCCAGTCGCGCATCGGGGCGGGCTCGTCGTCGGCGACGTTGCAGACCGCGGGCCCCTCGGCCCGCAGGGCGAGCACCGTCGCGGCCGCCGCGTCGTGCAGGTGGATGAAGGACATCAGGCCGGCCCCGTCCCCGACGAGCGGGTACTGGCGCCTGGCGCCTGGCGACGGCCGCCGTCGTCTGGTCCGGCTCGCCGTAGAACCCGCCGTAGCGCGGCGCGATCCCGCCGGCCGTGGTGACCGCCTCGTCCACGTGCGCCATCGCCGCGAACGTGGCCCGCGCGCTAGCGGGCGGGACGGCCACCAGCGGGTCGTCCTCGGACTTGACCGGGCCACCGGACCGCTCGTACCGGTACGGGGCGAAGCTCTGGGCGATGAACCGGCCCACGCCCGCCTCGCGGGCCGCCGCCAGGAGGTTGTCGGTCCCGGCGACCCGCAGCGCGTTCGTGGCGGCGAAGGCCTTGTCGAGGTTGCGCCCGAAGCGGGCGCCGGCCAGGGCGGTCGCCTGGTGGATGATCGCGTCCGGCCGGGCGGCGGCCACGGCCGCGCGGACGGCGGCCGGGTCGAGGATGTCGAGCGCGAGCGGCTCGGCCCCCAGCGCCCGGACGCGGCTGGCCTGCTGGTCGCCGCGGGAGGTGCCGGTCACCTGGTGCCCCTCCTGGGTGAGCTGCCGGGTGAGGCGGGCGCCGATGGCGCCGGCGGCGCCCACGACGAGGATTCGCATGACTGGATCCCTTCAGCCGGGTCACGCCGGCGGCCGCCGGCGTGTCAGGGTTGATGACACGCGAGCGCCCGGATTCGTGACAGCTCTTCACGACCAGGCTTCATCAGAAGGGAACCGGAACCCGGTGGACGACCTGGCCGAGCTGTTCGAGGAGCACCGGGGGCGCCTGCGCGCCATCGCCTGCCGGATGCTGGGGTCGCTGCCGGAGGCCGATGACGCCGTGCAGGAGGCCTGGGTCCGGTTCAGCGCGGCCGGCACCCGAGGGGTCCGCAGCCCGGCCGCCTGGCTCACCACGATCGTCACCCGGACCTGCCTGAACGGGCTGCGCGCCCGCGCGGCGCGGCCGGAGCGGCTGGCCGGGGTGCACGTGCCCGACCCGATCGAGGCCCGGGCTGACGCCACCGCGCCGGACCCGGAGCAGGAGGCGCTGCTGGCGGACTCGGTCGGGCTGGCACTGCTGGTCGTCCTGGACACCCTGGCGACGGCCAGCCCGCAGGCGACGTTCCGCCCGGCCGTCGTCAACGGCGTCGCCGGGATGCTCGTCCTGGTCGCCGGGCGGCCGGCGGCGCTGAGCGCGTTCACGGTCAGCGGCGGGCGGATCGCCGCGATCGACGGCATCGCCGACCCCGCCCGGCTGGCGGCGCTGCGCCTCGACCCGGCCCTGCTGGGCTAGCGGGGCTACACGTTGCGCCGGTACTGGCCCCCGACCTCGAAGAACGCGTCGGTGACCTGCTCCAGCGAGCAGACCCGGGCGGCCGGCATCAGCGCCTCGAACACGTTGCCGCCAGACCGGGCGACCTCCTTGAGGCTGGCCAGCGCCGCCGCCGCCTCGGCGCGGTGCGCCTGCTGGAAGTCGCGGACCCGGGCGAGCTGCGACTGCTTCTCCTGCTCGGTGCCGCGCGACAGCGGGACGGGGGCCGACGCCGACGCCGCCTGCGAGCCCTCCGGCGCCCGGAACGTGTTCACCCCGACGATCGGCAGCGACCCGTCGTGCTTGCGCTGCTCGTACAGCATCGACTCGTCCTGGATGCGGCCGCGCTGGTAGCCGGTCTCCATCGCGCCGAGCACGCCGCCGCGGGCCGAGATCTTCTCGAACTCGGCCAGCACGGCCTCCTCGACCAGGCTGGTCAGCTCCTCGGCGATGAACGAGCCCGACAGCGGGTTCTCGTTCATCGCCAGGCCCCACTCCTTGCCGATGATGAGCTGGATGGCCAGCGCCCGCCGGACCGACTCTTCCGACGGGGTGGTGACGGCCTCGTCGTAGGCGTTGGTGTGCAGGCTGCTGGCATTGTCGTAGATCGCGCAGAGGGCCTGCAGGGTCGTGCGGATGTCGTTGAACGCCATCTCCTGGGCGTGCAGCGACCGGCCGGAGGTCTGGACGTGGTACTTGAGCTTGCTGGCCCGCTCCCCCGCGCCGTAGCGGTCGCGCATCGCCACGGCCCAGATCCGGCGGGCGACCCGGCCGATCACGGTGTACTCGGGGTCCATGCCGTTGGAGAAGAAGAACGACAGGTTGGGCGCGAAGTCGTCGATCTTCATCCCCCGGGCCAGGTACGCCTCCACGTAGGTGAACGCGTTGGCCAGGGTGAAGGCCAGCTGGCTGATCGGGTTGGCGCCCGCCTCGGCGATGTGGTACCCGGAGATGGACACCGAGTAGAAGTTGCGGACCTGGTGAGCGATGAACCACTCCTGGATGTCGGCCATCACCCGCAGCGAGAAGTCGGTCGAGAAGATGCAGGTGTTCTGGCCCTGGTCCTCCTTGAGGATGTCCGCCTGGACGGTGCCGCGGACCGTCGCCAGGACCTCGGCGGGCGACATGCCCTTCGCCGCGCCCTGGTCGATCGCCGTGTTGAGGAAGAACGCCAGCATCGTCGGGGCCGGGCCGTTGATCGTCATCGACACCGACGTGCTCGGCGCGGTCAGGTCGAAGCCGTCGTACAGGGCCTTCATGTCCTCCAGGGTCGCGATCGACACCCCGGACGTGCCGACCTTCCCGTAGACGTCGGGCTCCTCGGCCGGGTCGCGCCCGTAGAGGGTGACCGAGTCGAAGGCGTTCGACAGCCGGGTGGCGGGCTGGCCCTGCGACAGCAGCCGGAACCGGCGGTTCGTGCGGAACGCGTCGCCCTCGCCGGCGAACATCCGGGCCGGGTCCTCGCCGTCGCGCTTGAACGGGAACACCCCCGCCGTGAACGGGAACCGGCCGGGCAGGTTCTCCTCGCGCAGGAACCGCAGCAGCTCGCCATGGTCCTCAAAGCGCGGCAGCGCCACCCGCGGTATCCGGCTGCCGGACAGCGACTCGCGGGTCAGCGCGGTCCGGATCTCCTTGTCCCGCACGACGACGACCTGCTCGTCGCCCTTGTAGGACTCGGCGACGGCGGGCCACTCCTCGATGAGCCGGGCGCTGGCGGGCACGTCCCGGCGGGCCTCCTCCAGCAGCCGGGTCACGTCGGCGTTGCCGGGCAGCTCGTCCGCCACGGCCGCCAGCCGCTGGGCGCGGCGCACGGCCGCCACTGCCCGGCCGGTCTCGCGGTGGTAGTCGCGGACGGTGCCGGCGATCTCGGCCAGGTAGCCGACCCGGGCGGGGGGGATGACGGGCGCGGCCTCGGCCGAGGTGCGGGCGCTCACGCGGGGCAGCAACCCGTCGGCCAGCGGCAGGCCGCGCTCGCCCAGCAGCCCCGCCAGGTGCTGGTAGAGGGCGGTCACGCCGTCGTCGTTGAACGTCGCGGCGCTGGTGCCGAACACCGGCATGTCGCCGGGCCGGGCGGAGAACGCGCCCCGGTTGCGCAGCAGCTGGCGGGACACGTCGCGGACGGCGTCGGCGCCGCCGCGGCGCTCGAACTTGTTGACCGCGACCGCGTCGGCGAAGTCGAGCATGTCGATCTTCTCCAGCTGGGTCGCGGCCCCGAACTCCGGCGTCATCACGTACAGGGACACGTCGGCCAGGGTGGTCACGCCCGCGTCGCCCTGGCCGATGCCGGGGGTCTCCAGGATGACCAGGTCGTAGCCGGCGGCCTTGACGGCGGCGATGATGGCGGGCATGTTCTCGGGCAGCTCGCGGGCGCCCCGGGTCGCCACGGAGCGGAAGAACACGTGCTCCCCGTCGAGGGAGTTCATCCGGATCCGGTCCCCCAGCAGCGCCCCGCCGCCGCGCCGGCGGGTCGGGTCGACCGCCAGGACCGCGATCCGCAGCTTGTCCTGCTGGTCGGCCCGGAACCGGCGGACCAGCTCGTCGGTGAGGGACGACTTGCCCGAGCCGCCGGTGCCGGTGATGCCGAGGACCGGGACCGCGCGCTTCGCGCCTGTTGCTGTTATCAGGTCGAGGGTGGCGGCCGGGAGGGAGCCGGCCTGCAGGCAGGTGAGGGCGCGGGCCAGGGCGGGCCGCTCGCCCGACAGCAGCGCGTCGGCCGGGGGCGGGCTGGCGGCCAGGTCGACGTCGCAGTCGCGGATCAGCTCGTTGATCATCCCCGGCAGGCCCAGGCGCTGGCCGTCCTCGGGCGAGAAGATCGCGACCCCGGCCGCGCGCAGCCGCGCGATCTCGTCGGCGACGATGACGCCCCCGCCGCCGCCGTAGACCCGCACGTGGCCCGCGCCGCGCTCGCGCAGCAGCCGGGCCAGGTACTCGAAGTACTCGACGTGGCCGCCCTGGTAGGAGCTGATCGCGACGCCCTGGGCGTCCTCCTCGATCGCGGCGCTGACCACCGCCTGGACGGACCGGTCGTGGCCGAGGTGGATCACCTCGGCGCCCTGCGACTGCAGGATCCGCCGCATGATGTTGATGGCCGCGTCGTGCCCGTCGAACAGCGCCGCCGCCGTCACGAACCGCACCGGGTTGACCGGAACGTGCAGTTCTGGCTGGTCAGTCACTATCTTCACCCCCGCGAGGCTTGCTTGCGCCGCCGGTCGCGGGTCGCGCGCCGGCCGGCTCCTTGGACGGCCAATATTTGGACGTTAAAGTAACTACCCCGTGAGCGTCAAGTTGAACACCAGGTAGCGGGCACGCGGCGCTTCGGCTCGTCAGATGCGGCGCGCTGGCGTACCGTTTGCACGTGGTGGATTTCGACCCGATCGCGGAGGCACACCGGCAATGGTCCGCCCGCTGGCCTGACCGGGCCGACCACATGACCGCGGTCACGTCGGTCATGCGGGTCCAGCAGGTGCTGCTGTCCCGGGTCGAGGACGCGCTCAAGCCCTACGGGCTGACGTTCGCCGCCTACGAGGCGCTGCGGCTGCTGGCGTTCACCCGGCACGACTCGCTGCCGATGGGGAAGATGGGCGAGCGCCTCATGGTCCACCCGGCGTCGGTCACTAACGCGATCCGCAAGCTGGAGTCCCGCGGCCTGGTCGAGCGGAACCTGTCCCCCGACGACCGGCGGGTGGTGCTGGCGGCCATCACCCCCGCGGGCCGCACCCTGGTCGAGGAGGCCACCGACGCCCTGCACCAGGCCGACTTCGGCCTGCCCGGCCTGACCCGCCAGCGGGCGGCCGAGGTGACGCTCACCTTGCGGGAGCTGCGGGCCGCGGCCGGGGACGCCTGACGGCGGCCCCCAGGGTGCGGAACCGCTCGCGGTCCGTGGCGGCCGGCCTGCCCGCCGGGCCCGGGGCGCCCGGTCAGCTGCCGTCGAAGAACACGGCCGCCACCACCAGGGCCAGGGTGGCGACCGCGAGCAGGCCGTGGATGACGATGACCGGGCGGGGGAAGTGCCGCTCGGGGGGGACGGTCACCATCGTGAGGGGCGAGGAGCCCGGCGCGGCGTAGGCGCGGTAGACCCCCACCCAGCGGACCGCCATGACGACCCCGAGGGTGGCGACGACGCCCAGGTCGGCTACGGTGGCCCAGGCCAGCCGGTCGTCGTCGGCCGCGAGGTACAGGCCCCAGGCCACCAGGCCGCCGAGGCCGAGCGCGGCGTGGGCCGAGATGACCGGCACCGGGAGCCGCGTCGCGGCCGAGCTGTGGAACTCCTGGTCGTACTCCATGGCCCAGATGACGAACAGGACCAGGCCGACCAGGACCGTGGCCATCCAGCTGAACAACGCGATAGTGCCCAAGGCAACCCTTCCCGTCCGCGCCCGGGCAGCGGCGGCCGGGCGGCATTACCCATAGCTACGGGCAACGCGCGGGAAGGGATTGAACGGCGGGCGCCTCGTGAGCCGGCGGCTGCCCCTCAGGCACTCACGAGCCGTCGCCGCCGCCGAGGTGGCCGGTGTCGGCGAGCAGCTGGGCGATCTCGCGGAGCTTGACGTTCAGCCGCTGCGAGGAGCGGCGCAGCGTGTCGAAGGCCTCTTCCGGGGTGATCTTGAGCCGCTCCATCAAGATGCCCTTCGCCTGCCCGATGACGTCCCGCGACGACAGGGCGGCGTGCAGCTGGCGCCCGAGCTGGTCCAGGGCGTCGCGCTCGCCGATCGCGCCGACCGCGATCGAGGCGTGGGCGGCCAGGACCAGGCCGATCTCGCGGGCCTCGTCGCTGAACGCGCCCGGCGCCCCGGCGTAGGCGTTGAGCGACCCGGCGAGCGAGTCGCTGGTCACCGGGCCGGGCGGGGTCAGGCTGAAGGAGGCGACCGAGTGCACGCCGGCGTCGGCCGGGCTGGCGCCCAGCGCCGGCCAGCGCGGGTCGGGGAACCCCGGCGTGTAGACGACGGCTTCCTCGATGGCGGTGAGGCACGGTCCCTGGCCCGCCGCGTACTGGGCCTCGTCGGCGGTCAGGGCCGCCGCGTGCGTCGACGCCACCGTGCGGAAGGTGCCGCCGTCGTGGCGGACGGTGATGCTGGCCATCTCGCAGCCGGGCACGGCGGAGACGGAGGCGCGGGCGATGCGGGCGAGCACCTCGTCGAGGCTCCCGGCGTCGTACAGGTGGCGCGCGATGTCGGCGAAGGCCCGGGCCAGGCGGGTCGCCGTGGCGCTGGCGGCGCGGCGGTCACTGGCGCCGACCCGGGCGAAGGACGCGGTGTCGCGCTCGGCCCGCCGCTGGTGCCGCTCCAGGCGGGCCGCATCCCGCAGGCTCCGGCCCCGCTCGATCCCGTGCTCGATCCCGTGCTCGAGGCCGTGCTCGAGGCCGTGCTCGAGGCCGTGCTCGCCGTTCCCGTCGGCCAGGGCCGGGAAGCCGCCGGTGAGGCGCCGCTCAAGCTCGTCCAGCTCCGCCTCGCGGGCGTCGGCCAGCTGGTCGCGCTCGTCCGCGGTCATGTCGCGGGAGTCGGCGATCCAGTCGCGGTGGTCGGCCACGAAGTCGCGCTTGTCCGCCGCCCAGCCCCGCTCGTCCTCGTCCTCGTCCTCGCCCTCGTCCTCGGTCGCGGGGGCGGCCAGGCCGGGCAGGGGCCGCGCCGGCCCGGGCGGCGGGCTCCCCGCTGCGGGCACGTCGCCCGCAGCAGGCCCGCTCCCGCGCGACGGCCCCGCCCCGGCCGGCGGCGCGACCGCGCCGAACGGCTCCGCCGCGTCAGCGGGGCCGGAGCCGCCGGGGGCCGCGATCCCGGCCGGACGGTGGCGGGCGACCTCGTCGCGGGCGGCCTGGTCCCGCGTGATCTTGTCGCGGGCGGCGCCGCGGACGGCCCGCTCCTGTTCCCGTTCGCGGCGGGCGGCCGCGCGCTGCGCCCGGCCGCGCGCGCGCTCCTCGTGCGCGGCCAGGCCCGGCTCGGGTCCGCCCGCGGCCAGGAGCAGCTCCCGCTCGTCGAGCTCGGCCTCGCGGACGTCGGCCAGCCGGTCGCGCTCGTCAGCGGCGGCATCCCGGGCCTCGGCCAGGGCATCACGCCTGTCGGCGTGGTCGTCTCGCTGACGGGCGACGGCGCGCTCGCCAGCGGACCAGTCCCTGTGGCCGGTCCCCGTACCTTCAGTCATGCCCACTAACGCACACGGCCCTTCTCGATCGGGTGAGCAGGCTACCAGCCGGTTCCCGCCACCGGGAGCGCCCGCAGGCAGGAGCGCGGCGCGGCGGGCCAGGCACGGGCGGGGCCGGTCAGGCATCGGCGCGGGCGGCCGGGCCCGGCCCGGGCAGCGGCGGGGCCGCGGGCGGGCACGCCCCGGCCCCCTGGCCGGCGAGCAGCGCCGTCGCCTCCGCGATCTCGAACAGGCGGGCAACGCTGCCGGCGGCGCCCCGCACGGCCAGGGGCGCCCGGCCCTCGGCCCGCAGCCGGGCGTCGGCCGCGATCAGCAGCCTCAGGCCCGACAGGTCCATGAAGGCGAGCCCGGACAGGTCCACGGCGAGCAGCCCGCCGGGCGCGCGCAGGGCGGCCGACAGCGCCGCCGACAGGGCATCGGCCAAGACGACGCGGACGGTGATGTCCTGCTCCCCCGCCAGCCACAGCACGGCCTGGCCGTTGCCGCGGGAGATCCGGGCGGCGAAGGCGGGACCGCCGCCGTCCCCTGACGGCCAGGGGGTACTAGTCGCCGCCACCACGTCACCTCTGCCTCGCGATACCGACATCGCGGCTACGCGAGGCGAAGCCGTCGGCAAGGGATTCCAGGATCCGCCGGGGCAAGCGGCGAGGACCCGATCGGCTGGTGACTCAACCGGCGCCGTCAGCCTACCGCCGCCGTCGGACGCGCGGCAACAAGGGCCGGCCGCGGCCCCGGCTGGCTGCTGGCGGCCGCGGGCCGGCGGGAGGCGAGCGGCCGCGCCCGTGAAAGGAGAGGCTGGACGGGCTAACTGCCCGTGAGCGACAGGTAGCCGAAGGCCGCCGCCAGCCTGGTCCCGGGGATCACGGCCGTCCAGGTCGGCCAGACCAACGTGATCGCGCTGAGCGCCACCAGCCCCGGCCCGGCCCGGGCGGCGGGCGTCGCCAACGCCTACGCCAAGGCCTTCGTCGCCTGGTCCGCCCAGACCGCGATCGCCGGCCTGACCGCGGCCGAGAACCAGCTCAACGGCCGTAGCGGAGCTTGGCCCGCCCGGCCAGCGACCCGTCCGCCAGCGACTGCCCCTCGGTCCGGTAGCCGAGCTCGCCGGCCATGGCGAAGTGCACCAGCAGGATCCCGCCGGGCCGCAGCGCGGCGGCGAGCAGGCGGAGCATCCCGGTCAGGGCCTCGGTCCGCAGGTGCTGGGCGACGGCGAAGGAGTAGGCCAGGTCGGCCGCGCCGTCCGGGCGGTAGTCACCGGGGGTCTGGTAGGCGATGTTGCGGGCGCCGTTCAGGGCCCGGGCGCAGGCCAGCACGCCCCGGGAGATGTCGACCGCGTCAACGCGGCCCGCCCGCCGGGCCACCGCGGCGGCCAGGTAGCCGGGGCCGCAGCCGTAGTCCACTACCCGGGCGCCGGGCGGGAGCAGCGGCGCGATCAGCTCATCGCACAGCACCTGCCGCGAGCGCCGGTTGCGGTCGGCCTCGGCCGCCAGGTCGCGGTCGTAGAAGTAGTGCGGGGGCAGCGCGGGGAAGCGCAGCGCGACCTGCGCGCGGACCGCCCGCGGGGCGCGGGCGACGGGCGCCTCGACCCACCGGGCGCCGAGGAAGTTCTGGCTGCGCCCCAGGTGGCGCGGCTGATCACCATGTCCGACGCGATGCGCGCGAGCTTGCTCGTTGCCATGAGCACACAGTAGTAGCATGACCGCGAATCGTGACGCATTAAGGAGGCGGCAGCGGTGAGCCTACGGCTGGCGGTCGAGCGGGCGACTCATCGCGTGGTCATCCGCCGGCGGCTGCCGCCGCCGTTCGACCGGGCGCGGATCCACGCGTCGACCGAGGGCGGCCTGCGCTACCTTGCCCGGACCATGGCCGACGTGGATCCCGGCCTGCTGCGCCTGGCGGCCCAGGTCGTCCGGCCGGGCGACACGGTGTGGGACATCGGCGCCAACATGGGCCTGTTCAGCTTCGCCGCCGCGGTCGCGGCCGGCCCGCAGGGGCACGTGCTGGCGGTCGAGCCGGACACTGACCTGGCCCGGCCACTGCGCCGCCCGGCGGGCGGGGCGCCCGAGCCGGGCCGGCAACGGGCGGCCCGGGCGCCGGTCGAGGTGCTGCCCGCGGCGGTGTCCGATGGCCTGTCGGTCGCCCGCTTCAACGTCGCCCGCCGCAACCGGGCCACCAGCCACCTGGAAGGCTTCGGGACGGCGATGGCCGGCGGCGTCCGGGCGGCGCAGCTCGTCCCGACCGTGACGCTGGACTGGCTCGCGGCCCGGTTCCCGGCCCCGGACGTGCTCAAGGTGGACGTGGAGGGCGCGGAGCTGGCGGTGCTGTCGGGCGGGGCCGGGGTGCCGGCCCGCGCCCGCGCGGTGATCTGCGAGGTCTGCGGGCAGAACCCGGCCCCGGTGACCGCCCTGCTGTCCGGGCACGGCTACGCCCTGTACGATGGCGACGAGCCAGGCCCCGACCGCACGCCGGTCGAGGCGGCGACGTTCAGCACCCTGGCGATCGCCGCGCGCGGCTAGAGCGCGTCCTGCCGGCCTTCGCCCTGGCCCTTGTCCCGGCCAGGGCCGGGCAAGGCCGCGGCCCCCACGGGACCGCCAGCGCCGGCCATCCCGGCGCACGCGCCCCCCGCACCGCGGCAGCCGCCCTTTTTCCGGTAAGAAATTACGGTTGTGAAGGGTTTTCCACGCCAGAGCGCGGAAAACCCTTCACAACCGGGAAATCCTTCACGATAACCCGGGACGGTCAGGCCGCTTCTTCCTCGGGGGCGGCGGCGGCCCGGCGGATGCGCGGGATGAACATGACGGCGCCGCTGGCCACGCTCAGCGCCGCGAGGGTCAGCCAGATGCGGTGGTAGGCGGTGACCTCGGCCGCCCCCGTCGCCGCGCCCAGGAGCGCGACGAAGAGGCTGATGCCGAGCACGGCGCCGACCTGCCGGAAGCTAGAGGACAGGGCCGACCCGAGCGCGAGCCGGGCCGGCGGCAGCGTGGCGACGGCGGCTCCCGACTGCACGGGCAGCGTCAGGCTGATGCCGAGGCCGGTGATGAGGGTGACGGGCAGCCACCGGGCGGCCCAGTCGGGTGACCCGCCGATGAGCAAGGCGAGGCTGACGGCGCCGGCCGCCCAGATGACGGCCCCGGCGGCGATGACGGGGCGGTACCCGATCCGGGCGGCGAGCCTGCTGGCCGGACGGGCCGCGGCGACCACGACGAGCGGCGCGGGCGTAGCCCCGAGCGCGGCCCGCAAGATGGAGTAATGCCAGGCGGTCTGCAGGAAGATCGTGTTGCTGAGCAGCATCCCGTAGAACGCGGCCCCGAAGATGAGCGTGGCCGCGTTGACCAGGGTGAACTGGCGGACCCGGAACAGCGCGAGGTCGACGACCGGGTGCGTGGCCCGGGCCGAGCGCAAGACGAACACGGGCAGCAGCGCCGCGCCGCCGGCGAAGCCGGCCACGACCCAGGGACTCGACCAGCCCCAGGAGGGGCCCTCGATCATCGCGAAGCTCAGCAGCGCCGGGATGGCCGCGACGAGGAGCGCCCCGGCCGGGTCGGGGATGCCGGCGCCGCCCGGCTCGCGCGACTCCCGCAGGAGCCGGATGCCCGCGATGATGATGGCGGCGCAGATGGGAACGTTGACCAGGAAGATCCACCGCCAGGACGCGTACTCGGTGAGCAGCGCGCCCAGGGTCGGCCCGAGCGCCGCCGCCGCGGCGCTCATCGAGCCCGCCCGGACCACGGCGCGCAGGACGAGGAGCCGACGCGGATCGAGCATGAAGCCCAGCTTAACGCGACCCCCGTCGATTCTCGCAGGTCGCGCAGCTGGAACGGCCGGAGCATGGAGAGCGTGAAGACGACGTGGCGCGCTCTCACCCGGCTGTGGGGAGAGCAGAAGGAG
>DATBEM010000150.1:0-10965 GCA_036276115.1 Trebonia sp.
CAGCAAGCCAGCACCGGCTACCAAGGCAGCACCGGCTACCAAGGCAGCACCGGCTACCAAGGCGGCACCGGCTACCAAGGCGGCACCGGCTACCAAGGCGGCACCGGCTACCAAGGCGGCACCGGCTACCAAGGCGGCACCGGCTACCGAGCCAGCACCGGCTACCAAGGCAGCACCGGCCAAGGCAGCGCTCATCACCGGGGGACCACCGCATGACCACCACGACGCTCGCTGGCCGCCCGGCCGGGGCCGCCCGGGCCGGCTACGGCTTCCGCTCCGCCGCCGCGATGGAATGGCGCAAGCTCCGGTCGGTCCGCTCCACCTGGTGGATCCTGGCGGCCTTCGCGGTCGCCCTGATCGGCCTGGCCGTGATCGCGGGCGGCCATGAGGGCTACGCGCGGATGTCGGCCGCCGACCGGGCGGCCTTTGACCCGGTCCACGACTCCTTCATCGGCCTGGTGATCGGGCAGCTGCTGGTCGGGGCGCTCGGGGTGCTCACCATCACGGCCGAGTTCTCCTCCGGGATGATCCGGGCCACCTTCGCCGCCGTTCCCCGGCGCGGCATCGTCCTCGGGGCCAAGGCGGCCGTGCTCGGCGCCGTCACCCTGGCGGCTGGGGAGGTCACCGCCTTCGCCGCGCTCCTGGCGGGCCAGGCGTCGCTGGCGGCCTCGGCCCCGCACGCCACCCTGGCCCAGCCCGGGGTGGCCCGCGCGGTGGCGATGGCCGGGGCGTACCCGGCCCTGGTCGCCCTCATCGGCCTGGGCATCGGCGCCCTCATCCGGCACACCGCCGGGGCCTTGTGCGCCCTGGTGGGCGTGCTGTTCGTGCTGCCGGTGCTGTTCGTCAGCCCGTCGCTGCAAGACGCGGCCCAGGACTTCCTGCCCCACCCGATGGCGAACGTGCTGACCGAGGTCCGCCCGCCCGCGGGCACCCTGCCCCTGGCCGTCCTGTTCGGCCTCCTGTGCGGCTACGCGCTACTCGTCCTGGCGGCCGGGGGGTGGGCGCTGGCCCGCCGGGACGCCTGAGCAGGCCGTGGCCCCGGCGCCCGGTTCCCTGAGCGTCGCAGGCGGCCGCTAGCCCCGCGTCCGCCCGCCCAGGACCGTCCGCAGCCACGCCAGCCAGCGGCGCCACCAGGGCAGGGCGGCGGCCCGCAGGGCCGCGCGGGCGGCGTCCTGCTCGGCCAGCCACCGGTCGAGGTCCTCCAGCGTGGTGACGCCGCGGGCGGCCAGGCGCTCGATCAGCCGCAGGAGGATGTCAGCGGTCGCCCGCGCGTCGGCCAGCGCGCGGTGGGTCGGCTGGACCGGGGTACCGAAGAAGGCGGCCAGCGTCCCCAGCTTGCGGTCGGGGACCTCGTCCGGCACCACCATCAGGTGCCGGGCCAGCCGGACGGTGTCGATCACCGGGAACCCGGGCCACGGCAGCCCCGCCGCCTCGCTGGCGGCGGTGAGGAACGACAGGTCGAACCGGGCGTTATGCGCCGCCAGGACGCCGCCCTGCGCGAACGTGAGCAAGCTGGGCAGCACGGCGGCGACGGGCGGGGCATCGGCCAGCATCGCGTCGTCGATGCCGGTCAGCTCCTCGACCGGGCCGGGAACGGGGGTACCCGGGTTGACCAGCGACGTGAACTCGGCCACGACCCGGCCGCCCTGCACCCGGACCGCGCCGATCTCGGTGATGCCGCAGTCAGCCGGCGTGAAGCCCGTGGTCTCGAGGTCCAGGACCACGTAGCACTGCTCCGCCAGCAGCGCGGCGCCGGCGGGGCCGGCCCCGCCGGCGGCGGCGGCACTGCTCGCGGCGGCACTGCGCACGTCGTTGCCGCTCACGCCGCCGCTGCTAACACCGATGTCATTCACGACACCACCGTATGGCTCGCCACCGACATTCGGGGTAACCCGGCCCGGCGGCCCGCCCGGGGCCCGCCGGGGCCGCTGGCGTAAGCTCCCGGCATGGTCACCGCCATCGTCATGATCAACGCCGAAGTCTCCCGCATCGCCGAGATCGCCGAGCAGATCGCGCGGCTCCCGGGGGTCAGCGAGGTCTACTCGACCACGGGCGAGTTCGACCTCGTGGCGATCGTCCGGGTTCGGGTCCACGACGAGCTGGCGGAAGTGATCCCCGGCGGCCTCAACAAGGTGCCCGGCGTCGTCGGCACCCAGACCCACATCGCGTTCCGGGCCTACTCCCGCCACGACCTCGAGGCCGCCTTCTCGGTC
Organism: Trebonia sp.; assembly: GCA_036276115.1. Taxonomy (GTDB): domain Bacteria; phylum Actinomycetota; class Actinomycetes; order Streptosporangiales; family Streptosporangiaceae; genus Trebonia. Next base: position 2,214 of record DATBEM010000150.1, read on the forward strand.
GGCCTGGAGCCATGAGGAACTGCGTCCTGGGGAACTGGGGCCTGGCGAAGCCCGCCTAAGCCCCGGTCAGGCGCCGGCCTTCGCCAGCCGCTGGCTGGCCGCCGCCCAGCGGTCGAGCAGGCCAGCGGCGGCGCCGGAGTCGATGGCCCGGGACGCTCGCGCGATCCCGGCCCGGATTTCCTCAGCCAGGGCGCCCGCCACGTCCGCGCCGTCCCGGATGGCCGCGCCGACCGCCGCCAGGCCCTCGCTGGCCGCGATGCCCGCGGCCGCGTTCAGCACCACGATGTCGCGGACCGGCCCCGGCGCGCCGCCCAGCAGGGCGCGCGCGGCGGCCGCATTGTAGGCCGCGTCACCGCCGCGCAGGTCCGCTAGCGCCGCCCGGGTGATCCCGACCGACAGCGGGTCGAGCTCAGTGACCCCGACGGTGCCCCCGGCGACCACCCAGACGGTGGACGGGCCGGTCGTCGTCAGCTCGTCCAGCCCTCCGCCGTGGAACACCAGGGCCGTGTTGCCCCGCGTGGCCAGGACCCCGGCCAGCACCGCGCCCATCCGCGGGTCGGCTACCCCGACCGCCAGCGACGAGGGCCGGGCGGGGTTGGTCAGCGGCCCGAGGAAGTTGAACGCGGTCGGCACCCCGAGCTCGGCCCGCACCGGCGCGGTGTGCCGGAACGCCGGATGGTAGAGCGGGGCGAACAGGAAGGCGATGCCGATCTCGGCCGCCAGGGCGGCCGAGGCGGCCGGGGGCAGGTCGATGACGACGCCCAGGGCCTCCAGCACGTCGGCCGCGCCGCAGGCGGACGAGGCCGCCCGGTTGCCGTGCTTGGCCATCCGCAGCCCGCACGACGCGGCGACGATCGTGGCCATCGTGGAGATGTTGACCGTTTGCGCCCCGTCACCGCCCGTGCCGACAAGGTCGGTCACCGGCCCCGGGACCCCGATCGGGGTCGCGTGCGCGAGCATGGCCGCCGCGAGGCCCGCCATCTCCTCGACGGTCTCGCCCTTGGCCCGCAGCGCCACCCCGAAGGCGGCCATCCGGGCGGGGGAGACGGCCCCGTCCATGATCTCGTTCATCGCCCACTCGGCCTGCTCGGCCCGCAGCGCCGAGCCCGCGATGAGGGTGCGGATGAGCGCCGGCCATGTGGGAGCGGGCATGGCGGGAGCCGGCGGCGACGGGGCCGGGGCGGGCGAGCCCGCTTCGGGGGCGGCCATAATCTTTACTAAGCCGTGATCGCGCGCGACCGCATGAGGGCGGCGAGCTCGCGGGCGAGGGTGACCGGGTCGATCGGGTGGCTGATCACCGCGTCGGCCTGGGACCAGGTCGCCAGCCAGCGGTCGTCGGCCCGGCCGACGATCAGCAGCACCGGCGGGCACTGGTAGACCTCATCCTTGGCCTGGCGGCAGACGCCGATGCCGCCGGCGGGCTGCGCCTCGCCGTCGAGCACCATGACGTCGATGCCGCCGGCGTCGAGCAGCCGGACGAGCGCGGGCTGCGTCGCGACCTCCACGATCTCGGCCTCGGGCACGTCAGAGGCGGGCCGGCGGCCGATCGCGAGCTTGATCTCGGCCCGCGTATCGGCGTCATGACTGTAGACAACGACCTTCATGCGAGCATCCTACCGACCCCCTCCGGCGGCCCCCCTCCGGCGGCGTCGCCGGGCAGGAAACATGGCTTCCTGAGAAGGAACTTGGGGGGTCGGCTGTGCATCCCCTACGGGGTGTCGTAATAATGACCGTTGTGGCGACAGCATCCGTGACCGAGACACCGGCGGTACCGCGCAGTCCGGCCAGCAGACCGAACCTCGTGAGCGTGGGCACCATCATCTGGTTGTCCAGCGAGCTGATGTTCTTTGCTGCCCTGTTCGCGATGTACTTCACGATCCGCTCGGTAGACAAGGGTCAGGGCCTGGTGTGGCCCATGACCGTGAACAACACCCTCCTGCACCTGAACCTGCCGCTGGCCTCGACCAACACGATCGTCCTCGTGCTGTCGAGCGTCACCTGCCAGATGGGGGTGTTCGCGATCGAGCGCGGCCAGGTCCGGCGCCTCGGGAGCATCTTCAACTTCATGCGGTGGGGCCTGCGCGAGTGGTACATCCTGTCTTTCCTGATGGGGCTGTACTTCGTCTGCGGGCAGGCGTTCGAGTACTCGCAGCTGGTGAGCCATGATCACCTGACGCTCTCGTCGACCAACTACGGGTCGGTGTTCTTCCTGGCCACCGGGTTCCACGGGCTGCACGTCACGGGCGGCCTGATCGCGTTCTTGTTCTTGCTCGGACGCACCTACGTTGCCAAGCGCCTCACCCATGAGCAGCAGGTCGCCGCGATCGTCGTGTCGTATTACTGGCACTTCGTTGACGTCGTGTGGATCGGCCTGTTCACGACCATCTACCTCATCCACTAACAGGGGACCCCGAGTGAGCTCGATCATCGCCCGCCGGCGGCGCCCTGCTGCCGGCTACGCGGCTGTCGCTGGCGGCCTGATCGTGGCCGGCGTACTCTACGGAACGCTGTCCGGCGGCGGCTCCGCCGCCGCTGCCTCCGGCCAGGCCTCCACCGACGTCGCGAACGGCCAGTCGCTGTTCATCCAGAGCTGCGCCACCTGCCACGGCATGCAGGCCCAGGGCACCGCCCAGGCGCCGTCGCTGGTGGGCGCGGGCGCGGCCGCGGTCGACTTCCAGATGTCGACGGGCCGCATGCCCGCCAAGGAGTCGGGCGCGGAGAACGACCGCAAGCCGTCGGACTTCAGCCAGCTGGCGATCTACGACATCGCCAGCTACATCCAGTCCCTCGGCGGCGGCCCGACGATCCCGGCCTCCAGCCAGGTCGCCACCCAGGGGGCCGACACGGCCCTGGGCCAGGAGCTGTTCAGCGCCAACTGCTCGCAGTGCCACGGCTTCGCCGGCGCCGGCGGCGCGCTGACCTACGGCAAGAACGCGCCGTCGCTCAACGCCTCGACCCCGACGCAGGTCTACGAGGCCATGCTCACCGGGCCGGAGGCGATGCCGGTCTTCGGCGACGGGACGATCACCCCGCAGGAGAAGCAGGACATCATCGCGTACATCACGCAGACGCGGACCGAGGCGAACCCGGGCGGCTTCTCGCTCGGCCGTACCGGCACCATTACCGAGGGCGCGGTCGCGTGGCTGATTGGCCTCGGTTTCCTGGTGCTGATCGCCATGTGGCTGACCTCGCGCCGGCGTGACCCCGTGGTTGGCCTGGATGACCACGTTGACACTGGAGAGCACTGATGAGCGAGACTCCGGGCCAGGAGCCCGAGCCGGCCGAGGCCGCCGGGCCGTACCGGGTCATCGGTACCCCGCTGGGCGCCCCGGCCACGGTTGACCCCAAGGCGCCCGCGCCGGAGGAGTCGCCCGACTACGCGATGACCGACCCGGCCGACATCCGCTCGGCCAAGGGCGCCGAGCGGATCGCGGCGGCCTGCTTCGTCATCGCGTTCCTGGCCGGGGTCGGCTTCCTCGTCGCCTACATCGGCCTTGAGGTCGGGTCCAGCAATGGCGCCCACTCCAACGCCGTCGTCGCCGCGCTGCGCTCGAACATGGCCCTCGGCTCCAGCCTCGGCCTCGCGCTGCTGGCCCTCGGCATCGGCTCGATGATCTGGGTGCGCCACCTCACCCCGAACATCGAGATCGCCGAGCAGCGGCACGACCTGAAGTCGGCCCCGGCCGACCGGGCCGCCTTCAAGAAGGACTTCGCCGTCGGCGCGGCCCGCACCCAGATCACCAAGCGGCCGCTGCTGCGCCGCACGATGCTGCTCGCGACGGCTCCCCTCGCGCTCGCCCCGCTGTGGCTGCTGCGCGACCTCGGCCCGCTGCCCGGCACCGTGCTGCGCCACACCGCGTGGAAGAAGGGCACCCGGGCGGTCACCCTCGGCGGCAACCGCCCGCTGCGGCCGGGCGACATCACCACCCCGGGCAGCCTGATCACGGTCATCCCGGAGGGCTTCTCCGAGGACCAGGACGCCCTCGCCAAGGCGGGCGTCATCCTCATCAAGTTCGCCCCGGGCGAGCTGCACGTGCCGGACATCAAGGACGGCAAGACGCAGCTCTACACCATGAACTGGACCGTCGACAACATCGTCGCCTACTCTAAGATCTGCACGCACGTCGGATGTCCCGTCGCGCTGTACGAGCAGACCACCCACCACATCCTGTGCCCTTGCCACCAGTCGACCTTCGACGCGGCCAACGGGGCCAACGTGATCTTCGGCCCGGCAGCCCGCGCCTTGCCGCAGCTGCCGCTGACCGTCGATGCCGATGGTTACCTGGTGGCCGCGAGCGACTTCACGCAGCCAGTCGGACCGAGCTTCTGGGAGCGCGGATGAGTGACGAGCCGGTTAAGATGCCCGCGGCCCTCGACGGGCTGGGCGGGTGGCTTGACGACAGGTTCCACGGCGCGGGCGGCGTCCGGGTCCTGATGAAGAAGGTCTTCCCGGACCACTGGTCGTTCATGCTCGGCGAGATCGCGCTGTGGTCATTCGTGATCTTGCTGCTCACCGGGACGTACCTGGCGCTGTTCTTCGTCCCGTCGATGAACGACGTCGTCTACAACGGCTCCTACGTCAAGCTCGACGGCATCCACATGTCGGAGGCCTACCAGTCCACGCTGCGGATCTCCTTCGACATCCGCGGGGGGCTGCTGATCCGGCAGATCCACCACTGGGCCGCCGACATGTTCATGGTCGCGATCATGGCCCACATGCTCCGGGTGTTCTTCACCGGCGCGTACCGCAAGCCCCGTGAGGTCAACTGGCTGATCGGCATCGTGCTGTTCACCATGGGCATGCTCGAGGGCTTGTTCGGCTACTCGCTGCCGGACGACCAGCTGTCCGGCGCGGGCCTGCGGATCTTCCAGGGCGTGCTCCAGGGCATCCCGATCGTCGGCACCTACCTGGCGTTCTTCCTGTTCGGCGGGGAGTTCCCCGGGACCGAGATCGTGCCCCGGATGTACATCATCCACGTGCTGCTGATCCCGGGCCTGATCCTCGGCCTGATCACCGCCCACCTGTTCATCATGTTCCACCAGAAGCACACCCAGATGCCGGCCAAGCACAACACCGAGAAGAACGTGGTGGGCGCGCCGTTCTGGCCGTACTTCATGCTCAAGGGCCAGGCCTGGTTCTTCTTCATCTTCGGTGCCCTGGTCGTCCTGGCCACCTTCGCCCAGATTAACCCCGTCTGGCTGTACGGCCCGTACACCCCGCTGGCGATCTCCTCGGCCTCCCAGCCGGACTGGTACATGGGCCTCCTGGAGGGCTCGCTGCGCATCATGCCCTCGTGGGAGATCAACTTCCTCGGGCACACGCTCACGATGTCGGTCCTCATCCCGTTCGCGGTGCCCCTCGGCCTCATCTTCACCGGTGCTGCCCTGTGGCCGTTCTTCGAGTCCTGGGCGACCGGCGACAAGGAAGAGCACCACATCAACGACCGGCCGCGCAACGCTCCCGTGCGCACCGGCATCGGCGTGGCCGCGATGGCCTTCTACGGCATCTTGTGGGCCGAGGGCGCCAACGACGTCTTCGCCGACAAGCTGTCGATCCCGCTCTACACGATCACCTGGATCGCGCGCGTCGCGATCTTCCTGGTGCCCATCGGGGCGTACTTCGTCACTAAACGCGTGTGCCTCGGGCTGCAGCGCAAGGACGCGGAACTGCTCTCGCACGGGGTCGAGATCGGGATCATCCACCAGCTCCCGGACGGGCAGTTCGTGGAGGAGTCCCGGCCGCTCACCGACGAGGAGCACGCCGTCGTCGCCTCGAAGAAGGCAGTCAAGCCGCTGCCGGACTCGGCCGCGGTCGACAAGAACGGCATCCCCGCCCCGGCGGCCCGCGGCCCCCTCGGCCGCGCCCGCGCCATCGCCAACCGTGCCTTCCTGGAGACCGTCGACGGTGCCCCCGGGCACGGCAACGGCCACCCAGGAGGGCACGAGCTCGGCGCGGGCGAGCACGCCGCCATCACGGCGGGCGATTCCGACGGTCACGGAGACTCGACCGCGCACTGATTCAGCCTCGCACCGAGTCAAGCCATGCACGACAGGGGCCCGGTCCCGGCCCGGGGCCGCCTCGCTGCCTTACCGGACTGCCCCGGCCGCTCGCGGCCGGGGCAGCGTCGTTACTGTCGTGCTCATGGTCAATCCAGCCGTCACCAGCGCCGTCGCCGCCGAGCTCGCCCCCGGCGGGACCTTGCGGGCATCGATCAACCTCGGCAACCCGGTCCTCGCCCAGGGCACCCCGCAGGCCCCGGCCGGGGTGACGGTGGACATCGCCCGCGAGGTCGCGGCCCGGCTCGCGGTCCCGGTCGAGCTGGCGTGCTTCGACGCCGCCCGCAAGGCGCTCGCCGCCCTGGTGGCCGGGGAGGCCACCCTCGGCTTCCTCGCGATCGAGCCCGCCCGGGAGGCCGAGCTCGACTTCACCGCCCCCTACGTGCTCATCGAGGGCGTCTACGCCGTCCGCGCGGGCTCGCCGCTGTGGTCGGCCGCCGATGTCGACGCGCCCGGGGTGCGCATCGGCGTCCGCCCCGGGTCAGCCTACGACCTGTACCTGACCCGCACCGTCACCGCGGCCGAGATCGTGCGGGGCGACGAGGGCACCGCCGCGTTCCTCGGCGCTGGCCTCGACGCGGCCGCCGGGGTCCGCGAGCCGGTCACCGCGGCGGTGGCCGCCGATCCTGGCCTGCGCCTCCTCGACGGCGCGTTCATGCAGATCCGGCAGGCGGTCGCGACCGCCCGGGGCAAGAGCCCCGGCACCCTGGCGTTCCTGCGCGACCTGGTCGAGGAGCTGAAGGCGTCCGGCTTCATCGAGGGCTCGCTGCGCCGCTCGGGCCAGACCGCGCCGGTCGCACCGGCCTCCTGATAGCACTGCCGTCCCGATAGCACTGCCGTCCCGATAGCGCGAGCCTATCGTGGGCGTATCGGTAATGCATCATTGCATGTTCCGGCCGTGTAAAACTGCAGGTCCTGGCGCTAGATTACCGGCGCGATACGGTAACTGGCGTGCTGTGCGGAATAAAAGCAGTGATTTGCCCGGGTTGACGCTATCATGTTTTTCGTGATACTACTGATATACCCGATAAGGCGGGTACTTCAATGAGTAACGGGGAGCGTCACGGCGGATTTCGACCTAGCGAATTCCGGTCGCGCGCTATAGCGTGATGGCGTAATTCTGCGCCGAGCGCACACGGTAAGATGCGGACAACCTGGAAGTGTCATGCCTATCATCAAGAAAGCAGATACTGCTACCGCCAGCCCGCTTCCGGCCACGAGGCCTCGACTCCCGTATGCGAACGGCTGGTTCGCGGTGGCGTTTAGCGGTGACGTGCCGCCGGGCCGGGTGCTGCGGCGAAAATTCGCGGGAGAGGAGGTAGTCCTCTACCGGACGCGGCGCGGCCTGCTTCGCGTGGTCAAGCCCTATTGCCCGCATCTCGGCGCCCACCTAGGGGTGGGCGGCAAGGTAGTGGGCGAAGACCTCGTGTGCCCATTCCACAAGTTCGCCTTTAATCCCGATGGCATCTGCGTCGGCACGGCCTACGGCACCCGGCCGCCCCGGGCCAGCCTGGAGCAGCTGCCCGCGCGCGAGGTCAACGGCGCGGTCCTGCTGTGGCACCACGCCGAGGGCGACCCGCCGTCCTGGGAAGTGCCGGACCTGGCGGCCGATGGCTTCCCGGCCCCGGCCCGGCACGTGACCACGATGGTGGCCCATCCGCAGGAGGTCATCGAGAACTCCATCGATATCGGCCACTTTGGCCCGGTTCACGGCACGTCCGGGGCCGAGATCACGAAGCCGATGGAGCCGGACGGGCCCCGCCTGAGCGTGGGGACGTCGGTCTTCCGGGTCCTGCCGGTGCTAGGCCGGTCCGATGTCGCCTTTGACGTGCAGGCGCACGGGCTGGGGTACCTGCGGGTGCTGGCCAACATCCCCCAGTGGAAGCTCTCGGCCCTCGTGCAGATAATGCCGGTGGCCATTGACCCGTGGCGCGTCCAGGCCCGGTTCACCGTGAGCGCGCGGCTGGGCTCATCGGGGAGCCGTGCCCAGAAGTACGCCGGCTGGCTGGCCACCCAGATATTCGCCCAGCCGTCCTGGCGGGGAATAGAGCAGGACGTGCCGATCTGGCGCCATAAGATACATGTCGCCCATCCCCGGCTCGCGCTCGGGGACGGGCCGATCATGCGTTTCCGGGGCTGGGCGAGCCAGTTCTACTCGGTCGACCCCGATAAATACTCCCTGCACCAAGAAGACGAATCATTTTAGGCCGCTGGCTCGATGCGATGAATGGCCGTCCCGTGCCCTTGGGTAATCATCAGGTATCGACCGACGCGCACGAGGCCGCCCGGATCCTGTCCGGCAAGTGGATTGTCACCGTCCTGGTGCACCTCGCGGGCGGCCCGAAGACGCATAGCGACCTGGCCCGGGCCACGGGCCTCGAAGAGAACAAGCCGCTAGACCGCGCGCTGCACCGCTTGGTGGGCGCGCGGCTAGTGGAGCGGACCGTGCATAATGTGCGCGGCTCGGTGCCCCGGGTGCGGTACTGCCTGACGAACCAGGGGCATTCGGTCCTGCCCATCATTGACGAGCTGGCCGGCTGGTGGCAGGTCGTGGACAATGACGGCCAGCCCGCGGCGGGCCGGGGCGACCCCGGCTAGCCGCGATCAGGGCAGGCCCCGGCCTCACCGGCCGGGGCCTGCTGCCGTTCCGGCCGGAGGCACCGCCGTTCCGGCCGGAGGCACCGCCGTTCCGGCC
>DATBEM010000151.1:0-24804 GCA_036276115.1 Trebonia sp.
GGGTCATGCGGTGGGCGTCATCGTCTGCCGCCGTGAATGCTCTGTTTGGAGCAAGACATGGAACGATGGGGCCCATGAAAGGACGTGTGCTAGTCGTCGACGACGACGCGGCGCTCGCGGAGATGCTGGGGATCGTGCTTCGCGGGGAGGGTTTCGAGCCGACCTTCGTCGACAACGGGGATAAGGCCCTGGACGCCTTCCGGGAGACGCGGCCGGATCTCGTGCTGCTTGACCTGATGCTGCCCGGGCTGGACGGCATCGACGTATGCCGTCAGATCAGGGGCGAGTCGGGCGTCCCGATCGTCATGCTGACGGCCAAGACCGATACCGTCGATGTCGTCCTTGGCCTGGAGTCCGGGGCCGACGACTACATCCACAAGCCGTTCAAGTCCAAGGAGCTTGTCGCGCGCATCCGCGCCCGGCTCCGGCGGACCGATGAGCCGGCTCCCGAGATGCTGCAGATTGGCGACGTGGCGATTGACGTCGCGGGCCACTCGGTCAAGCGCAACGGCGAGGCGCTCAGCCTGACGCCGCTGGAGTTCGACCTGCTGGTCGCACTCGCGCGCAAGCCCCGGCAGGTGTTCACCCGCGAGGTCCTGCTGGAGCAGGTATGGGGGTACCGGCACGCGGCGGACACCCGGCTGGTGAACGTGCACGTGCAGCGGCTGCGAGCCAAGATCGAGCGGGATCCCGAGCACCCGGAGATCGTGGTCACGGTACGCGGCGTCGGGTACAAGGCGGGCCCTGGCTGATCTGAGGATGGAGCGGTCAGCGGTTACTCCCGACGCGGCCGGTCAGTCCACCGCGCCGCGTGAGTCCGGCGTGCCCCGGGACCCGCGCGAGTACCCGCGCGAGGCCTGGGAAATGGCGATGCGGCGCAACCGGGTCGTCCGCTGGTTCGTCTCCTGGCTGCCGCGCCGGGCGACGATCGTGCTGCGGGCCGCCCTGCGCTGGGAGCACTCCATCGTCGCGAAGGTGCGCCAGCGCTGGCACCGCTCGCTGCAGCTGCGGGTCATCAGCACCACGCTGGTGATCTCGGCCACCATGGTGGCGGTGCTCGGGTTCTTCCTGACCGAGCAGATCGCCGACGGGCTGCTGGCCAATGCCGAGAGCAACGCCCACAGCCAGGCCCTCGCCGGCCTGTACGCCGCCCAGTCGGTCCCCGGCTTCAGCACGGAGCCGGCCACCAACTCGGCGGCCGAGCAGTTCATGGCGAAGACCGCCCAGACGCTGCAGCAGCAGGCCGGCAGCAGTAGCCCGACGTACTACGTCGTGGTCGCCTTGCGCCCCGACGGCACCCGGCAGACCTTCAGCCACGCAGCCGCCTCGACCGTGCGACCCGATACCACCTTGCCCGCCAAGCTGCGGGCGGACGTGGTCAAGGAGCAGCTCCAGACCGAGCAGCAGGAGGCCGCCCAGCAGGCCGTCCACGGCGGGAACCTGCTCTACTACGCCCCGACCACCCTCGCGTTCACCGACGGGCGGCCCAGCGTGGCCGCCATCGCCCTCGGGGCGCCGCTCGGCCAGTACTACGAGCTGTACTTCGTCTTCCCGCTGCAGGCCGAGCAGTCGTCCCTGCAGATCGTCCAGACGACGCTCATCGGGGCCGGGATCGCCCTGGTGGCGCTGCTGGCGGCCATCGCCTCGCTGGTCACCCGGTGGGTCGTCGTCCCGGTGCGGCACGCGGCGCAGGCGGCCCAGCGGCTGTCGGCGGGCCACCTCGGCGAGCGCATGACGGTGGGCGGCGCGGACGACCTGGGCAAGCTCGCGACCTCGTTCAACGACATGGCCGCGACCTTGCAGGGCCAGCTGCGCGAGCTGGAGGACCTGTCCAAGGCGCAGCGGCAGTTCGTCTCCGACGTGTCGCACGAGCTGCGCACGCCCATGACCACCATCCGGATGGCGGCGGAGATCCTCTTCGACGCCCGGGACCAGCTCGACGCGGCCGAGTCCCGCAGCGTGGAGCTCCTGCAGAGCCAGATCGAGCGCTTCGAGGGGCTGTTGACTGAACTGCTCGAGATCAGCCGGCACGACGCCAACGTGGCTACCCTCGACGCCGAGCCGACGGACATCTGCGACCTGGCCCGGCGCAGCGCCGACGACGCCCAGCAACTGGCCGAGCGCCGCGGGGGCCGGATCGAGTTCCGGCTGCCGGCCGGGCCCTGCATCGCCGAGGTGGACAAGCGCAGGGTGGACCGGATCTTGCGTAACCTCCTGGTCAACGCGGTGGAGCACGGGGAGGGCAAGGACGTGCTGGTAACCGTCGCGGCCGACCGGGATGCCGTCGCGGTGGCCGTCCGCGACCACGGGGTGGGCCTGACGGCCGGGCAGGAGCAACTGGTCTTCGAGCGGTTCTGGCGGGCCGACCCGGCCCGGGCCAGGACCACCGGCGGGACCGGGCTGGGCCTGGCGATCGCCCTGGAGGACGCGCACCTGCACGGTGGCTGGCTCCAGGCCTGGGGCGAGGTCGGGCACGGCTCGGTGTTCCGGCTGACCGTCCCCCGGCTAGCCGGGCACACCCTCGCCGGGTCGCCGCTGCCGCTCGGCCCGGATGAGGCGGACGTGGTCACCGCGGCCGTCGAGGCCACCCTGGCGGTGCCCCCGAGCCTCACGATGGCCCCCGGCCTGGGGGCGCCCCCGGGCATGACCGGGAGTGGCATCGCCAGGTCTTCGGGCGAGCCGGGCGGCGGGCATGCTTAGGGCGCGCGCCCGGCGGGGCGTGGTGACGCTGCTGGCGGCCGTGGGCGTGCTCGCCAGCGCGGCCGGGTGCGTGTCCATGCCCAGCGCCGGCCCGGTGCTGTCGTACACGATCACGCAGGGGGCCGGCGCCCAGGGCCAGTCCGTCTTGCAATTCGTCCCGCCGTCCCCGCAGCCGGGCTGGTCCCCGGCCCAGGTCGTCCAGGGCTTCCTCACCGCCGGGGCGAGCTTCGCCGGCAACCAGGAGGTGGCGCGCAAGTACCTGACCCCGGCCGCCAGCGCCGCCTGGACGCCGCACTGGCGGACCGCCGTATTCAAGGATGGCCCCAACATCGTCGGCGACCCGGGACGGCCGCCGGCCAAGCAGCGGACGGCGAGGGTCTACGTCAGCGGGACCGTGCAGGCGACGCTGTCGGGGGAGGGCACCAACTACGGCGCCCCGTCGGCCACGCCGCCCAAGAACGGCTCCGTCTCGTTCCGGTACGACCTGGTCCAGGACCGCGGCCAGTGGCGGATCTCCAACGCCCACGACAACCCGCTGCTGCTGACGAGCTCGGAGTTCCAGGCCGACTTCCAGCTCCGGAACCTCTACTTCTTCGACCCCGGGGACCGCTACCTGGTCCCCGACCCGGTCTACGTCCCGCTCCAGGCCACCCAGGGCGACCTCGTCAACGTCCTGGTCGAGGACCTCGTCAACCAGCCCCCGGACTGGCTCGGGGACAACGACGCCACCCATACGGCCTTCCCGCCGAAGACGGCCCTGCACGGCAGCGTCACCGTGGATGGCGGCACCGCCCTGGTCGACCTGGCGGGCACGGCCATCGCCAAGGCGTCGCTGACGGTCAGGCAGCGGATCTCGGCCCAGCTCTGGTGGACGCTGCACGGCGCCGGGCAGGGATCCCAGCAGGTCCAGTCGATCGCCTTGTCCATCGACGGCAAGCCCTTCGTCCCGCCCGGCGCCGCGCCCGGCAACGCCATCCAGAACTCGGCCACCAAGTACTGGCCGGCCAGCGGCCCCCAGCCCGCCAGTTACTACTTCCGCACGGCGAGCGGCGGCCTGTGGAAGGCGACGGGCACCGCCAAGGGCGCCAAGGTGGCCACCCTCGGCGCGGGCTACGCCCCGATCGCGGTGTCCCCTGACGCGAACTTCCTGGCCACCGTCAAGGACGGCACCGTCTACACCGGCCCGCTCGGCGGCAAGTCCCTCACGCCGTCCCTCACCCCGCGGTTCACGGGCGACGACATCGCCTCGCTGAGCTGGGACGCCGATGACAACCTGTGGATGACCAGCAGCGCGGGCATCGGGGTGGTGCCGGCCGTTTCCGGCAAGCAGGCCGGCCCGGCGGCCACGGTGCGGATCGCCCACCAGCGGACGTGCCCGGACAGCGATCCCGGCACCATCACCGCGGTCCGGGTGGCGCCAGACGGCGTGCGGGTCGCGGTCGTCTTCGGCGGGGCCACGCAGACGCTCGCCTTCGCCGCGATCGCCCGCCTGCCCCAGTCGCAGTTCGGGCAGTCGCAGGTCGTGTCGCTGCAGTGGTCGCCGTTCTTCGTCTGCGGGCGGGGGAATGCCTTCAGCTCCGTGTCCTGGTGGGGTCCCGACGATGTCATCGCGCTGGGCCAGCCCGGCAGCACGCTGACCGAGTACCCGGTGAACGGCGGCTCGCAGGTGACCATCCCCAACCGGCCTGGCATCGCGACGATCACCGCCAGCAAGGGCGGCGGCCTGGTCGCCAGCATGGCCGACAAGTCGATGGCCATCGACCCGACTGGCGTGACCGGGGTGTGGGACCCCCTCGGGCCGGGCGTGTCGCCCGCCTTCCCTGGCTAGGGCTGCGTTTTGCTGCACGGAACCCCCATCCGTCCCAGGCGTCACTGATTCGCGAGCCGGATATCAGGGGCTTTGCGGGTAATCATCACGTTCGTCCCTCCTGACAAAGTGGCTCAGGCGGACTAGCGTTCACCTATGGCACTCGCCCGGGTCCGTGGTTGCGCCGGACTGGCCCCTCCGTATGCGGAGGCGTCCAGCCGGCAAGCCGATGCCAGCCGCAGGCGAAACGGCCCACGTAAGGCGACTTCTCGTCGACCGATCACGGTGCGGCTTAGAAGTAAGTCCTGCCCTGACGGGGGATACGTACGTCTCCCGGGAACGGAGAAGGTCAGTAGTGGCCATGGAAGGCCGCGAACCCCTCAGCAGGCGGATGTGGGGACGAAGACCAGGTCGGCCGGGCGAGTGCTCCCTGGTATCCAGTCGCAGCCATTCATCGACAGCCGTAGGGAGTCGAGATGGAAATTACGTTCACGGGTCGGCACACGACGGTCCCGGACCGGTTCCGCAGGCACGCCTCGGAGAAGCTGGCGAAGCTTGAGAAGCTTGACGCCAAGGTCCTCCGGGTCGACGTAGAGGTCTCGCAGGAGCGCAACCCGCGCCAGGCTGACCACAGCGAGCGCGTGGAGCTGACCATCTGGTCGCGTGGCCCCCTGATCCGGGCGGAGGCAGCCGCCGACGACCGGTACGCCGCCCTGGACATAGCCTTCACGAAGCTGGAAGGGCAGCTGCGGCGCGCGGCGGAGCGGCGCAAGGCACGGAGGGGCGAGGCGGCTACCGTGCGCTCTCCGGAGGTCCTGGCGGCCGTGGGGGCGGTACCCGCGGCCCTGGACGGCACCAGCCTCCTCGCGCGGCCGGGGGACTACGCGGCGGCCGGGAACGGAAATGGCGCCCACGCGGCAGCTGACGGCCATGGCCGGGCGAGCTCGGGCGAGGACGCCGACGGCATCGCGGGCATGGTCCCGATCCAGATGGAGGGCGACGGCCCGCTCGTGGTCCGGGAGAAGGCGCACGCCTCCGAGCCGATGACCATCGACCAGGCGCTGCTGGAGATGGAGCTGGTGGGACACGACTTCTACCTGTTCCACGACAGCGCCTGCGACAAGTTCAGCGTTGTCTATCGGCGCCGAGGGTACGACTATGGAGTTATCCGACTTGTCGAGGAGGCCTAGCCAGGCTCCCGCACGGCCGGAGGTAAGTCAGGCAGGGTCATGACAATGCCCGCCGTGGCGCGCTCGCGAGGGCGCGCCGGGGCGGGGCAGTACGCACAGGTTTAGTGACATGTCCTATCCTGTGCGTGAACTGCGATCGCAGCGGAAGGAGCGGCCGTGACCGATCGGCCTCAGGTGCCCTCGAATCCCGGCTTGCGGGGAGCCGAGTCAGGGGCGTCTCCCCTCGGACGGCAAAGCCGGGGAAGCGCCGGGGGGCCTGGGGGGCCACAGCCTGGCCCGGCGCGGCCGGGAAGGCCAGCCGCGGTGACGGGAGACTCCATCCGGGTGCTGATCGCCGATGACCACGCGCTCTTCCGGCGCGGGCTGGAGATGGTCCTGCGCGAAGAGGACGGCATCGAGCTCGTCGGCCAGGCGAGCGACGGCGCCGAGGCCGTCCAGATCGCGGGTGAGTCCGTCCCCGATGTCGTCCTGATGGACATCCGCATGCCGAAGACCACCGGCATCGAGGCGGCCCGGGCGATGAAGGAGGTCGCGCCGAGCGCCAAGATCGTCATGCTGACCATCAGCGACGAGGAGGAAGACCTCTTCGAGGCGATCCGGGCCGGCGCCAGCGGCTACCTGCTCAAGGACATCCCGCTCGACGACGTGGCGTCCGCGGTCCGGTCCGTCCACGGGGGGCAGTCCCTGATCAACCCGTCGATGGCGGGCAAGCTGCTCACCGAGTTCGCGACCCTCGCCCGCCGCGACGCCGAGGAGGAGCCCTCCAAGCACGCCCCCGCCCCCAAGCTCACCGAGCGCGAGATGGAAGTGCTGCGCCTGGTGGCCCGGGGGATGAACAACCGGGACATCGCCAAGGAGCTGTTCATCTCCGAGAACACGGTGAAGAACCACGTCCGCAACATCCTGGAGAAGCTGCAGATCCACTCCCGGATGGAGGCGGTCATGATCGCCGTCCGGGAGAAGCTGATCGAGATCAGCTAGCCCGGCGGTGTCGTTAGGGCCAGCCGCGTCGTTAGCCGGGCAGGTCGTTAGCTGGCAGGCTGTTAACCGGACACAGCCGCGAGGGCCGCGTGGACCGGCCCGGCCAGGTGCGCCGGGGTGACCCGCTCGGCGGCGACCTGCTCGCAGCCGACCCACGTGGCCGCCTCGGCCATCGCCCGGGCGAGCGGCGCGACCGCGGCCGGGGACTCCAGCACGGCGTGCCGGGCGACCAGCGTCTTGCCCTCGCGACCGGGGTCCACCCGGCCGACGAGGCGGCCGCCAGCCAGCAGCGGCATCGCGAAGTAGCCGTGGACGCGCTTGTCCCGGGGCACGTACGCCTCCAGGGAGTGCTCGAAGCCGAACATCCGCAGCGTCCGCTTGCGGTCCCACACCAGCGGGTCGAACGGCGACAGCAGCGTGGTCCGGTGCGTGCCCCGGCCGCCGGCCTGCAGCCACGCCAGGGCGGCGGGATCGGCCCAGGCGGCCAGCGGCCGGGCGGCCTTCCCCGCGCGGGCGGGCCCGGCTGACGAAGCGGCGGAAACCGAAGAGGCCCGGCTGGCCGGGAGAGCGGGCGCGATCGTGACCGGGACCAGCCCGGCCGCGTCGGCCGCGGCGGCGAGCAGGTCCGGCTTGCCCGCGTGCAGGCCCAGGGAGTTGAGCCGCTGGTAGTCGACCAGGTCGGCGCTGGTGGCGACGCCTAGCGCCCGGGCGGTCACGCCGGCCAGGTAGGCGAGGCACTCGGCGTCATCGGGCCCGGCGTCCAGCAGCGGCGCCGGGATCACCCGCTCGGGCAGGTCGTAGACCCGGCGCCACCCCGTGCGCCGGACGCACACCGCCGTGCCGGTGTCCAGTAGCCACTCGGCCGCGATCTTGGTCTCCGACCAGTCCCACCACGGGCCGCCCGCCTTCGCCCCGCCCAGTTGCGTCGCGGTCAGCGGCCCCTCATCGCGCAGCCGGGCCAGGACGATGTCGCAGGCTTCCTGGGAGACCTTGTGCCAGCGCTGCCCCGTGGCCCGGATGCCGCGCCTGCGGGCCGCGTAGAAGGGCCAGTCGGCCAACGGGAGCACGCACGCGGCGTGCGACCAGTACTCGAACGCCGTGGGCCGCGTCGCGGGCCAGAACGCGTGCTCGACCCGGTCCCGGCCCACCGCTCCCAGCCGCGCGTAGGGGACCAGCTCATGCGACCGGGCCAGGACGCTGATGGTGTCCAGCTGGACGGCTCCCAGCCGCCGCAGCATCCCGCTTACCCCGCCCCGCCGCCCGTCCGCCCCGAGCAGCCCCTGCGCGTGCAGGGTGATCCGCCGGACCTCATCGGGAGTCAGTTCGACCGCGCTACTCATCAGAACACAGTATCGCCCGGGGGGCGACCCCCGTACCCCCGTGACCTGCCCGATGGACGGGCGAGGATATCGGGCAGGCCGTGAATCGCCCGGGGGCGACCCCCGTACCCCCGTGACCTGGCGTCCCCTGGTTACTACCCTGGGCTAATACCAGTCCTGGGTGAAGGTCTTGGCGAGGGCGAGCACGAGGCAGCCGACGACGGCGATCGCGGTCCCGGTCCAGAACAGCCACCAGGTCATGTGGGGGAAGAACGCGAAGCCCCCGACGACGAAGCCGACGCAGGTGATGGCGACGCCTGCCCACGAGGCCGGCCGCCCGCTGAAGTGCTCGTGATCGTGCGTCGCCGCGCTTACCGGCACCGCTCCGGTGTCGCCCGGGCCCGCTACGGTGCTAGTCGCCCCATGCTCGGCCACGCTTCCTCCTGAGAACGTCTTGTCGCCCAGGCGCCTGCCGCACCCGGCGTGTGTCGCCAGACCCCCATGAAAGTACTCCACTATCGCCACGCCGGTGGCATCAGGGCCGGCGTTCACCCTCTGGTTTCCCGTGCGGACTCGGCATCACGCCCTGACTCGCCTACCATGACACCGAGGCGTGTAAGTCATCCGATCCGCAAGGAGCACGACCAGAAGTGCCAACGATCCTAGATAGCGTCCTTCGCGCGGGCGAGGGCAGAATCCTCCGCCAACTAAAGCGGATCGCCGAGCAGGTCAACTCGGTCGAGGAAGACTTCAAGGCCATGAGCGACGCCGAGCTCCGGGCGATGACGGACGAGTTCCGGCAGCGCTACGCGGACGGGGAGTCGCTCGACGACCTGCTTCCCGAGGCGTTCGCGACTGCCCGCGAGGCCGCTCGGCGGACCCTGGGCCAGCGGGCGTTCGACGTCCAGCTCATGGGCGGGGCGAACCTGCACAAGGGGAACATCTCCGAGATGCGCACCGGTGAGGGCAAGACGCTCACCGGCGTCTTCCCCGCCTACCTGAACGCCATCGCGGGCAAGGGCCTGCACGTCGTCACGACCAACGACTACCTGGCCAAGCGCGACTCGGAGTGGATGGGCCGGGTGCACCGCTTCCTCGGCCTGGAGGTCGGGGTCATCCTCGCGGACATGACGCCGCAGGACCGCAAGGCGGCCTACGAGGCCGACATCACCTACGGCACGAACAACGAGTTCGGGTTCGACTACCTGCGCGACAACATGGCCTGGTCGCTGGATGAGTGCGTGCAGCGCGGCCATAGCTTCGCGATCGTGGACGAGGTCGACTCGATCCTCGTTGACGAGGCCCGGACGCCGCTGATCATCAGCGGCCCAGCCGAGCAGAACTCCCGCTGGTACACCGAGTTCGCCCGGATCGCCCCGCGGCTGCGGCGCGGCGAGGACGGCGAGGGTGACTACGAGGTCGACGAGAAGAAGAAGACCATCGGCATCCTGGAGGCCGGCGTCGAGAAGGTCGAGGACTACCTCGGCATCGACAACCTCTACGACCCGGTCAACACCCCGCTGGTCAGCTTCCTGAACAACTCCCTGAAGGCCAAGGAGCTGTACAAGAAGGACAAGGACTACGTCGTCATGAACGGCGAGGTCATGATCGTGGACGAGTTCACCGGGCGCATCCTGCACGGCCGCCGCTACAACGAGGGCATGCACCAGGCCATCGAGGCCAAGGAGAACGTGCAGATCAAGGACGAGAACCAGACGCTCGCCACGATCACCCTGCAGAACTACTTCCGGCTTTACGACAAGCTGTCGGGCATGACCGGAACGGCCATGACCGAGGCGGCCGAGTTCATGCAGATCTACAAGCTCGGCGTGGTCCCGATCCCGACGAACCGGCCGATGATCCGGGCCGACGAGACCGACATGATCTACCAGTCGGCCGAGGCGAAGTTCGAGGCCGTCGTCGAGGACATCGCCGAGCGGCACGCCGAGGGCCAGCCCGTCCTCGTCGGCACGACCAGCGTGGAGAAGTCCGAGCTGCTGTCGAAGATGCTCAAGCGCAAGGGCATCCCCCATCACGTCCTGAACGCCAAGTACCACGAGCAAGAGGCGACGATCGTCGCCCAGTCCGGCCGCCTGGGCGCGGTCACCGTGGCGACCAACATGGCCGGCCGCGGCACCGACATCATGCTCGGCGGCAGCCCCGAGTTCATCGCGGACCAGGAACTGCACCAGCGCGGCCTGTCCCCGGTCGACACGCCCGAGGACTACGAGGCGGCCTGGCCGGAGGCGGTGGCCAAGTCCAAGGCAGCCGTGGCGGCCGAGCACGAGGAGGTCACCGAGGCGGGCGGCCTGTACGTCCTCGGCACCGAACGGCACGAGTCCCGCCGCATCGACAACCAGCTGCGCGGCCGCTCCGGCCGGCAGGGCGACCCGGGCAAGAGCCGGTTCTACCTGTCGCTGGAGGACGACCTCATGCGGATGTTCCGGTCCGACCGGGTCGGCGCGCTCATGGACCGGATGAGCATCCCGGCCGACGTGCCGGTCGAGAACAAGGTCGTCTCCCGGGCTATCCGGTCGGCCCAGACGCAGGTCGAGTCGCAGAACTTCGAGATCCGCAAGGACGTCCTCAAGTACGACGATGTCCTCAACCGGCAGCGCCAGGTCATCTACGCCGAGCGCCGCCAGGTGCTGGAGGGCGCCGACCTGCACGTCCAGATCCAGTCGATGCTGGACGAGGTGATCGCGGCCTACGCGTCGGCGGCCACCAGCGACGGCTACCCCGAAGAGTGGGACCTCGACAAGCTGTGGAAGGCGTTCCGCCAGCTTTACCCGATCTCCATCACCGCCGACGGGGTCATCGAGGAAGCCGGCGGCGAGAAGGCCAACCTGACCACCGAGCTGCTGACCGAGGCCGCCCAGGACGACGCGCACGCCGCCTACGAGCGCCGCGAGGAGGAGCTCACCTCCGAGGTCATGCGGGACGTCGAGCGCCGCGTGGTGCTGTCGGTGCTGGACCGCCGCTGGCGCGAGCACCTGTACGAGATGGACTACCTCCGCGAGGGCATCGGCCTGCGGGCCATGGCGCAGCGCGACCCGCTGATCGAGTACCAGCGCGAGGGCTACGACATGTTCAACGAGATGATGGAGGGCATCAAGGAGGAGTCCGTCACCGCCTTGTTCAACCTCCAGATCGAGGTCCAGCAGAACCCGATCGTCGAAGAGGTCCAGGACGGCTCCATCCCGGGCATGCTGTTCGGGACGAAGGCCGGCCAGCAGGCCGCGCCGGCCGCTCCCGCCCTGTCGCCGGCCGAGCAGGAGGCGCAGGCCGCCGCCCAGGCGGCCGCGCAGCAGCGGGCCGCCCGCCAGCAGGCCGCCGCTCGCCGTGCGCAGGCCGCCCAGGAGGCCCTGGCGGCCGAGTCGTCGGGCAGCGTCCCGGCGGCGTTCGGCGGGGCCGGGGCCAAGCCCGGGGCCAAGCGCGACCCCGGCAGCGCGCCGGGCACGGCCAGCCGTCCCGGTGGAGCGCGCCCGGCGCAGCCCGGGGCCGCCCCGGCCGCCCGCGCGGGCGGTTCCAAGCGCGGCCGGCACGCCGCCGACGGGCGGGGCCACGCGACCGCGGCTGGCCGAGGCCAGGCCGCGACCAAGTCCTCGCCGTCCTCGGCCAGCGGCCAGGCGGCCGCGCGCGGGCAGGCCGCGGCCAGCGAGGCGGCTGAGGCGGAGGCGATGGCGGCCAGCGCGGTCGACGGCGGTGTCATGGATGGCGGTGTCATAGACGGCAGTGGCATCGACGGCGCCGCCGCCAGCGCGGCCCCGGCGGCCGAGGAGAAGCACGACGGGCCGATCCTGCCGCCCGGCTTCGAGCCGCACCGCCCGACCCAGCTCCAGTACTCGGCGCCCTCCGACAGCGGTGGCGTCGAGGTGAAGCGCGACGGCGGCGACCCGTACGCCAGCGTGGGCCGCAACGACCCCTGCCCGTGCGGTTCCGGCCGCAAGTACAAGCGGTGCCACGGGGACCCGGCCAGCCACGCCTGACCGCTTTCCCGCCAGCCACGCCTGACGGCCCTCCCGGCGGCTGCACGCGGCCCGGCAGCGCGAGCACCTCGCGCTGCCGGGCCGCGCCGTTACCAGGTCCTCAGGCGGCCTCGATGTCGGTGCAGATCCAGCCGCCGGAGGCGGCCATGACCGCGTCCGGCCAGGGAGCCCTCCGGGTCTGCGCCAGCAGCTCGCGGGCCGCTCCGTCCGGGCGCTCCAGGCGCAGCGCGAGCGCCCGGGTGCGCGGCCCGAACCCGGCCACGACGCTCATCTCGATCGCGTCCGGGGCCGGGCAGGTCGCCACGACCCGCCGGATGCGCGGCGTGCGGTCCCCGCCCGCCTGCCCGCCCGCGCCGCCGTCGGCGAAGCCGCGCAGCAGCCGGTCGAACTGGCTCTGGGCGCGCTTGGTCGTCCACGGCAGCACGTGCCGGGCGGGCCTCGCCCCGGCTAGCGCCTCCGTCAGCATCGCCGCGAACCGGTGCGGCCAGTCCGCCCCGGGGGCGCCCGGCGGCGGCTCGCCCGGCGGGCACTGCTCGCCCGGCGGGCACTGCAAGCCCGGCTGGCGCTGCATGCCCGGCTGGCGCTGCTAGCCCGGCTGGCGCTGCGCGTCCGGGCGCGATAGCGCCCCGGCCGGGTGACCCGCGGGCGGATCCCCCGCGAGCCGGCCGCCGGGACGGGCGGCCGTCCAGTCGGGCACCGCGACGAGCGCGGCTCCCTGTTGTCCTGCCATGGCTTCTCCCGGACTGGCGATGCGGATGCTGACTGGGCAATGCGGGCACTGGCTGGCGCCTCCGCTCGGCGGCCGGACGCGCAACTGCTTGCCATGCCGTTATAGCGCCGGCCACTGACATTCGAGCGGAACTGACATTCCAGCGCGCCTTCCATCCCGCGGGCAGTCCGGGCCCGGGCGGCGGACCGGGCGCCTATGATCGGATCGTGGCGACCGAGAACCCCGAGGACGTGCTCTTCGCGCCCGCCGGCCCGGCCCGGTCGCGGCCCGCGGGCGAGGTCCGGGCAGTGGTCTTCGACTGGGGCGGCGTGCTCACGCCGCCCATCCCGGCGCTGATCCGGGCGTGGGCGACGGCCGACCAGGTCGACTGGGAGAGCTACCTCGCGGCCGTCGGCCCGTGGCTGACCGCCGCCTACGAGTCGGGCGGCGAGCGGAACCCGGTCCACGCGCTGGAGCGCGGCGAGTGCACCGTCGCGGAGTTCGAGGCACTGCTCGCCCAGCGGCTGGTGCGCGTGGACGGCGGCCCGGTGCGGGCCGCTGGGATGCTGGCCCGCATGCTGCCGGCCGGCCAGCCCGTCACCGTGATGTACGACCTGATCAGGGACGTGCGCGCCCGGGGGCTGCGCACGGCCCTGCTGTCGAACTCCTGGGGCGACGCCGGCTACCCGCGGGCGGACTTCCCGGCATTGTTCGACTCGGTCGTGATCTCCCATGAGGTCGGCATGCGCAAGCCCGAGCCGGGGATCTTCCTGCACACGGCCGCGTCGCTCGGCCTGCCGCCGTCGCAGTGCGCGTTCATCGACGACATCGGGTTCAACATCGCGGCGGCCGAGGCACTCGGCATGACCGGCATCCACCACACCGACCCCGCCGCCACCGCCGCCCGGCTGAGCGAGTTGCTATCTTCCGGGGGACGCCCCCAATACTGATTGCGCACCCGCAACAGGTTGCGCACTCGCTAGGCTCTGCGGACATGGCGGACAAGCCACCCGAGGAGGCCGCGGCGCCCCTCTCGCAGCCCGCGAAGGCCGGGAAGGCCGGGAAGGCGTACCCGCATCCCCTGACGCCGGGCCGGTCGGCGAACATGCGGGGCAACCGGCGCACCGACACCAAGCCAGAGCTCGCCCTCCGCAGCGCCCTGCACGCGATGGGGTACCGGTACCGCAAGGACTTCCGGATCGACCTGCCGCTGCGCCGGGTCCGGCCGGACATCGCGTTCACCCGGCGGAAGGTCGCGGTGTTCGTGGACGGCTGCTTCTGGCACGCCTGCCCGGAGCACGGCAGCAAGCCGAAGAACAACGAGTGGTACTGGTCGCCCAAGCTGCTGCGGAACGTCGAGCGCGACCGCGCGGCCGACCACGCCCTGACCGAGGCGGGCTGGACCGTCATCCGGCTGTGGGAGCACGTCCCGGTCACCGATGCCGTGGCGTCCGTGATCGCGGCGGTCGGCGGCCCGGCGCCAGTGCTGCCCACGACGCCAGCGCCGGCCACTACGATGGGCAGCCATGCGGATCTACCTCCCCTCGACGCTCCCGGCCCTGGCTGACGTCCTGCGCGAGGGCGTGGCCGGCCCCGCGCCAGTGCACGGGTTCGCCGTCACCCCGGCCCTGCGCGAGGCCTATGCCAGCGGCGACGAGGAAGAGCTGGAGTACGTCGCGATGCTCGCCGCCGCCCGCCAGTCGCTGCGGCTGCTGCACGCGGACCCGGGCGCGCCCCGCCGCCGGGTCGTGCTCGCGGCCGACGCCGAGGCCACCTGGATCGCCTACGACGACGAGCCCGCCGCCGTGGTTGTCGCCGGCGCCGTCCCGCTGTCCGCGCTGGCCGCCGGCCACGTCGACGACGAGGACGCGGCGGCTGACATCGGGGCCGCGGCCGACGCGATCGCCGCCGCCGACGCCGGCGACGAGGACGCGGAGTTCACCGTGGACGGGGCAGACGGGCACGAGCTGGCCTGGTACGCGACCCAGGAACTGAAGACCCTTATTTCTTAAAGTGGCTCGCGCTCGGCCGCGCCGTGAGGTTCCTGGCGGGCCGGGGTATCGTCCGGGATATGGATGCTGTGACCCGGGTTCCTTCACCCTTTAACGAGCCCGTCCGCCCGTACCAGCCCGGCAGCGCCGATCGCGCCGCCGTCGAGGCCAAGCTCAAGGAGCTGGCCGGGGAGCGGGCCGACCTCACGATGACGATCGGCGGCCGGCCGGTCATGGGGTCCGGCGAGCGGGTGGCGGTCGTCCAGCCGCACGCGCGCCGCCGGGTGCTCGGCGAGCTCGGCAACGCGACCGGCGCCGACGTCGCCCGCGCGATCGACGCCGCCCGGGCGGCGGCCCCGGGCTGGCGGGAGCTGTCGTTCAACGACCGCGCGGCGGTGTTCCTGCGGGCGGCCGACCTGCTGGCGGGCCCCTGGCGGGCCACGGTGAACGCGGCCACCATCCTCGGCCAGTCCAAGTCGGTCTACCAGGCCGAGATCGACGCGGCCTGCGAGCTGATCGACTTCTGGCGCTACAACGTCGGCTACGCCCGGCAGCTGCTGGCCGAGCAGCCGGAGTCGGCCCCGGGGACGTGGAACTCGATGGAGTACCGGCCCCTGGAGGGGTTCGTGCTCGCCATCACCCCGTTCAACTTCACCTCGATCGCCGGGAACCTGCCCACCGCCCCGGCCCTGCTCGGCAACGTGGTCGTCTGGAAGCCGTCCCCCACCCAGCAGCTGTCGGCCCACTACCTGATGCGGCTGCTGGAGGCGGCCGGGCTGCCGCCCGGCGTCATCAACCTGGTGACCGGCGACGGCGCGGCGGTCTCGGAGGTCGCCTTGCCGCACCCGGACCTGGCCGGGATTCACTTCACCGGGTCGACGGCGACGTTCCAGCACCTGTGGCGGACGGTCGGGGCCAGCATCGCCGGGTACCGGGACTACCCCCGGCTGGTCGGGGAGACCGGCGGCAAGGACTTCGTCATCGCCCACCCCTCAGCCGAGCGCGCCTCCCTGGTGACCGCCCTGGTCCGGGGGGCGTTCGAGTACCAGGGGCAGAAGTGCTCGGCCGCCTCGCGCGCCTACGTCCCGCGGTCGCTGTGGGAGTCCGGGGTCCGCGATGAGGTCCGGGCGGTCAGCGACTCGCTGTCGTTCGGGAACGTGGCCGAGGACCTCTCCCTGTTCGGGGGCGCGGTCATCGACGCCCGGGCGCTGGCCAAGCACGCGCAGGCGTTCGAGCGGGCGCGCACGCGGCCGGCGGTCTCGTTCCTGTGCGGCGGGACGGTGGACGACTCCGAGGGGTACTTCGTGCGCCCGACGGTGCTGGAGTGCTCCGACCCCGCCGATGAGGTGTTCACGACCGAGTACTTCGGCCCGATCCTGGCGGTCCACGTGTATGAGGACGCCGCGTTCGAGGCGGTCGTCGACCAGGCCGCCGACATCGCCCCGTACGCCCTGACCGGCTCGATCATGGCGACCGACCGAACCGCCATCGCCCAGGCGGCGGCCCGGCTGCGGTACTCGGCCGGCAACTTCTACGTCAACGACAAGCCGACCGGCGCGGTTGTCGGCCAGCAGCCCTTCGGCGGCGCGCGCGCCAGCGGCACCAACGACAAGGCGGGCTCGGTCTTCAACCTGATCCGCTGGGTGTCCGCCCGCGCCATCAAGGAGACCCTCAACCCGCCCGTTGACCACCGGTATCCGCATATGGGCTAGTGCGCCCGTTAGGGCCAGGCCTGTCGGCTAGTCTGGGTCGCGTTGAGCCGCGCGCCGCTGGCGCGTGGCCGCGCGGGAAACGAGGGCGACATTCACCGACTGGTGCTGTGGAACATCGACCTGACGCTGGTCGATGTGGGCAGGGTGTCGCGCGCGGCGTTCGCGGAGGCGTTCCGCTCCATCACCGGGCGGCCGCTGGTCAAGCTGCCGATGGTGGCGGGGCTGTCGGAGCCGGAGATCTTCTTCGAGGCGCTGGCGTCGAACGGGGTCAGCCTGCGGGGGGATGACTCCGAGCGGCTGCTGGCCCCGTTCGGGTCGGAGTACGCGACGGCGATGGCCCGGCGGCGCGACGCGCTGACGGCCGAGGGCCGGCTGCTGCCGGGAGCGGGCGAGGCGATGGCGGCCGTCGCGGCGGTGCCGGGCGTGGTCGCGTCGGTGCTGACCGGCTCGTCGCGGCCGAACGCGGTGCTGAAGCTGCGGGCGTTCGGGCTCGACCGGTTCGTGGACCTGACCGTCGGCGGGTTCGGCTCGGAGGCTTACCCCAAGGGCACCTTGCTGCGGGTGGCCCGGCAGCGGGCCGAGGAGAAGTACGGGGCTAGCTTCGCCGAGCGCGCGACGCTGTACATCGCCGACTCGTCCCGCGACATCGCCGCCGCCCGCATCGGCGGGGCCACGGCGGTGGCGGTGGCCAGCGGCCGCGCCGGCACCTCGGAACTACGCGACGCCGGCGCCGACCACGTCCTGCCCGACCTGACCGACTCCGCCCGCCTGATCACGATCATCACCAGCTGACGAAGGGCCCCGGCCCATCATGCCTGCCACTCCGGCCCGGGGAGTCCAGTTGCTCGATCGGCTTATCACGCAAGAGCAAGGCCATTCCGGCCGTCATCACCGGGCAGATCCCGCTTACGCCGCCGTGCGCCGACGGAGAGGCGGCGGCGCAACTGAGCCTCGTCCTCGCCGAGGCGCGAGACGACGAGCGATACTGAGTACGATCATCCTATAATGTCGTCGTCCATGGTCGTCCGTTACCATAAGGAGCTTAGGCTTACGCCAGAGCCACTTGGTGCTCGCCTGCTCATGCCGCTCGCTACTAAACTGACCCGGAGGCTGCTGGTGACCGCGTGGAGGCTTGGCATGATGGGACAGACTCCTGATCAGCATGTTTGCCTCCTGCCGAGGCCTGAACTGACGTGGACGGCGTTGCGCTCGGCGGTCGCCCGGGTCGCGCCTGGCAGGCTTCCCGAGATGTTCGAGAAGATGCAGATGGCCTTCGTCCGGGCGGGCGAGGAAGGCAGTGTCGTCCCGATCCACATGTTCTACCGTGAATGGGCTGTCGTCGTTGAGATCGAACGGCATCCGCAGACGGCTCGGCGCCTGCATGCCGCCGAGCACGCGCTGGAAAGCGAGGACGCCCAGGTTCGCGAGGCGGCGATCCGCGAGGTCGGCTCCATCGTCAGGGCCGCCCACCAGGCCGTAGCGAGTGAATGATTGGTCGTGGGTACCTCATCCTGACGACCTCCTCGATGGCCTTCCCGCTGAGGGCCGCCGCCAGCTCGGCCAGGTCGCCCGGAAATTACCGTGCGCGACTCGATGGTCTACCTCGATGGCAAGAACTGGGACGGGCCAACTCCGGGCGTGCGCACCGAGACGCAAGGCCTGCTGATGGTTACCTACCTCACCGACGTTCGCGGCCAGCGCGTTGTCATCCTCCAGGTGACCTGGTTCGGGTAGCCCCTCGCCCGGGCGCGCCGCACGTGCCTCGCGATTGCTAGGCGAGGGCCTCCTCGCGGGGGCGCTGGGGGGTGAGGCGGATGACCGGGTACTCGCGGTCGGGGGTCTTCTGCTGGTACTTCGCGAAGCGGGGCTGCTCGGCGGTGATGCGCGCCCAGGCCTGATCGCGCTCGGCGCCGTCGAGCTCGTGCGGCGTGACCGGCACGGGGGCATCTCCCGGGAGCTCGATCGACGCCTGGTCGGGGTGCGCCATCAGGTTGAAGTGCCAGCCCGGGTCATACCGGCCGCCGCCGGAGGCGACGATCAGCCTGGCCTCCTCGTCCGCGGGGTCGCGGAACCAGGAGACGGGGGACTCGCGCGGCTCGCCGCTGCGGCGGCCGACGGTGTGCAGGATCAGCACGTCCATGCCCATGAACTGCTGCCGCCCGCGCCGGATTCCGGCGTTCATGCGGGCGTTCACCCGCTGCTGGAACCAGCGGGAGAGGGTGCCCGGAGACTCGCGCCGGTGCTTGCCTGGCTGCTGCCCCTGCGTCATTGGTTACCTCCGGTGACAATTGATGTACAAAGTCACTCGTACCCCAGCTTTGGCATTGTCAACAGGAACCTGACTACTGACGGGCTGAACGCCGGGGGCCCAGACGGCCTAGCGCCGCCGTGATCTAGGGTGGCGAAGGCAGCCCGACGGCGGGCCAGCCGGGAGACGGAGGGGACTCATGAGCGAGTTCGTGCGGGTCGAGGTCGCGGAGTCGATCGCCACCATCCGGCTGGACCGGCCGAAGCTGAACGTGCTGAACGCGCAGCTCCAGGACGAGATCGCCGAGGCGGCCGCCGTTGTCAGCGGCGACCCCGGCGTGCGCGCGGTCGTGCTCTACGGCGGGGAGCGGGCGTTCGCCGCCGGAGCCGACATCAAGGAAATGGCTGACCTGTCCTACGCCCAGATGGCCGACCGGTCGGCCCGGCTGCAGGCCTCGTTCACCACCGTCGCGCGGATCCCCAAGCCGGTGGTCGCCGCCGTGACCGGGTACGCCCTCGGTGGCGGGCTGGAGCTGGCGCTGTGCGCGGACTTCCGCGTCCTCGGGGAGTCGGCGAAGGTCGGGCAGCCGGAGATCCTGCTCGGGATCATCCCCGGTGCCGGCGGTACCCAGCGGCTGCCCCGGCTGGTCGGGCCGGCCCGGGCCAAGGACCTGATCTTCAGCGGGCGGCACGTCGAGGCTCCGGAGGCGCTCGCGATCGGCCTGGCGGACAAGGTCGTGCCCGACGCTGACGTGTACGACGCCGCCCGCGAGCTGGTCGCCCAGTACGCGGCCGGCCCCGCGCTGGCGCTGCGAGCGGCCAAGCAGGCGATCGACGCTGGCCTCGACGTTGACCTCGACACCGGCCTGGAGATCGAGCGGCTGCACTTCGCGGCCCTGTTCTCGACCGAGGACCAGAAGGCCGGAATGCGCAGCTTCATCGAGGACGGCCCGGGCACGGCCGCCTTCACCGGCCGCTGAGCGAAAATGATTTGCCATACTTAGCCCATGACCGAGCCTGACGACGCGCTCTCGCTGGAGATGGTGACGGCCGCGCTGCGAGCCGACAGCGCCGATACCGCCGTGTACGCACGGGTGCTCACCAAGTCGCTGAGCGAGGCGCTGCCGCCTGAGTACGTGACCGTCGAGCGCAGGCAGTCGATGTCCGACCGGATGCGCGGCCGCCCGGGCGAGATCACCAAGGTAATCGTCCGGCTTGGCGACCAGCAGATGACCCTGGGCGTCCAGGGCGGGCGGCCGACGGCCGAGGTCTGCAAGGAGGTGCGGGGCGTCGTCCTGTCCCGCCAGTCCGTGCCGATCCAGCAGTGGGCCAGCATGCTGGCCAGCGCCCTGGTCGACCACGCGGAGGGCAACGCGGCGGCCGCCGAGGCCCTGCGACGGCTCGTGCTGGGAACCTGAGGGGGCCGGCGCGCCGTTATCCAGGCGTTAACCGCACCACCGTGGTTCGGTACGTACTCTGAAACGGATGCCTGCACTGGAATCGCTTCCGGGCAAGATCGGTCCCTACCGCATCGTCGAGAAGCTCGGCGAGGGCGGGATGGGCGTGGTGTACCTCGCCACGGGCACCGGGGAATACCGGGCCGCCGACCGCCGCCAGGTCGCGCTCAAGATGCTCGGGCCCACCGTGGCCGGCGAGCCGAGCGCCCGTGCCCGCCTGTCCCGCGAGGTCGCGACCATGCGGCGGGTGCACAGCCCGTACGTCGCGGAGATCCTCGACGCCGACCTGACGGGGGCCTCGCCCTACATCGTCACCCAGTACGTGCCGGGCCGCACGCTGGAGGCCGCCGTCAAGCGGGACGGCCCGCTGCGCGGGGCGGCCCTGCACCGGTTCGCCTACGGGCTGGCCGAGGCGCTGGCCGCGATCCACGCCGCCGGCGTCGTCCACCGGGACCTGAAGCCCGGCAACGTGATGGTGCTGGCCAGCGGTGACCCCGTTGTCATCGACTTCGGCATCGCCAACGTCGCTGACGGCACGAAGCTGACCCAGACCGGCATCGTCATGGGCACCCCGGGTTACCTTTCGCCCGAGGTCATCGAGGGAGAGCCGAGCAGCCCGGCTTCCGACATCCACTCCTGGGGCGCCACCGTGGCGTTCGCCGCCACCGGGCGCCAGCCGTTCGGGGTGGGGACGTTCCAGTCGATCTTCTTCCGGGTGCTCAACGGGCAGGTCGAGCTCGATGGCGTCCCCGGCTCGGTGATGCCGCTGCTGACGGCGGCGCTCACCCGCAGCCCGCGCCACCGGCCCTCCGCGCAGTGGCTGGCCGCGCAGTGCGCCGCGCTCACCGCCGGCGGGGGCGCGGCCGCGCCGACCGCCGCCCAGCAGCTAGGGCCGGGCGGGACGCTGGTCGGGCCGCCCCCCGGGCTTCCGGACACCCCGACGGTCCCGCCCCGCCCGTCGGGCTCGGTGCCGTACGGGAACGGACCCGGATACGAGGGCCCTGTCAACGGGGGCGCCGTCAACGGGGCGCCTCCCGGCGGCCGGGCCCGCGTGGCCTCTCGCGCTCCGGTGGACGAGGAGTGGGCTGAGAAGCTCCGTGCCTACCGGGCGCGGGACGCGGCCGCCAACGCCGGCCCGCGGCCGGCCGCTGATGTCATCCCCGGCCAGGCCGGGGGCGCGGGGCACGACCGCGACAGCGGGCCGGGCCGCGATTCCGCCTCGCCCCGGCCTGCCCCGGGGCGGGAGCCGAGCCGGGCCGACTCGCCGGCCAGGTCCCGGCCGACTAGCGGGCACGGGATGATCTCCCTCGCGATCGGCGTCATCGCCGTGGCGATGGCCGTCGCCCTTCCCGTGGCCGGGACGCTGCTGGCGCTCGTGGTGGTCACGCTCCTGCGCGCGGCCGACCGGGCGGAGTCCTCGCTCGCCGTCCGCCGCTCGGCCTACGGGGCACGCGCGAGCGACATCCTCGTGGTCATCGTCACCGCGCCCTGGAAGGTCGCCGGGGCGCTGCTCGCCACCCTCGCGTTCGCGCCGCTGGCGCTGGCCGTGGCGGCCGCGGCCGCCATGGTCTCGGTCATCGCCGGGCACACCACCAGCCTCCCGGACGCGGGCAGCTGGGCGGCCGGGGCGGCGGTCGCCTGGATCATCGTCGGCCCCGGCTCCGCTCGCCCGCGGCGCCAGCTGCGGCGGATCACCGGCGGGATGATCCGGAGCTCGGGCGTCATGGTCGTGGTGGTCGTCGTGGCCTGGTGCCTGGCGCTCGCGGCGGTCTCCTCGGCGCTATCGACGTCCCCCTACCTGTGGCCGGCGAACACCTGGGCGCTGCCCCACCTG
Source organism: Trebonia sp. (assembly GCA_036276115.1). Classification (GTDB taxonomy): domain Bacteria; phylum Actinomycetota; class Actinomycetes; order Streptosporangiales; family Streptosporangiaceae; genus Trebonia. The sequence continues at coordinate 21,937 of DATBEM010000151.1, forward strand.
CCATCCCTGGGCAGTTCGCTGCACGCGGTCCAGCAGTACTTGCTGGACCACGCGGCGAGCGCCGTGCACTTGCCCTGACCGGCTTATTCCAGTGGCGGCTCCGGCGGGGCAGCCCAGTAGTACTTGCCGGACCACGCGGCGGGCGCCGTGCGCTTGCCCTGGCCGGCGCTTATTCCAGTGGCGGCTCCTCCGGCGTGCCGTGGGCGTGCTGCACCTGACCTGACCCGTGCTCGGCCAGCGGACGGACCAGCCCGAGCGCGATCACCTCGTTCGCCAGCCGGGTCCGCCGGTTCGTCCCGGCCGGGATCCGGAACTTCTGGTATAGCCGGACGAGGTGCTGCTTGACCGCGGCCTCGGAGACGACCATGTCCCGCGCGATCTCGCGCGGGCTGGCCGGCGTGACGAATGCCTCATCCGACAGCGCCGGCCGGCACAGCGAGACCAGGACGTCCAGTTCCCGGCGGGTGAGCTCAGGGGTGGCGGAGCGGCGCAGCTCGGCCTCGGCTGCGATCTCCTCCTCGGGCAGGCCCTCGACCTTGCAGCGCGCCGCCCCGAAGGTCAGCACGTCCCCGTCATCGAGCAGCCGCCGGGCGACGGGGCGCCCGTTAACCCGCGTCCCGTTGCGTGATAAACCCAAGTCGGCGACGTAGTAGTAATGGCCGCGGCGGACGATCTCGGCGTGCACCCGGGACACGCTGGGGTCGCTGAGACGCACGTCGACGTGCTGTCCGCGCCCGATCAGCGTGGTGTCATCGCGCAAGGGGACGACCTCCCCGGTGTCCTCAATGCGAATGTAGGGCGTGTCCACGGCGGACCCTCCCGAGTGTCGACAATCGTGATGTGCGTCTCACTCTAGTGATACCCGGGCCACCTTGCCCCACTCTGAAAAGGTTTTTCGTTATATCGCCAATGATTTCCGTAATAGCCGCAATGTGACCATCGCCCGCATCGGCCCAGGCCAGGCGGCGGCCCCGCCGCCGGGCCGGCTGGCCGCGTATGCCGCTGGTTCGGGGGAGCGGTCGTGGCGGCGCGGCGCGTCCCCGGTAAACTTCGGATGAAACCTGCTATCGGATGTCCCGGCGGACGGGGGAGGTCACCCATGCCGAGCCGCGATCGGGACCTCGCTCCAGGAGCGACGATCCCGCGGGCGAGCCATGCCCGGCCGCCGCAGCCGCCAGTGGCCCAGGCGGGCACGGTCCCGCACGTGGTGGTGCTGGTCTGCGTGGCCGCCGGGATCTTCATAGCGTGGCATCAAGGCTCGCACGGCGGGGGCCAGGGCGGCGTCGTCGCCGGGGTGGCGCTGCTGGTCGCGGCCGTCGTCCGGCTGGCCTTGCCGGCCAGGCTGGCGGGCCTGCTCGCTGTCCGGCACCGGGCGACTGACGTGGCGACGCTAGCCGTCCTCGGCGTTAGCCTGCTCACCGTCGGCCTAGTGCTGCCGGGCTTACGGGCAAGCGACGCGGTGCACGCAAGACACACGGTGCAGGCAAGACACAGGGCGGCGCCCCGCCGATGAAAGGGAAATAAGGGAATGTCGAAGATCAAGGTAGCCAATCCCGTCGTCGAGCTCGACGGCGACGAGATGACCCGCATCATCTGGCAGTTCATCAAGGACCAGCTGATCCTGCCGTACCTGGACGTCAACCTGGAGTACTACGACCTCTCGGTCCAGCACCGGGACGCCACCGACGACCAGGTGACGATCGACGCGGCGCACGCCATCCAGCGCCATGGCGTTGGCGTGAAGTGCGCCACGATCACGCCGGACGAGGCGCGGGTAACCGAATTCGGCCTCAAGAAGATGTGGAAGTCGCCGAACGGCACGATCCGGAACATCCTCGGCGGGACCATCTTCCGCGAGCCGATCGTCATCTCCAATATCCCCCGGCTGATCCCGACCTGGACCCGGCCTATCATCATTGGCCGCCACGCGCACGCCGACCAGTACAAGGCGAGCGACTTCGTCGTGCCGGGGCCGGGCACGGTCACGATCACCTACGTTCCCGACGGCGAGGGCGAGCCGATCGAGATGGAGGTGGCGAAGTTCCCCGGCGGTGGCGTCTCGATGGCGATGTACAACTACGACGAGTCCATCCGCGACTTCGCCCGGGCGACCATGCGCTATGCGATCAACCGCCAGTTCCCGCTCTACCTGTCCACGAAGAACACGATCCTGAAGGCTTATGACGGCCGTTTCAAGGACATCTTCGCCGAGACGTTTGAGTCCGAGTTCAAGGCCGACTTCGAGGCGGCCGGCATCACCTACGAGCACCGCCTCATCGACGACATGGTCGCCCAGGTCCTGAAGTGGGACGGCGGCATCGTGTGGGCGTGCAAGAACTATGACGGCGACGTCCAGTCCGACGTGGTCGCCCAGGGCTTCGGGTCGCTCGGCCTGATGACGAGCGTGCTCATGACCCCCGACGGCCGGACTGTCGAGGCCGAGGCGGCGCACGGTACTGTGACCAGGCACTACCGCCAGCACCAGCAGGGCAAGCCGACGTCCACGAACCCGGTGGCGTCGATCTTCGCCTGGACGCGGGGACTGGCGCATCGCGGCGTGCTCGACAGCACGCCCGAGGTCACCGCGTTCGCCAGCACCCTGGAGCAGGTCTGCCTGTCCACGATCGAGGGCGGCAAGATGACCAAGGACCTGGCGCTGCTCGTCGGCCCGGACACGCCCTACCTCAACACGCAGGACTTCCTGGCCGCGCTGGACGAGAACCTGCGCGCCGCGGTGGCTAGTAGCTGACGCGGACCGGCAACCAGGGCATCCGCAATAATAGAGGGAGACAAATGTCACGCAAGGGAAAGGTCGCCGTCATCGGGGCCGGCTTCTACGGGTCGACCACGGCGCAGCGCCTGGCCGAG
>DATBEM010000152.1:0-42046 GCA_036276115.1 Trebonia sp.
CACGCTGACCCCGAACCCGGCCTGCCGGCCCAGCGGGCCGGGCAGCGCCAGGCGGTCAACAACTGGATCCTCACCAGCCACACCGCCGGAATCTCCGACGGGGTCATCAACTTCGCCTCAGCCCTGGCCTACCCGCTCAACTCCACGTACATCAATCCGCCCGACAACAGCGGCGACAGCCTGCACCCGAGCGACCTCGGCTACGAGACCATGGCCGGCGCCGTCCCGCTATCCTGGGTCAATAGCTCACCAGCTTGCCAGCCCAGCCACCGGTTCCGGGCGAGTGAGGCGGTCGCACTCGGCCCTCCTTCCGGGCATGGACGCCAGGCATCTCGGTGCTAGCGTGCTTGCCTCATCGCCTGGAAAGTACAGCCGGGCCCTGCCCGGCCACCAGGAAGGCGACCTCATCATGGGGCTGAGCAGCTCCGCGATCGGCACCCTGCCATCCAGGGCCGCGGAGCAGTTGGATCATGTGAATAGATAGCGGAACCCAGTGACCGGGAGGAAGCGATGACAACCTTGGACGGGGCGGCGGACTACCGGCTTCTGAGCACGATGCCGCTGCACGCCATCACCTCGGTACACGGAGAGGCTGGCCTGCGCGAGCGCCTCCTGCTCGAGGTCGCCCGCTTCCCCGCCGGCAGCCGCGAGCGCGCCGAGGACGCACTGCGGCTCGCGTCGCGGCTGCACGCGCCCGACCGGCGTCAGCGGGAGCCCTACATCAACCACCCGCTCCGGGTCGCCATCCGGATCAGCAGCCACCATCGAGTCACCGACCCCGACATCACGTGCGCCGCGCTCCTGCACGACACCGTTGAGGACCACGCCGCGCAGATCGCACCCGGCGCAGGCCAGCTCCAGGCCCTGGCGATACTCGCCACCCGGTTCGGCGAGCGAACCGCTCAGCTGGTGGCAGCTGTCACCAACCCCGAGTATGAGCCAGGCCGCGACCATCACCAGCAGTACCGCGAGCACGTCGCCGCGAGCCTGGCGCGCAACCCCTGGGCCCGCGTGATCAAGGCATCCGACTTTACCGATAATGCCGTGGGCCTGTTCCACACCACCGGGCCGAAGGTAGCCAGCCTCGCCCGCAAGTACCGGCCCCTCGTGCCAGTGATCCGCGAGCTCGTCCTGCGGCCCGACACCCCGCTCCGGCCCGCCGTCAAGGACATGATCGCCCGCCAGCTGGACGACGCCGAAGCCCGCTTCGCCGTGATCCTCGACTGACGCGGCACGGAGGCAGCCAGCCAAGACGGCGACTCGCCGCTACTCGGGGCTGTCGGCAGGGGTGCTGGGTGGCCAGCGGGCGGGTGTCCAGTCGCCTGCCGGGTCGGTGGTCTGGCCTACTTCGATCAGGTGGCCGTCGGGGTCGCGGATGTAGCAGCGCTTCTCGTACTGGTGCTGCTTGGGCGGGGTCAGGAACCGGGCGCCCCGGGCGCTCCACTCGGCGTGCACGGCCTCGATGTCCCTGACCCGGATGTTGAGGAAGCTGCTGACCCGGTCGGGGTCGCGCGGCGCCTCCAGGGTGACCGTGGGCTTGTCGTCGGTCGGGCCCCCGCCGGCGTTGATGATGATCCAGCAGTTGGCCAGCGCGACGTAGGCCAGCCCGCCGGGACCGGAGAAGGCCACCCGGCCGCCGAGTACCTCGGTGTAGAAGCGCCGGGAGCGCTCGACGTCGCCGGAGACGATGAAGTGGGCGAGCGCGATTCCCTCCGGCGGGGGCGGGAGCTCTGTCATCTGGCACCTCCACGGGCGGGTATCACGCCGGCTCACGACGGGGCGTGCAGCCGATGCTACCCTCCGGGTCGGGCATGGCCGCCACCGCCTTGCCCAGTAGCCCCGGCCTAGGCCCCGGAGTCCGGCACTCCCGCGTAGCCGGGCAGCTCAGCCCCGTTGATCGCGCGCTCGACCAGCTCGGGCAGCCACTCGCCCGAAGGATCCGGGCCTGCCCCGGCGTCCGGGCCGGCCGCGTTGAGCATGCGCGCGTGCAGCCGGCCGATCTCCTGGTTGGCCTCGACGAACGAGCGCATCCGCCGCTCATACCCGGCGAGCCCGGCCTCCGGGTCCCACCCGGCCGCGGCCAGCTCCCCGGCCAGCAGGTAAGCGCCAACCAGGGCTAGCCCAGTGCCACCGCCTGACAGCGGCGACGAGCAGAACGCCGCGTCGCCGATCAGCCCGACCCGCCCGCTCGACCAGCGGTCCAGCACCACCTGGGCGACCTGGTCCAGGTAGAAGTCTGGCGTATCGTCCAGGTGGGCGAGGATGCGCGGGGTCAGCCAGCCCAGGCCTGCCATCCGCTCGCGCAGCAGGCGCTTCTGGGCCTCGACGTCGCGGTGGCCGACGTCGAGGCCGGCCGCGGGGAAGGAGAACATGGCCATCGCCTGGGCGGCATCCGAGATGGGCCGCAGGCCGGCCGAGCGCCCGGACCCCGGCTCCTGGTAGTCGATCAGCCAGCGGTCAAGGCCGAACTCGTTGGGCACGGTGTAAAAGGCCATCACGCGCCCGAGGTGGCGGACGAAGCGCTCGTGCGGCCCGAAGACCGTCGCGCGCAGCGCCGAGTGCAGCCCGTCCGCCCCGACCACCAGGTCGAAGCGCCGCCGCCCGCCGCCCGCGAAGGTCACGTCGACCCCGTCCGCTTCCTGGGCCAGTTCGGCGATCTGGTCGCCGAAGACGTACTCGGCACCGCCTCGGGTGTCGTCGTAGAGCACCTGCGACAGGTCCCCGCGCAGGATCTCGACCTCCGCGATGTACCCGTTGCCGCCGTCGTCGTCCGCGCGGTAGGTCTCCAGCACGTTCCCGTCCACGTCCACGGTATGCGCGCCAGCGGTGTCGGTGCGGGCCGCGCGCACGGCCGGGTCCAGCCCCATCCGCCGGATGACCTCCCTGGCCACCCCGCGCGCGTCCACCGCCTGCCCGCCGGGACGCAGCCCGGGTGCCCGCTCCACCACGGTCACCTGCGCCCCGCGCCGGCACAGCCAGTGGGCCAGCGCCGGCCCCGCAATGCTCGCCCCCGCCACCAGTACCCTGGCACCGCTCATAGCGCCCCCGTTCAGCCGCCTGAATCACTGCCGGGATCGTACAGCCGCCGGGCACGCTAGCCGCGCCCGGCGGCCCGGGCGGCGCGCAATCCGGCGGCGAGGCGGGAATCGGCGTTCTGGTGAGCGACGATCGCCACGACGTGCAGGGCGGCGTGCTCGGTGTGGCCGGCCGCGCGCAGGGCATCGAGGTCGCCGGCTGTCATGCTCCACGGCGCCCGGCTGAGCTTGCGGGCGAAAGCGGGCAGCGGACCGCCCGCGCTGGCCGGCAGCGCCCGGCTGGATAGCTCCGCCGCGCGCTCCCAGTCGCCGCTTTCCCCGGCGGCGACGGCGGCCACGAGGCGGCGCTGGCCCGTGCTGAGCGACTCGTCCGCTTCCAGCAGGAACGAGTGCCACGCGTCCCACAGCGTCCGCAGCTTCGGCGCCGCCGGCACCGGGCGCCCGGCCGCATCCGGGCCGACCGCACCCTGGCCCGCCTCGCCCGGCCGGGCGGGCCGGGCGGCCGCCACCTGGCACACGTCCGGTTCGAACGCGGGCAGCGGCGTCGGGTAGTCGAACTCGATGCCAGTCGCGTCCGCGACCCGGGTGAAGTAGTTGAACATCGCGCTCACGCCCACGGCGGTCTCGATCTGTCCCTCGTCAAGGCCATGGTGCCGCAGGTCGGCGATGGTCTCGCTCGTGACCTCCCACGGACGGGCGGTCAGCGCCACCGCGAGCCGGGCGAGGGCGCGTTGCCGCGGGGACAGCGACTCCTCCTCGCCGCCGAGGACGGCCAGGGACGCGGCGGACCCGCCGCTGGCTACACGCAGAAACTCCACGTGAGCCGACGTTCAATAAAAGCACTGGTTGACGCGTGACGTGACCCCCGCCAGCAGCTCATAGTCCTGCCACGGCAGGCCGCCGTCGTGCAGTGCGCCTGACACGGGGAAGGTCCGCTGGAGCAGCGCCGGGTCGAGGCTGTGCGCGCGGATGATCCCGGCTGGCTCGCCGTTCGGCGGGCGGTAGACGTCGGGGACGGGCCTGCTGCTCATGGCGTCATACGCTTGCGCGAGCGCCCCTGTCGCTTCCGCCCGCGACAGTGTCTTCAGCCATGCCATGGGGTGATCGTAAGCGCGCGCTCGACCCGGGGACAAGATCCCCCGTTGCTACGCAATCGCGGGCTGGGGCTGACCGGGGCCGGACGCCCGGGCGAGCTGGCGAAGCTCGGCGGTGCACATCATGAACCCGTCGGCCGGGACGTGCCGCGCGTAGTGGTCCATGTCGGCGAGCAGGGCGAAGACGTGCGCGGGGGTCGCTGCCTGGCTGGCCGACGCGACCACCTCGCGCAGCGCGGCCATGACGGCTGGGTGACGGGTCTGGTAAGACGACGCGACGAGGTGGTTGCTGCGGTCGGCCGCGAGGTAGAACTGCACGAGGTCCTTGGTGCCGACGAACAGCTCGCTGGCCCCGGCGGCGCAGAACGCGGCGACGGAGTGCACGGCGGCTGGTGTCTCGACGAAGACCGACAACGGCATGCCGGCGGGCAGGCCAAGGTGGAGCCGCAGCTGCCGGTACTCATCCTGGTCGTTGATGAACGGCACCGCGAAGCTCAGCCCCGCGGCGTCCGGGCCCAGGCGTTCCCGCACCCGGGTGCGGATGGCCCGGAAGGCGCGCGGGTAGCCAGGCTCGGCCAGCAGCCAGCGGGCACCGTGCAGGCCGAGGTCGGGGTTGGGCTCGGCGCTGACGGCGACATCACTGGTCATCTGGGCGGCGGCGTCGGACCGCAGGTCGAGCAGCCGCATGATGAGGCGCTGCCCCGGCAGGAGCTCCTTGGCGATCAGGCACAGTTCCTCGGCGATCGCGGCGCCGTACTCCTCGGCCTGGATGGGGCCTGCCCTCAGGGCGTCGAGCGGGCTGCGGCCAGCGGACAGGCAGATGAACTCCTCCCGCACGAAGAAGCTGGTCACCTGCTGAACGCGGTGCGGCAGCGCGTTGACCGCCCGTACGTCCGCTGCCCCGGCGATCACCACGCAGATCGACCCGAGATCAGCCGGGGTGATGCTGAACGGCCGCGCGGGCTCGATACCGGATCCGGCCTCGCCCAGCGTTACTGACCCGCGGTCGGTCCGGACCGTGACCTGGCCGGTGATGCCGTCGAGCTCGGCGCGGTCCACGCGCAGCACGGGGATGCCCCGCGACCGGCACAGGGACTCCATGTGGCCGGTCCGGCCCCCGCTGGAGCAGATCACGGCGGACGACGCGACGATCGCGTCGTAGAGGCCGTGCTCCAGCGATTCGACGACCAGCACCGAGTCGCGGGCGGGCTCGCTGGTGTGATTGCACGTACCGCGAATGATCACCGATGGCGATTCAACGAGAAGCGCCCCGAAGATCTCGCGCGCGCTGGCGGTCAATGCGCAACTCCATGGCAAGTCATGAGATCAGCGTCGCGGCCGCCCCGCTGGGCCCGCCACCTCCAGCGTGCTACTGCCTCAGCCGGCCGACTCCTGGGCCTGCCCGAGCCCGAGAATGGACCGCAGGTGCCTGGGCGTCACCGACAGGTCCCGGAGCCGCGCCGCGGCTGCCCTGGTGACGGCGGAACGCAGCGCGCGGTCAGTCACCGGCGCCCCGTCGTCCGCGGTCACGATGCTCCTGACCGCTTCGAGGCTGCTCTCCAGCCGGGCGGTGTAGGCCATCCGGTGGTCGCGCTGGCGGGCGGTCATCCGGCGCACGTCCAGGGACACCGCCTCCGCCAGCCCGGGAGGGAGCGCGCCGGCGAGCGTGAGCGTCGGCTCGCCGTAGCAGGCCTCCAGCCGGCACAGCACGGTGGCGGCGACTTCGACCGAATGGTTCTTGAGCGCGGCGAGGTTGAACGTGAACGCGCCCATCCGGCCGTTGCGGACGATCTCGTCGCCGTCCCGCGGGCTGCCGACCACCGAGATCGGCCCCGCTGCCGTCCCGGCCGAACCGACCAGGCCGCCGCAGTCGTCCACCTCGACCCCGCGCCCGGTGCGCTGGTGCGCGCGGGCGATCCCCTTGCCCAGCAGGTTCTTCCAGAGCGGGGAGTCAACGCGCTCGTAGTCGACCTCCCGGCCGAAGTTCGAGATCACCAGGTCCGCCTTGATGTCCTGGGCCGCGGACGGCCCGGAGACGGACAAGACCAGCCCCCCCGCCGCGGCCGGGCGGATCCCGCTGACTCGCCCGGTGACGATCGTGACCGGGCCGCCCGAGGTCATCGCGGCGTGGACGACGTCGGCCGCGTAGGGCAGGACGCCCACCCGCAGCATCGCCAGCAGGCTGCCGTGGCTATTGAGCAGCGCGCGCAGGTCTTCATCAGGGACCTGCGCGAGGATCTCGGGGAGATACGGCTCCCACGCTTTCATGACACGTTCGGTCACGACCGCCGGTGATTCTTCGGGATGCTCGCGCAAGACGGCGGCGCAGGCTCGTTCCCACTCGCCGCGCAGGTAGCGGATGAACGCTTCCCGGTCTTGCCAGGTGGCACTGCCCGGCTGCGGAGGCGGCAGGTTCAGCACCTGGTGCCGGTGCTCGGCGGGGTACGTCCGCAGCGTCAGGCCGGAGCCGGAGATCATGTGGATCTTCCCGCTATGGCCGCGTCGCAGCAGCACCGCCGCGCAGTCGTAGGCGCTGAGCATCGTGCCGACGATGGCGACGGTACCGTCGGTCCGCACGCTGAGGATCCGCTCGATCCCGTCGGGTGAGTACGGGTGCTGCACGAAGGACGGGTGGTCGAGTACCCCGGCCGCGAACGCCGGATGCCGCTGCTCCACGCCGGTCGCGAGGATGACGTGGTCCGCGGCGAGCGTCGTCGCGCCCGTCCGGGTAACGTCGCCGGGCAGGGACAGGTTCTCGACGACGACGTCAACCAGCGGCAGGCGAACCGACAGGTCGACCACCTCGCCGTCAGCCTCGATCAGCGTCACGCCCTCCATGGCCTCCCGGGCGGCCTGGGCGAGGCGGTCAGCGAGATAGTCCGGGTAGATCCGCCGGGGCGCCGGACCAGGCTCGGTGAACGTGAAGTCGCGCCACTCCGGCGGCCAGCCGGACCGGTCCGCCTCGTGGTTTGCCCAGTTCACGAAGTCATCGACGTCTTCGCGGAACGCCGACATCCGGCCGGCCTGAATGTTGAAGACGTGCTGCCAGTGATTACTGTCCCGGTGGTAGGCCACCCCCGCGTTCCGGTACTCGGGACGCCGCTCGATCAGCACGATCTGCACCGGCTCCCGGGCGAACTGCAGAAGCCGGATGGCGGTAGCGGTGCCACCTAGGCCCGCCCCTGCGATGACAACCCGGCGGGACATCTCGAAAGGCCAGCTCACGCTACCAAACCCCTTTTCCCGCCCGGCGACGGCCGCCAAGCGGATGCCGGGCCGGCGTAGGGCGCCACTCGCAGAATGCTATCCAACCGACCATTACAAGGGGAATGCCGGAATTAGCAATCATATTTCCCCAGGAGCCCATGTAACCACATCGTCCACAGGGGAAACTCTGGTCACAGAAATGGCGTCCTTCGCCCACCGAGGAGCCGAGGAGCCCGAGGTTCACCAGGCGGGCAGGCGGGCCACGCCTAACGGGCGGCGGGGACGGGGCCAGTGCTGCCGCGTACGACGAGGCGGGTCTGAAGTTCCGCGCTCACTGCCTCGCCGGAGTGCCCGTTGAGCTGGCGCATCAGCATCGTGACGGCGGTACGCCCCATCTCCTCCAGGGGCTGGCGGACGGTGGTGAGGCGGGGGGTGGTTGCCCGGCTCACGTCGATGTCGTCGAAGCCGGCCACCGACAGGTCGGCGGGCACCCGCAGCCCGCGGGCCGCGGCCGCCTCGAGCACGCCCACCGCGACCTTGTCGTTGAAGCAGACGATGGCGGTCGGCCGGGGCCGCAAGGCGAGCAGTTCCGCGCCCGCTCGCAGGCCGGTCGTGGTGGCGGGCTCGCCATGCCGCATCAGCTCGGGGTCGCCGAGCACGCCGGCCTCGGCCAGCGCGGCCAGGTGCCCGCCGACCCGGTCGTCGCGGGTATGCCAGTCCGGCGGCCCGGTGATCAGCCCGATCCGGGTGTGGCCGAGCTCGGTCAGGTGCCGGGTGACGGCGCGGGCGCCCGCGAAGTGCGCCGCCGAGATCGACACGACGCCGCGCGTCGTGGTGGTGCGCGGGTCGATCACGACGAACGGGTAGCTCCGGGCGGCCAGCGCCTCCAGGTAGGCGCCGGGCTCGGGCGGGAGGATCAAGACCGCGCCGTAGGCGTCGCGGCGGCGCGGCAGCCCGCGCACCACGGCCGAGCCGGACACCGCGGTCCCCGCGTCGAGCAGCATGCCCTGCTCGTGCCACGCGAGCGACTCGGCGATCGAGGTGATGATGAACCCGAAGTAATCAGTCAGGAGGTAGGGGCAGCGCACGAAGACCGGCGCCCGCGTGGCCCGCGCGGCGGGCCGGCGCCGGGGCTCCGGTGCCCGGTCACCGAGCCGTTCGACCACCTCGCGGACCCGCTGGCGGGTGCCGGAGGCGACGTTGCCGCCCCCGTTGAGGACCCGCGAGACGGTAGCGATCGACAGTCCCGTCTCGGCTGCGATAGTACGCACAGTAACGCGCCCGGTCCCGGCGAGGCCGTCTGAAACAGGGTCTTGTTTCATTGCCCTCCATAAGGATCCTTAGGTGAACCTTAACGGCGCGGTAAGTCGAGGTCGACATCTTGACGGGAACGCACGGAACTGCTCCAATCAAAACAGGATAGTTTCTTTACTGTTACAGAAACAAAGCGGGAACTGTTTCTCCCGCCGGGTCGCCCGCCCGTCGGCTCCGCCTGCCGAAAGGACCCATCGATCACAATGCGTAGACTGCGTATCCCCACAAAGCCGTGGCTAGTCGCGCTGGCCCTGGCCGCCACTGGCGCCCTCGGCTCCGGCAGCCTGGCGCTCGCCACCGCGCAGCAGGCAACCGCGGCCGGCTCTGCCTTCCCCGCCCACTACGCGGCGCCTTACCTGCAGATCGGCTCCTCGGACGCGGGCGACATGGCCGCGGACGCATCGGCGACCGGGCTGAAGTACTACACGCTGGCCTTCCTCACCCCCCGGTCCGGCTGCACGCCGGAGTGGGAGGACGACGGCTCGGGCGTGGGCGGCTTCACCGCGCAGATCAGCGCGCTGCAGGCATCCGGCGGCAACGTCATCCCCTCGTTCGGCGGGGCCGACGGCGGCGAGCTCGCCCAGACGTGCACCAACGTCTCCCAGCTCACTGCGGCCTACCTCAACGTGGTCAACACCTACGGCGTGACCCGGCTTGACTTCGACATCGAGGGCGGCGTGCTGTCGGACACCGCGTCGACCGCGCGGCGCGACCAGGCGCTGGCCGCCCTGCAGGCCGAGGACCCGGCGGTGCAGGTCGACTTCACGCTCGCGGTCTCCCCGCAGGGGCTGCCGACCGGCACCGGCTCGGAGTACGCGCTGCTGCAGGACGCTAAGTCCAAGGGCGTGAAGGTGTCGGTCGTGAACATCATGACGATGGACTTCGGCAACGGCCAGAACGCGCTCAACGACGCCGAGTCCGCCGCGCGGGGAGCCGACAGCCAGCTCGCCAGCCTGTACGGGATCTCCGCCACGGCCGCCTACAACATGATGGGCCTGACCCCCATCGCCGGCCAGAACGACGACAACGAGAACTTCACCATCGCCAACGCCTCGACGCTGGAGAGCTTCGCCGCCACCAACGGCGTCGGGGAGCTGTCGTTCTGGGAGGTCGACGGCTACGACCGGGGCACCGGCTACCAGTACTCGTCGATCTTCAACAAGATCACCGGCAGCTCCAGCGGGGGCGGCGGCGGCACTGGCACCGGCACTACCGGGCCGGTCACCGGCTACCAGGGCCTGTGCCTGGACGACCGCTCGGCCAGCACCGCTAACTTCAACCCGGTTCAGGTCTACACCTGCAACGGCACCAGCGCGCAGTCGTGGACCGTCGAGTCGAACAACACCCTGCAAGTCCTGGGCAAGTGCCTCGACATCAACGCCGCGGGCACCACCAACGGCACGTCCGTCGACCTGTACGACTGCAACGGCACCGCCGCCCAGGTCTGGCAGCACCAGTCCAACGGCGAGCTGATCAACCCCAACTCCGGCAAGTGCCTCGACGACACCGGCTACGGCGGCGCCGGCACCCAGGTCCAGATCTGGACCTGCGGCGACACCTCCAACCAGCAGTGGAACGTGCCGTAAGGCAGCGGCCGGGGGCCATCGCGACGCCACCGTCGCCGGCCTGACCAGCGACCGCTAACCGCGAGATACCAGCGCCCGCCCGGGCCGGCCGCAAGCCGGCCCGGGCGGGCGCCGCCGCTCCCCCGGCCGGCACCGCTACAGCGCGCTACGCAGGCCGAGGGACCGGGGACCAAGGGCGCGGGGGCGGGCGACGACGCCTTCGGCTACGGGGGCCGGCCTGACCGTGGCCGAGCTGGACAACGACTGCGGTCCCGGCGCCGCCATGGCCAAGATCATCATCGCGAACCTCTCCTGACCCGCACCAGCATCATTTTCGGTATCTTCCGCCCACAAGGATCTTTCGCCGCACAACGCCCCATGGCCGCGCGCCGCGCGGGGCGGTATTGACGGGGATGTTTGCCTTATGTAAACCTTAAGGCCAGTTACTGGCAATGTTGCGGCAGCGTAATGTGTCGGCGGTGTTCCGGTACGCCACGTTCCCGGCCAGCGCGACATGCGTCGCCGCGCCGCCGGAAGGAGCCTGCATGGCCACCGTGAACGCTCGTCGCCGATGAGCCTGGTCCCGTTCGTCCATCCCGAGACCAAGGCCGACCTGCAAGCGATGCATGACCTGCTAGCCGCCGCGGGCCTGTCCTTCTGGCTGGTGCGGCACGCCTGGGGAGTCGCGGTGGCGGTGGCCGACTCCAGCCCCGGCGCGGGCGCCGCGGAGCACGCTATCCACCAGCTTGCCCGGCCGGGCGGCCTGCGCCGGGCGGAGGCCGTGCCCGGCGTCGCCCGCGTCGGCCTCAGCGCCGACCCGGGCCGGTGGGTGGAGGTGGAGCGCTGGACCATCGGGCCGCTCCTGGTGACGTGCCCGCGCGCCAACGCGCTGACCCGCGAGCAGTTCGACGCGGCCGACATGGAGCCGGCCGTGGTGGAGCTGTTCGGCCGCCAGTGGCCCACGCTGGCCGGGATGTTCGGCGCGCACCCGGGCGATGTCGGCTTCGACGTCGACGTGGTGTTCTCCTGGGTGGACGGGTCGGACCCGGTGCTGTCGTCCGCCCGCGCCCGCTGGCGGGCGCACGTGGTTCTGGGCGAGGGGGACGGCGCCGCCGCGCGCACCCGGCAGATCGACGAGCTGCGGTACGCCCTGCGCTCGGTGTACCAGAATGCGCCCTGGGTGCGGCGCATCTTCATCGCGACCGACTCGCGGCTGCCGGGCTGGCTGGCGGCCGACCACCCGCGGGTCACGGTCGTGCGCTCGGCCGAGCACTTCGCCGACCCGGGCGCGCTGCCGACGTTCAACTCCCATGCGGTGGAGAGCCAGCTGCACCACATCGAGGGCCTCGCCGAGCACTTCGTGTACTGCAACGACGACATGTTCATCGGCCGCCCGGTGGCGCCGTCGATGTTCTTCTCGGCCGCCGGGATCAGCCGGTTCATCGAGTCACCGGTCCGGATCGGCGGCGGGGCGGTCAGCATCGGCCGCAGCGGCCACGAGAACGCCGCCCGCAACAACCGCCGGCTGCTGGCCAGCCGGTTCGGCTGCGTGATCACCCGCCACCTGGCCCACGCCCCGGCCCCGCTGCGGCGCAGCGTGCTGGCCGAGCTGGAGGCCGAGTTCCCGGTCGACTTCGCCGCCACCGCGGCGAGCCGGTTCCGGTCGGCGACCGACATCTCGGTCACGAACTCGCTCTACCACTACTACGCGCTGCTGACCGGCCGGGCGGTCCCGCGCGAGTCGGCCCGCGCCCGCTACGTCGAGACGACCAGCGCGGCCGGGCTGGCGGAACTGGCCGAGCTGGCCGAGCGGCCCGACGCCGACTTCTTCTGCCTCAACGACGGCGGCACGCCGGAGGTCGATGACGCCCACCGGGCCGCGACCGTGTCGGGCTTCCTCGCCCGCTACTTCCCCTACCCGGCGCCCTGGGAGGCGGACCGGGCCGGGCACCGCCCGCGGGCGGCGGACTGGTCCCGGCCGGGCACGGCCGGGCTGGCCGGACGGGCCAGCGGCTAGGCCAATAGGCCGGAGGGAACCGGGGCGCGGCGGCCGGGCGTGATGACGATCCCGGCCTGCTCGAGCCGGGTGCGGGCCTGGCCCGCGGTGACCGCCTCGCCGACCGCCGGGCCGCTGTCGAGCGGGACCACGCTGTGCAGCACGGTGCCGGGGTAGACGTGCACGAGGCTGAACGCCTGGGCCGCGTCGCGCCCGCGAGTGCCGCGCTGCTCGAACGCCAGGTCCTGGGTGTAGCAGGTCGATGACGCGACCGCGACGGGGATGCCGGCGAACGTGCCGAACGAGGAGTAGTGCAGGTGCCCGGCCAAGATGGCGCGCACGTCGGTGCCCGCCAGGACCCGCGCGAGCGGCTGCTGCCCGCGCAGCTCGACCGCGATCGCGAGGTCGGCCACCGTCGGCAGCGGCGGGTGGTGCATGGCCAGGACGGTCCCGGACGGGGCGGGAACCGCCAGCACCTGCTCCAGCCAGGCGAGTTGGGCGCTGGTCACCTCGCCGTGGTGATGGCCGGGAACGCTCGTGTCCAGGGTCACGACGCGCAGGCCGTCAATGAGGTGGACCCGGTCCACCGGCTGCCCCGACGGCGGCTCGTCCAGCAGGTGCTGGCGCATCGCGGCCCGGTCGTCGTGGTTGCCCATGACCCAGACGACCTCGCATCCGAGCCGGGCCGCGAACGACCCGATCAGGGACCGCAGCTTGCGGTAGGCGGCCGGCTCGCCCCCGTCGGCCAGGTCACCCGTCACGATCAGGGCCGCTGGCGTGATCCGGGCCGCCTCGATCCGCGCGAGCAGCGCCCGCAGGCGCGCGTCGGCCTCGACCGCCCCGTACAGGCGCTCCTCGCCGGCGATCAGGTGGGTGTCGGACAGGTGGAGCAGTACGTGATCCGGACGCGGGTACTCGGCGTCCCTCGATACTGGCACCGGATGAGCCTACCCCACGGGACCAGAGGGACCCTGCCACCATCCCGAGCACGCCCTGACCTGCGGTTTCATGCCTGCCAGGGCGGCCGTGGCCACCAGCCGGGCGGGATCCGCCCGGCGATGGCGGCGTGGGGCCCCTGGCGGCCGATCCCTTGCGCCGCCCGCGCGGCCGGCCCGGCAGGAGCCCTGCCGGGCCGGCCGCGGAAGCATGCTCAGACGCTGATCTGGATGGCTTCCATCCGCAGGCTCTGCCCGGTGGTGCCGACCGTGACGGTGGTGCCGCACGTCATGCCCTGCCAGCCGATGTTCTGGACGTGCGCATTCGCGCACACCTGCCCGCTGCCCAGGCGCAGCGTGAGCGCCTCCATGCGCAGGGCCTGGCCCATGGTGCCGACCGTGACGACGGTGCCGTCGCTCGCGCACCGCTGGCCCTGCCACCCGATGTTCTGGACGTGGGCATTCGCGCAGGTCCCGCCGGTGCCGGTCGTGACGATGCTCAGCGCCTCCATGCGCAGGGCCTGCCCGGTGGTGCCGGCGACGGCGCCGTCGCAGACCCAGGGCTGCCAGCCGGTATCTTGAATATAGGCGTCGTAGCATATGCTCGCGCCGCCCGCGGAAAGCTGCGCCCGCGCCGCCGCGGACAGTTCCGGCGCGGTGAGGCCCTGGTGCGACGCGCTCGCCGCGTGCGCGGCCGGCACGACGGCGGAAGACGCCCCGGCGAGCGCGAAGGACGCGGCCGCGCATATTGCCAGCGCGGCCGCGAACCACCTTATCTTCATGCAATTACCCCGTTCTCGGATTTTGCCTTCCCGCTGGTTACGGGAGGCCTAGCGCCGAGAATAGGCGCGCGCTAATATCTTCCTCAGCCCAAGCGCATATTGCCGTGGTATATCCCGGTTAGCGGCGATGGGGAAAGCGTGGCGGCTAGCTTGTGTAGTCGACCGGCCAGGACGGGATCGGGGCGCTGGGGCTGACCCAGAGGCGGTAGCTCTTGGTCCACGTGCCATTGGCCCGGTCGGCGGCGAGGACGGCGTTCACGAACCGGACGAAGTCCGGGTGCGACTTGGCGATGGCCAGCCCGTACGGCTCGTCTTCCAGGGAGGGGCCGGTGATGACGGTGGCGGGGTCTTGCGCCTGCATCCCGTAGAGGATGGAGTCGTCGGTGGAGATGCCCGCGACCTGGCCCTCCTCCAGCAGCACGAGGCAGTCCGACCAGTAGGGCACCTGGACCGCCTTCGCCCCGGCGGCCGTGATCTGGGCCACCGAGTCGGACTGGGTGGTCGCGCAGACCGCGCGGTGCGCCGCGCCGAGCTGGGCGAGCCCCGGGGCGGCCTGCCCCGGGGGCACGTCGTCGACCAGGACGCGCTGCCGGGCGTCGTAGTAGACGCTGGAGAAGTCGACGTCCTTCAGCCGGTCGCAGTTGACCGTCATGGTGTGCGCGACGATGTCGACGGTGCCGCCCGTGACGTCGAGGATGCGCTGGGCATCGTCGATCGACTTGAAGTGAATGTGCTGGGCGAGGGCGGGATTGTCCGGGCCGATCCCGAAGATCGCGGCGGCCACGTCCTTGACCATGTCGATGTCGAATCCCTCGATCTGCCCGTCGAGGGGGTTCAGGTAGCCGAAGTGATAGGTCGTCTGGTCGACGCCGGCGATGAGGTAGCCGCGCGCCCGGATCGTCGCCGCCCAGGATCCCGCCGTCACGCTCGTCCCGCCGGCCTGCGGGGCCAGGCTCGCGTAGGGGTTGCAGCTGGCGGCGGTGCGGGCGGTCTCGGTCGCGCCCGACGCCGGGCGGGCCGGATTCTGGGCCGCCTGGCCAGTACCGCCATCAGCAGTGCCGTCATGAGCAGTGCCGCCATGAGCAGTGCCGCCCGCGCAGCCGGCGAGCAGCGCCGCCGCGGCCAGCAGGAGGGGGGCGGCCAGGCGCCAGGGGGTGCGCGGGCCGCGCCGCCGGGGCGGGGTCACCGGTACTCCGCCAGCCGCCGGGACAGGCCCCACGTGAGCGCCGCCGCCATGATGAGCGTGATCGCGACCATACCCGGCACCAGTCCGCTGAAGGCCGATTGCCCGCTGCGGGCCTGGGCCGCGAAGGCCGCGTTGTCGGCCGTGATGGCCTCGTTCAGGTCGCCCGACAGCGCCTGGAAGGCCTTGCCCGCCGGCCCGCTGACCACCAAGCCCACCGCCTCCTGATGAGTCCCGCCGCCGGCCACGCCGGGGTTCTTGCCGTTGTCGTCGGCCCGGACGAGCGCGTGCTGGGCGAACCACGCGGTCGCGGCGGCGCTGGCCGCGCTGGCCCGCGCCGCGCCCGGGCTGCCGCCGGCCGCCTGGGCGGCGACGGTGAGCAGCGTCCCCGGGCCGGGGCCGAGCGCCGTGCGCTGGACGCCGAAGTCGGCCTCGTTCGGGTCGTCGCCGGAGTTGTTGACCAGGGTCAGCGCCTCGTCGGAGTGCGCCTTGAGGACCGCGATGTCGGCGCTGGCCAGCGCCTGCACCGGCGTGGAGCCTTGCGACTGGGCGGTGAGCAGGTCGGCCCGCCCGGCCAGGTACGCCCCGCCCAGCCACGCCGCCGCTATCGTCCCGGCCACCCCGGCCAGCAGCAGCCCGGCGTTCACGACCCGGTTGGTGCGGCGGTGGACCCAGCGCCCGCAGCGCCAGTAGGCGACGCCGAGGGCGATCCCGGCCACGATCGTGACCACGATGAGCGGCAGCCCGGTGGCCTGCGCGCTGGTGCTGGTGAGGCGGGCGTCCTCGGTGGTGTACAGGTCATGGGCGAGGGGCAGGAGCGTGCGGGTCATCAGGGCCGAGGCCTGCCGCAGGTACGCCGCTCCGACCGGGTAGCCGAGCTGGTTGTTCGCCAGCGCCCGGGAGACCTCGTCCTGGTAGCTGTCCAGCCCGGTCGTCAGCGTCCCGAGGTCGGCCGCCGGCCCGCCCCGCCGGGCCGCGTCCAGGATGTCGGTCCTGGCCACGTCGAGGTCATGCTGGTAGCGGGCGACGACGGCCTGCGGGGGCAGGCTCCCGGCGAGGATGGCGGCCGACGCCTCGTCGTTGGCGTCCGACAGCGACTCCCAGGCGGTGAGCGCGTCGAAGGCGAGCGGCTCGCTGGCGGCGACCACGGTGCCGGCCCCGGACGCGTGCTGGCTGGCGGTGATGGTGGCGAGCGCGCCCCAGGCCAGGGTCGCGACGGTCAGCCAGGCGAGCGCCCAGCGGAGCCGGGCGGGCGTGCTGGCCCGATCGAGCCGCAGGCGGCTGAGGGGCCCGCGCCGCGCCGGGGCGCCGGGTGGCCGCGCCTGCCCGCCTTCCAGCACCCGCGCTGGCGCCGCGCTCGTCATGCCCACCCCGTTCTGGTTCACGTGCCGTTGGCTGTCGTGTTGCCGACCATTCAAACGCATGGCGACCCGGTCAAGTGCCGCATCCGGACAGAAAAGTGCCGGAGCCGGCGTGCGTGAGCAGGCAGCGTGCACCCAGCGTCCGCGAGCCGGCCAGCTTCGGCGCCGCCCTCGCGACCGGGGCCGAAACTTTCAGGCCCGGCGCCACCGGCGGCGGCCGCCGTGCGACCGGGCTACCTGCGGGTTCCGGCGTTGCCCAGGCCCGCGCGCACGGGCCGTCCTTGACCCTCGGGCCTGCGGATCTTGTACTCGACGGCAGGTCACGAACTGACGTGGCCGCCCACCGGGTCAAGGAAACTCATGTCTGAACAGAGCACTTCGCACGAGGGCAGCGCCGCCCCGCGCGGTCGCCGGCTTCGCCTGCTGCCCGCGCTGGCGGCCGCGGCGGCCGCCCTGCTGGCCGCGGGCGCGCTGGCCGCCGCCGCGGCCAGGGCGCCGGCCGCCCAGGCCGCGACCGGGGCGGGCTACTGGCACGCCGCCGGGAACCAGGTCCTGGACGCCAGCGGCAACCCGGTGCGCATCGCCGGGATCAACTGGTACGGCTTCGAGACCACCGACGAGGTGGCCCATGGCCTGTGGAGCCAGGACTACCACGCGGTCGTGGACGACATCGCCCACCTGGGCTACAACACGATCCGCATCCCGTTCTCCGACCAGGTGGTCGAGCACCCGGTCGTGCCGAGCGGGATCACGTTCTACAACTCCGCCGGCCCGGTCAACGGCGACCTCAAGGGCCTGAACTCGCTGCAGGTCATGCAGAAGATCGTCGCCTACGCCGGGCAGGACGGCCTGAAGGTCATCCTCGACGATCACCGCTCGGAGGCCGGCAACAGCGCCGAGGCCAACGGCCTGTGGTACACCGCCACGTACACGAACCAGGACTGGGTCAACGACTGGGTGACGCTGGCGACGATGTTCGCCGGCAACCCGACCGTCATCGGCTTCGACCTGCGCAACGAGCCGCACACCCCGGCCGGCGACACCTACAGCCAGGGGGCGACGTGGGGCACCGGCGACCCGGCGACCGACGTCCGGCTGGCCTACGAGGCCGCCGGGAACGCGATCCTCAGGGTCGACCCGGGCGCGCTGATCTTCTGCGAGGGGATCGGCGAGTTCCCCGACAGCGCCGCCCCCGGCGGCTACGACTCCACCTGGTGGGGCGGCGACCTGCAGGGCGTCGCCCAGTACCCGGTGGTGCTGAGCTCGCCCGGCCACGTCGTGTACTCCGCCCACGACTACGGCCCGCAGGAGTTCCAGCAGACGTGGTTCAACTCCTCGACCACGACGGCGAGCCTGGACGCGGTCTGGAACAAGTTCTGGGGCTACATCCCCCAGGGCGGCATCGCGCCCCTGTGGGTCGGCGAGTTCGGCACCGGGAACTCGGCCGCCGACGTGTCCAGCAGCGCGCCCGGATCGCAGGGGCAGTGGTTCTCCAGCCTGGTGTCCTACATCAAGGCCGGCAACCTGGGCTGGACCTACTGGGCGCTGAACGGCGAGGACTCCTACGGGCTGCTGGACAACAACTACGACGCCACCCCCGCCCTGGCGGCCAAGCAGTCGGCCCTGGCCAGCATCGAGTCGCCGTTCTCGTCCGGCCCCCCGCCGACCAGCCCGCCCCCCACGACGCCGCCCCCGACCACGCCGCCCCCGACCAGCCCCCCGCCCGGCAATGGCGCCTGCACGGCCACCGTCACCACGCAAAGCTCATGGGCCGGCGGGTTCACCGACAACGTGAGCGTCACCGCCGGCAGCGCGCCGCTGACCGGCTGGACCATCACCTTCACCTGGCCCGGTGACCAGCAGGTCACCAGCGCCTGGGGGGCGACCGCGACGCAGTCCGGCAAGTCGGTGACCCTGGTCAACGCCAGCTACGACGGCTCCCTGGCGGCCGGGGCGACCCAGGCCAGCATCGGCTTCCAGGGCACCTGGTCCGCCAGCGACGCCCTGCCGGCCAGCGTCACCTGCACCTAGCACTCCGACCCCGCCTGGGCCATGAGAGCCCGGTCTCCCGGCCCGCCGCCGCGAGACCGGGCTCTTCTCGTGCGCGCCGCCGCGAGCTCGCGAACTACGGCAAGGGCGCGCATTCGCATAACAGATGCCACACAAGTCGCATTTACACCCTTCCGCGAGACTGGGCACCCACGCGTGATCATTTCCGCCGTCCCATCCGGCGTTTCGCCTGGTAAATAGACATATTTACGCCTGTTCAGGGCGTGCGAGTGGATCTTGAAAGTTCATCCGATGGCCCGCGCAGTAATTTACAGGATCTATTAAGGGCCTTGACATCCATGTTTCAGCCTGCCTAGACTCCATTTAAACGCACCAACAAAATCAAACAGGGAGGAGGGGTCAGCATGCGTATCAAGAAGCGCAAGGCGAGTGTTGCCGGCCTGTCCGTGCCGAACTAGGCACCGCGGTTGGCCTGCTCCGCGGGAATACCTCCGCGGAGCAGGCCACGTGCGTCCTTTATTGGTGACAAGCGCTAATCCCGTAGTAGTTGTAAATCCTTCAGGCGCGCCGAGGGAGTCACGCCCGTGCGACCGCAACTGAAGCCCACTAACCCGGCCTACCGGGTGGGCGACACCATTTTGCTGCAGCAAACCGGCACGATGCTTGAAATCGAAGATGACGACGGCGACGTGGCCGAGCTGCTCGCGCTGCTGGACGGAACACGGCCCCCGGCCGAAGTCGAGCTGGAGTTCCGGCGGCGGCGCCCCGGCTCAGCCTTTGACGTGGCGGCGGGGCTCGCGCAACTCGATGAGGCCGGCCTGCTGGCCGATGCCGACGCCACGGCCGGCAGCACGCTCAGTGACTACGAGCGGGAGCGCTGGAAGCGCAATCTCGGCTTCTTCGAGACGTACGCCAACCTGGCCACGAGCAAGTACTCCATGCAGGAGCGGCTGCGGGACTGCAAGGTCGCGCTCCTGGGCATGGGCGGGGTGGGGTCCCATATCTCGCTGGACTTGCTCGGGCTGGGAGTACGGGACCTGCGCATCGTCGATTTCGACAAGATCGAGCTGTCGAACCTGAACCGGCAGGTCCTTTACACCGAGGCGGACATCGGCCAGCGCAAGCTCCCGGCGGCGCTGAAGCGCCTCCAGGCGTACTATCCGGCGGCGGACATCGACGGCCAGGAGCTGCGGCTGGGCTCGGTGCGGGACGTCGAGACGGTGGTAGCGGACCGCGACTTCGTCATCTGCTGCGTGGACCGGCCGAAGGTTCACGTGAACCTGTGGGTCAACGAGGCGTGCGTCCGGGCACGGGTCCCTTACACCGGGGGCGGCGTCCAGATGCAGCGGTCCATCTTGTACCTGATCATCCCGGGCGTGACCGGATGCGTTGAGTGCTGGCGCCGCTCGGCCGCCGACGGCGAGGGCGAGCAGGCGCTGCGGCGGCAGCTGGAGGAACGGCACGCGGCGGAACCCGGGATCGGGCCGGACATGGCCGCGTTCGGCCCCATGGTCACCACCTTGACCGCCATGATCGTGACAGAGTTCGTCCGCTTCGTGACCGGGATAGCCCCGCCGATGGCGGCGGGCCAGCTTATCGAGATGAACTTCGCTGACCTGGCGCCGACGGTGTCCGAACGCTGGGAACGACGGGCTGACTGCGCGGTGTGCGGCGAGGTGACCCCTAGTTCATGACCTCCACGGGCCAGGCCATTGCCGCCGGCAGGAGCAATAGCACGTTCCTGCGCGATTACCGCCTGCTGCTGACGGGATACATCGTCTCCGCCGCCGGGGACTGGCTGTACAAGCTCGCGCTTCCGCTGCTCGTGCTAAGGCTGACGGGATCGGCCTTGCAGGCCGCGGTCATCTATAGCCTTGAGTACGCCCCCTACCTGCTATTCGCGCCGATCGGGGGGGTAATCGCCGACCGCTATGACCGTCGCCGCGTGCTCATCGTCGCCAACACGCTGGCCACCGTCGTCGCGGGGCTCATGACGGGCCTGGTCTGGGCACACCAGTACCATCTCTGGCTTATTTACCTGGTGGCCTTTTCCCTTTCCATGATAACCCCCCTTTACCAGGCCACCTTCCTGGGGATGATGCCGGGCATCGTGCCCGGCGAGAAGCTGGGCTGGGCCAACTCGCGCCTGCAAGGAGGCCAGAGCCTCCTCGACATGGCCGGGCCCCTGATCGGCGTGGGGGCCGTGGTGGCCCTCGGCGTGAACTGGGCGCTGACCCTGGACGCCATCTCCTTCGGGCTATCAGCGGTCACCATCACGGCACTGCGCTACCGGCACCCGCCCGACCGTCCCGGGCAGCATTCCGGCATGGTGGCGGAACTGCGGGAGGCCGCGCGGTTCGTGCGCGTCACCCCGGCCATGCTCTGGGGCTCGGTCGTGTCGGCCGGAAGCTCCCTGGGGCTGGCCATGGTCGAGGGGAACATGCTCGCCTACCTCGTCCGCTTCCGGCACCTGCCCGTCGCCGACGTCGGCCTGGTATTCGCCGCCCTCGGGCTGGGCGCCTTCGCCGGCGCCTTGCTGGCACCCCGGCTCATCGCCCGGGTGTACTCGGGCCGGCTGGTCATCGCCTGCGCCCTGGTGGGCGGATCCGCGACGGCGCTGCTGGCCTTCTTGCAGCCCGTGGCCCTCATCGCGGCCGCCTGGGTGGTGGTCGGCGCATCCACGGCGGTGTTCACGGTGACCTTCTACACGCTGCGGCACCAGCTCACGCCGGGTCACATGCTCGGCCGCGTCGTGGTGGTCACGCGCATGATCGGGTTCAGCATGCTGCCCATCGCGCCGGTCATCGGCGGGGCCATCCTCTCCGGGGCCGGCGCCTTCTGGCCAGTCATCGCCGTGGCGGCCGGCGTCCAGGTCGCGGCGGGCGCGGGGGCGCTGCTCAGCCCGCTGCGCACGCCCCCGGCCGCGAGCGCGCCGCCCGGCGCGTGACGAGGAGCCAGGTACCGCACGATTTTCGTCCATGCAAAGGGAAGTGCGCCGATGCCGCGATACGAGTGGGACAAGGCCAGCCGAGGGGTCGAGCAGCTGAAGGCCGACGTCGAGCCGGCCCGCCGGCGGGTGATCAGCCACCCGCTGTACCAGGCCCTGGACCGACTGCCCGCGGTCGTCACGTTCATGGAGCACCATGTCTTCGCGGTCTGGGACTTCATGTCACTCCTGAAGTCGCTCCAGGGCCAGCTGACGTGCGTCCGGGTGCCCTGGGTGCCGGAAGGGCCCACGGCCAGCAGGCGCCTGATCAACGACATCGTCCTCGTGGAGGAAAGCGACGAGCTCGGCCGCGGGTTCACCAGCCACTTCGAGCTCTACCTGGACGGCATGCGGCAGGCCGGGGCGAACACGATCCCGGTCGAGTCCTTTATCGGCCTGCTGCGCGACGGCGAGACGGTCACGTCCTCGCTGGAGAAGGCCGGTGCGCCCGCCCCCGCACGCGAATTCGTCTCCGCCACGTGGCAGTTCATCACCGACAGCCCCGTTCATAGCCAGGCCGCCGCCTTCGCCTTCGGGCGCGAAGACCTCATCCCGGACATGTTCGACCAGGTCGCCACCCTGAACCAGCAGACCGGGCACCAGCTGTCAACCTTCCTTGATTACCTCCGGCGGCACATCCAGGTGGACAGCGAGGAGCACACGCCGATGGCCATGCAGATGCTCGCCGACCTGTGCGGAGACGACGACGGCAAGTGGGCTGAGTGCAGGGCGGCCACCGAGGTGGCGTTCGCGGCCCGGCTCAGGCTCTGGGACGGTGTCCTCGCCGGGATCACGGCCGCGGAGAGGGCCTGATGCCCGGGGGCGAGTGGCTGAGCCTGTGGCCGAGCTTCGAGCCGGCGCCTCCGCCGGGCTACGACTTCCTGGCCCGGTGCGCGGACACCGTGAAGATGTGCGAGTCGGTCGCGGGCCGTCTCGGCGAGGGAATCTTCTCCCGCCCGGCGCCGGAGATAGCCCGGCTGCTGTCCGACTCAGCGGCGCTCCGGGCGGCCGCCGCCGGGCTGGACGGCGAGCAGGCCGCGAGCCTGGCGGGTGACCCCGCCAGCGCGACGTTGCTCGACGCGCAACTGGCGGCGGACGCCGCGAGCGACGCGATGGACGAGATCTTGCAGTTCATCGAGCGGGAGTGGATCGCCCTGGCCGACGACGCGGCCGCCGCGCTGCTCGCGGAACCTGCCCTCGGCCCGTACCGGCACTACCTGGCCAGCGTGCGGACCCTCGCCCCTTACCAGCTGGCCGCGGACGCCGAGACCGCCCTCGCGGCGCGCGACCCGGCCGCCGAGACCGCCTGGGTTGACCTCTACCACCGGGTCATGGCCGCGCTCCGGCCCGTCGTCGACGGCGCGCCCATGTCCATGGAAGAGGCCAGGGGGCTACTTGAGACCGATGAGCCAGCGTTGCGGGATCGCTCCCTCGACGCCATCTACGACGCGATCGAGCCGGTGCAGGAGATGCTGGCGCACTGCCTGGACACGCTCATCGCCGACCGGCTGGCCGTGAACGAGCTCCGCGGGCTTCCCTATGACCGGGCCGAGCGCGACCTCACCAATGAGCTGCCGCGCAAGGTCGTGGACGAGATGCTCGCCGCCGTCGAGGGGCATTACCACCTCGCGCAGCGCTGGTTCGCGGCGAAGGCGGCCCTGCTCGGTAACGAGCGGCCCCGGTTCGCCGACATGCGCGCCCCGATCGGATCGCGCCCGCGCGTGCCCTACGCCACGGCGACCGGCCTCATAGCCGAGGCATTCGCCGGCTTCGCGCCGGAAGCGGGGCAGATGGTCCGGGAAATGGCGCGGCACGGCCGCGTTGACGCCGAGCCCCGCGCGGGCAAGCAGCCGGGCGGGTTCTGCTGGAGCCTCGGCCCGGGGCAGCCGCCGAGGATAATGCTGAGCTACCTCGGCTCCACCGAGGATGTCGTGGCGCTCGCCCACGAGCTCGGGCACGCCCTGCATTTCACGCTCGCCGGACGCCAGCAGGACGGGCTTTCCTTCGACCCCCCGCTCGCGCTCAGCGAGGTGGCGCCCGCGTTCGCCGAGCTCCTCGTGCTGGACTGGCTGATTGATCACGAGCGCGATCCTGACGGCCGCAGGCTGCTCGCCGCGAAGCGAGCCGACATCGTGATCGAGGCCGTCTACAGCAGCACGTTCCTGACGTCCCTGGAAGCCCGGGCGCAGGCCGAGCGGGCGGCCGGAACCGTTCTCACCGGCCAGCGGGCGCAGCAGTTGTGGGCTGACTGCGGGGCTGCCTTCTACGGACCGGCGATGGCCTGCCCGTCGCGGTGGGGACTGCACTGGGCACTCGTCCCCCACCTGATTCACGAACGGTACTACAGTTACATATACGCATTCGCCCGGCTGATCGGGATAAACCTCTACGCGGACTATCGCCGTGATCCGGGCCAGGTTCGGGAACGAGTCCTCGCCCTTCTCGCGGGGGGCAGCTCGATGGCGCCCGCCGCCCAGCTCGCCGCCACTGGAATCGACATCTCCGACCCAGTTACGTGGGATCGCGGCTTCGAGGAGCTGGCGCGACTTCTTGATCCGTTGTGCTGAGAGTGCTAAAATCCCGACATGACAAAGGCCGCGCCGAACCTAACCGCTGATGTTCTCCGGGCCTTTATCGCCGTGAACGGCGATCATCGGATGACGGCCGCCGACGACGCTTATGCGACACGTTATTTCGTCACGCTGGACGCTCTCTGCTCCCGTCGGCTCGAGGCCCCGGATGAAGCGCGAGCGCACATGCTCGCCGGCGAGCTTCCGCTCCCGAGCTATGTACGCTCCGACAAAACGGAGATGGTTCCGGCGGATTACTTCCAGCTCGCGGACAAGGCGGGCGGCGTAGAATTGCTTCCTGCCTGGTTCAAGCAGCACTGGACCGATCCCCAGCGCGGCGACGAGGAGTGGAACTTCTACCTGAGCGGGCAGTACGTTTGCCTCGGCGAGGTCACCCCGGCTGCGATCGTGCGCAAGGACGACCTTTCCGATGGCATCAAGAACGCGCTCGCCACGTCCCGGCCCCAGTCACCCGAATGGCTCGGCGCGCTGCATGCGCTGGTCGATGAGCTTGACGGCATCACCATGGAGTTCACCGATTATGATCGCCTGCGCTTCAACGGCCCCGTGTCGCGCGACACGCTCATCAACGATGTCCGCGCGCAGTACCCGATGCCCGCCTTATCGACGAGGAGGGCCACCGCGATGAGGCCCGTCACGCTGGCCGCGGCAGGCGACGTCCTCATTAACCGGCCGTACCCGGGCGAGGTCTTCTCGTCGGCGGGCCCGCTGCTCGGCGCGGCTGATATCGCCTTCGGGAACTTCGAGGGAGTCCTGACCGACACCCACGTCGCGATGCCCGGCGCGTCCATCGCCGCCATCGCCGGCACCGCGAACGCCGCTCCCCTGAGCGCGTTCAGCGTGCTGTCGCTGGCCAACAACCACGCCATGGACGCAGGCTACGGCGGGCTCAGCGACACGGTCGAGACGCTGGCGAAGGCCAATGTCGCGGCGGTTGGCGCGGGTCAGGGGCTGACGGCCGCCCTGGCCCCGCACGTCGCTGAGCGCGAGGGCCTGCGGGTGGCCATCTTGGCGGTCACCGCCGTCTTCGCCATGGGCACGCAGGCCCGGGAGGGCTTCCCGGGCATCGCCCCGCTGCGGGCTGAGGACTGCTGGGCGCCGTCATCGCCGGGCATCTACACGCCGGGCGTCCCCCCGCGGATTCTCTCGATCCTCGACGAGCGGGACTGGGAGCACCTCGAGCACGCGATCGCGTCGGCCCGGGAACGGGCCGACATCGTCGTCGTGAGCGCTCACTGGGGCGACCATACCCGCCCATGGGTGCTGACGGAGCACGAGCGCCTGTGCGCCGAGCTCCTCGCGGGGGCGGGGGTCGACCTTGTCCTCGGCCATCACCAGCACATGCTCCGGGGCGTTGAGTTCGTGGATGGCACGCCAGTGTTCTACGGCCTGGGGCACCTCGCGTTCGACATGCCCCGCTACGGCGACGAACTGCGGTCACGGGGAATCGACGTGGACGCCATGACCGCGCGCGAACGCGCGGAGCAGCTCGGGGAGTTCGGGATCTATCCCCGCCCGGAGACCCCCGCCTTCCCCTTCGCGTCCATGGCGCGGAACAGCGCGATCGCGATCGTGGAGATGGGAAGCGAGGGCATTGCCCGGTGCGGCATGGCCCCGTTCGCGATTGACTCCGCTGGGATCCCCCGCGCGGTTTCCCGAGGTGACCAGGCATGGGCCGGCGCCGTGTCGTTCCTGCGCACCTGCGCCGAGCGCGCGCACCTGTCCAGTGCGGCGGCCGACACCGGCTGGACGCACGCGGGCTATGACATCATCGAATGGGTGGACGGCCCGTGAACGGGCTGCGGCCGGTGCCGGGACCGACATCGGCGGCCAGGGCAGCCACAGCGCGGAAGCCGAGGGGCTGAGCAGCAGGGCCGGCACAATGTGAACCCGCGCCCTGGCCGCGCGGGAGGACACCAGGCCCCGGGAATGACGTCTGGCCTGTCGCGGCGGCCGGGCGTCCGCCGCCAGCGGAGCGCGCTCGCCTTCACTGGCGGCACGGACCTCAACCGGCCCGAGAACGTAAAAGCGCGCGCAGCCGTACCGAGAAGGTCACGTTCGAGATCACGTCCATCGCCGCTGCCGGAGACCAGGTCCTCGTCGAACTGCACATCCAGGCCCAGCGCACGCGCGAGAACCCGGCGACTTTCGACACGCACGGGATGAACGCCATCACCTTCGCCGACGGGAAGATCACCGAGATCCGGCAGTACACCGCCGACCAGTCCTCCACCGACGCCTGCCTGGCCGCGTCCGGCGCCAAGTAGTCCCGTCCCCCGCCGGGTGGCGCTGTCGCCCGGCCGATCGGCAGGAAAGCGCGGGTCATTGGCATTCTCGGCCCTGTTGAGGTAGCCGCTCCGGGCCGACCCTGGGAGGGTGACCGCACCCGCGCCCGACCTGCTCACTGACCCGCCGCCAACCCGGCGGCCCCCCGGGCTGGCGGCCTGGGCCGCGCTCCTGGTGGTCTGGGTCGTGTGGGGGTCGACCTACCTCGCGATCCGCATCGCCGACCAGACGATCCCGCCGTTCCCGATGGCGGCCGTCCGCTACCTGATCGCGGGCCTGCTGCTCTACCCGGTGGCGCGGGCGGGCGCCCGCCGCCGGCCCCCGGCCGGGACGCAGCCCCGGGCTGAGTCCCGGGCCGGGGCGCGGGGGTCGCTCCGGCAGTGGGCGGGGATGGCGGTGGTGGGCACGATGCTGCTGGCGTTCGGCAACGGCGGGGTCTCCTACGCCGAGCGGACCCTGCCCTCGGGGCTGGCCGCGCTGCTGGTCGCCAGCGTCCCCCTGTGGATGGCGCTGGCCGAGCTCGTCATCAACCGCCGGCGGCTGCGGCCGGGCGGCTGGGCCGCCCTCGCCATCGGGATCGCCGGGATCGCCATCGTCGCCCGGCCGCACGGGCACGGCGGGGTCCTCCCCATCCTGGTCATCCTCGGCGCCAGCATGAGCTGGGGCATCGGCTCGGTGCTGGCGGGCCGGCTGCCCGCGCCCGCCAGCCCCCTGCTCGGCAGCGCGATGGAGATGCTGGCGGGCGGGATCGTGCTCGTCGGGCTCGCCGCCGGCACCGGTGAGGCGTGGCCCGCGCACGCGAGCACCGCGTCGCTGCTGGCGGTGGCCTACCTCATCGGCCCGGGATCGCTGCTCGCGATGACCTGCTACGTGATCGCGCTGCGGCGCCTGCCCACGTCGGTGGTGTCCACCTACGCGTACGTCAACCCGGTCGTCGCCGTCGCGCTCGGCGCGCTGCTGCTCGGGGAGCGGCTCACGATCTCCGCCCTCCTCGGGGGCGCCGTCGTCGTCGCCTCGGTCGCGCTGCTACTGCGCAGCAGCAGGCAGTGAGCGAGCTCGCCCGGGCCCATCGCCTCGGCGTGCCGACGGATGCCGCCGCGGGTATTGAGGTGGGACGTCTCAAACGGGCCGCCCCAGCCCCCGGTCAGCACGCGGTCCACGCCGGCGGCGACAGGCCGGCCGACGCCAGGACGCGCAGGACGCGCCCGGTCATCCGCTCAGCGGTGAACGAGACGGCCGCGTCAACCCTAGTGGACCCGTCATCCCGGCGAGGACCCCACACGAGGACCGACGTGCACGCGAAGAGGGCCGGCAGCGCCAGGCTCGTCACGATGACCGCCGCGCCTGACCCTAGGATCGGCGACCACAGCCGCGGGGGCCGGCCGTGCGAGCAAAACGATCCGCCGCCGGGCAACGGCGCCTGCACCTAGCTGCCAGCGGAGTTGCCGCCCAGCAGGCGGCTCACGCTACTCGCGGCATGGCCTACGCCCTCGCCCATCCGGGCGCGCATGCCGGTCTCGCGCTTCCACCAGCCGAGCGCGACCCCACCGCGCTTGACTGCGTGGAACTCAAGGCGGTCCCGTCCGCTGCCCGGGACGCTGCGCGCGAGCAGGCGGATCGCGCCGGCGAGCAGCCCGCCACGAGACGATCCTGGTTGCACCTCACCCGCCGCGATCAGGTCGATAAGGCAGCATCCAAGCTCAGTCGCGGGCCCGTAGTCCCCCTCGGAGCGGAGCACAACCAGGCACGAGGACACTAGCACCGAGATCCCGTCATCGGGCCACCCGTCCAGCGCCGACACCGCCCGGGCGAACTGCTCACTGGCCGGCCGCCCGACCGCGAAGAAGGTCACCGCGCAACGAAGGGCGATGGCATCGTGCGGCCTCGGGAGGTGCCGCGCCTGCGCGACCGCACTTTTCAGCGAACTCACGTGCGGGGCCTGCTTGTCCGCCAGGGCGAGCACCGACAGCCATGCGCGGGACAACTGGTCGGCACAAGATTGCAGGAGGCCCTCCTGCTCTGGCGTTGGCCACGGAATCATCCCCGATTCCAGATGCTGGTCCAACTGCCCGGCGATGGCGCCCCGGACCAGATCGCGCCAGTCCGCCTGGGGGCTGAGCGGCAGTCCCAGCCGCCAGGCGCCGATGATGAAGGCAAGCCGACTGTCTGGCGTCGGCAACTCGCGGGCGAACCAGGCCAGTATGTCGTCCTGGGCTTCGCGAGCCAGGGACCGGGCCAGGGTCAAGACGAACGAGGACTGCTGCTGCGCCGCCATCTCTCGGACGGCGGAGCGCAGAGGCCGGGTGTCCCCGAGCAGCTCGGCGAGCGGGCCGACGATCTCCGGCTCGTCATGCAGCCGTTCGGCCAGCTCATGGGGGGCTAGCGGGATGGTCCACGAAAGGCTCCTGGCCACTGCCGTGGCCCGCCACCAGGCCGGAAGGTCACGGTCGTCGGCGACCGAATGCCAGTTGCCGCCCAGGTTGTTGAGTATCTGGCTGACGACCGCGTGGGTCTCCGGCAGCCCGTCGGCCGCGGCCTGACGGAGCAGGGCGAGCCGCAGCGAGATGCCGGCCCCGGCCAAGAGGCGCGGCGCGGCACCAGCCTGGGCGATGAGTTGCCGACGGCAGGCGGCCCCGGCGCTGGGGTCAAGAGCCGTCAGCCGCCCGAGGGCGGCTTCCCAATGACGGACGGGGGTCCTGGTGGCTGCCAGTTCCCGCCCGGCCGCGTCGCCGATCGCGGCGAACGAGCCAGGGGCGACCCCCTCCCGGCGGAGTCCCGAAAGGGTAGTAAACACGCTCCCGCGCTCGCGAATCACCTCCCGGGCGACATACCCGAGGGCTTCCGGGAACTCATCCAGCGTCAGCCCGGCAATCGCCGGGCTGGCGAGCGACTTGGCCAGGAAGTCGGCGGACGGCGCCCCCCCGGCGGCGAGCTTGGAGTAGGCCGCGACGAGGCCGGGCAGCGATGCCACAGCGGGCTCCGTCGTGCCGATGCCGGCTGCCCGGGCGGCGGTCCGCCTAACCCGGGCATGATCGGCCGACAGCAGGATCGTCCGGGCCGTCTTTATCTCGGCCGGCGCCCGCGCGGCCGGCGTGTCCGCCACAGGCACCGACCCGGGTACCGGCTCGACCACGCCCACGATGTCGAACCAGGAGGCAGAGCGCGGACTCTCGTAGGTGGAGAAGCCGTGCGCGTCCATCAGCCTCGGGACGGCCCGCTCGGCCGCCCCGAGCAGGGCGACGGTATCGGCCGGGCTAGCGCGCAGTGTCAGCAACGTGCGCGGCCGCCGGGCCAGCAGCGCGTCGATGAAGGCCGCGAGCCACTCGCCGAGGTGCGGCGGCTCCTTGAGCGTCTCCTCCGGCACCTCGTCGATGCTGTTCAGCGCGGGTAGGCCTCGGCCGTCGGGTGCCTGGCCGTCCCACCACCAAGGGGAGCCGAAGCGGGCCGCCACGTCCGCCGCGCGCAGCAGGGCGGGCGGCCCAGCGAGCACATGCGCGGTCAGGTTTCCGGGCCGGCCGAGCTCATCGGTCCCGGCCGACGCGCGCCGGAAGCAAAACCGGATTCCCGCGGCATCGACCCAGCCGTAGGAGACTGGCGCAGACGACGGCGCGTACCGGGGCGGCATGTCGTAGCGGCAGAGCCGCATCGCCATCGCGGTCAGCTTGGCCCGCGGGTCAGCTAGCCCTGGTGATGCCGCGACAATCTGGAATCCCGGGGGCCTGCCCGCGCTAGCTGGCGGGCGCGTATACCAGAGCTGCTCGACCACGCTGGTCACAGGCCGGACCGGATCTGGTCCCGGACCCATGGCGAGATCAGCGCGATGAGCGGATCCAGGCAGCGCAGCGGCTTGATCTCCGGGGCGACGCGAACCCCGTCCTCATGCTGCGGTGCGTACCCGATCGGCGCCACGGCGTGGAAGGTCAATGGCGCGCCCGGCCCAAGTCGGTCGGCCACGGCCAGCAGGTCACGCTCCCCCGCCGCACCGAGCACTTCCCGGACTTCGCGGTGGATGTGCGCCATCTCGGCCGCGACTGAGTCGATCGGGTCGCTGGCCGTGGCCGGCCGGCTGAACGTGAACGAGTGCTGGCGACCTGCGGCCGTGGCTACGAGGTCCGACTTCGAGAGGGCAATCGCGATCGGCGTCCTTCGCGCTCGATCAGCCTCTAGGTCGGCGACGCAGGCGTTGACAAGGTCACCCTGCCGGATATAGCGGTGGTAGCCCGATTCGCCGGGCGCCAGGTGCGTCCTTATCGCATCGATCATCATAGGGTCGATCAGGAAGATGAGCCCATGCGGGCGGCGCAGGTAGCTCGCGTAGCGCGCCCGCCTTCCCCGGTTGGCGAGCGATTCCCCGTCTATGTCGTAGAAGTAAAGGAGGACCTTGGTGCCCCGCAGGTACGTGGCCCGGACTATGAGCGGCCGGAACACTACCTCCGGGGCGTCGGCCGGCAGGTTTGGCTCGAGCACCCGCCGGTCGTGCCAGAAGGACTCGTACCGCTCCCGGTACATCTCGCTGGACGTCTCGACCAGCTCGAACTCCGCGATCCCCCACTTACGAAGGCCTTGCTGATGCGCGGCTTCCTTGATCAGCGCCGCCAGAAAATGGCTCTTCCCTGCGCCCGTGGTGCCGACAATCCCGATCTTCAGGATCTGCCGGTCGCCTATCTCGTCCGGAAGGGGCGTGCCGCAGCGCACGCACGCCCGGGTCGGCAATTCCTTCCACGGGAAGCCGAAGGATGAGACGGGGCGGACGACCTCGTACTCATCAGGCTCCTCTTCTTCCGGGATGCTGGCGAGCGTCTCCATGAGGCGCACGAGGAAGTTCTTCGGCGGCGGGGGCACCACGGCGGCAGGCTTCGGCGGGGCCGGGCGCCACAGGACCGGATAGCGTTCCCAGTCGCCCGGGGTCCCGGCGGTCCCGCCATCGCCTCCCGCCGGGAGGTCGGCGCCAAACTGCGCGCCGAACTGGCCGGCGTCGTCTTCGCGGTTGGTGGCCACGATCGGGCAATCACCCAGGAAAACCACCGCGTCGCAGTACGGGCAGCTAACTCGCTTCCTGATTAGGGTCACGGCCAGTCGCCCTCGTTCATAATCAGGATTCCTCGCCGAATAGGTCGATGTACTCCTCTTCGGGGATCAGTGGCACCTGCAGGTGGGAGTTCTGCGCGCTCGTCGGCCTGGCAGGCAGATCGCGATGAGGCAGGCCACCGCGAATCTTCCGCATCGCCTCCGGGTCATACCTGAGCACGATGTACAGCAAGAGTCCGCTGATGAAGGCGATATCCGGGATAGCCCCGGCGCCGACCGCGAAGCCGTTGCGGCTGAAGCTGCTGACGTAGATCTCCAGCAGCTCCAGGTGCACCACCATCCCGACGAAGACCATAACCCTCAGCTGCAAGCTGGTGCTGCTGTACAGGTGATTGGTCAGGTACCGGGCGAGCATCGCGCCTGCCGAGCCTGCGAGCAGGATCCAGGCCAGCTTGATCACCAGGCCGCCGAAACCCTTGACTTCCATCATGTCCACGATGCCCTTGCCGACCGTCAGGCCGGCCGCCTGCGAACCCAGGACCACCAGCGTAGCGGTGAACAGGGCGAGCCCCCGGATCAGGCGCTCTTGAAGCCCGGTCGTCCGATAGACGATAAGCATCGCTGCCGCCAGGAACGGCACGATCGTCCCCACGACGATCAGAACATTAACAAACAAATGCAGGATAACGCCCATCTGGCCTCCCGCCCGTTGGCCCTTGTCATTATTATACCAGCAACGCAGATGAATATGATGGATTTAACGTCGCACCAGGATGGCCATCGGCATTATGCTTCTGGTGGGAATTGCGTGATCCGAGTTACCAGTGCGGCCGCTGGGGGCTTGCCCGGCCTGCGCTCATCCAGGTTGCCCGCCCCGCGCGGCTTGGCGGAGCAGGCCGGCGTCACGGGCGGCGACGTGCTGCTCCCAGTCCGCCAGCGGCAGGCGGGCCTCCAGGTCGGCCGCGACGGCGGCGACCAGGCCGGGCGTCCACGGGTCGTGCTGGCCGCGCTCGGCCCCCATCCGCTCGTAGGCCGGGCCCGTCGGCCATCCGTTCTGCACGTCGGCCGCGGTGATGCCGGTCTCCTCGGTGTACTCGCCGAGGCTGTAGCGGGTCATCTCCAGCCGGTGCCTCGTCAGGTGCGGGTAGGGCCTGGTCACCCCGGGGATGGCCAGCAGCCGGGTCTCCATGTAGTTGTTGGCCAGGACCGACAGGTCGGCCGCCTCCTTATGCCGTCCGCCCCCATCGCCAGGCCCCAGGAGTACAGCCGCCGGGCTCCATCGGCAGGGTGACCTGCAGCGCGGGGTACTGGCGGCCGTGGCGCTCCTCGTCCCGGGTGGCGATGAACCCGCGCCCGCGCCGCCGCCGGCGTTCAGGTGCGGCGATGGGCCGCCACGTCGAGCCGGGGGAAGTAGCGACCCTGATCGCCTTCCTGGCCACCGATGACTGCCCTAGTCTCACGGGGGCAACCCTGGACATTAACGGCGCTTCCTACATCAGGTAGCCGCGCGACGAATCCCCCGGAGGGCAAGCTGTGCTTGACGCATCAGGCAGTACGGTCGATGAAGACGGCGGCCTGGACGACGAGGAACCAGGCGAGAAGGGCCGCTCCCGCGACTTCG
Organism: Trebonia sp.; assembly: GCA_036276115.1. Taxonomy (GTDB): domain Bacteria; phylum Actinomycetota; class Actinomycetes; order Streptosporangiales; family Streptosporangiaceae; genus Trebonia. The sequence continues at coordinate 32,995 of DATBEM010000152.1, forward strand.
TCCAGTCGCTGGAGCGAGGCCTCGCGATCATCCGCGTCTTCAGCTCCGAGCGGCCGTCGCTGACGGTATCGGAGATCGCCCGCGAGGTCGGCCTGACCCGGGCCGCGGTGCGCCGCTTCCTGCTGACGCTGGGCGAGCTCGGCTACCTGTACGGCAAGAACAACCGGTACGAGCTCACCCCGCGGGTGCTGGAGCTCGGCTACGCCTACCTGTCGGCCCTGTCCTTCCCCGACATCGCCCTGCCGCGGCTGGAGCAGCTCGTCGCCGAGACCGGGGAGGCCAGCGAGGGCTCGGTCCTCGACAGCGGCGACGTGGTGTACGTCGTGCGGGTGCCCGGCCCGGCCCTGATGACGATCTCGGTCAACATCGGCGCCCGCCGCCCGGCCCACGCGACCGCGATGGGGCGGGTGCTGCTGGCCAACCTCCCGGCCGGCGACCTCGACGCCTTCCTCGCCACCTGCCAGCTCACCCCGGTGATGCCGCGGACCATCACCGACGTGGCGGCGCTGCGGGCCGAGCTGGCCCGCGTCCGCGACGACGGCTACGCGCTGGTGAACCAGGAGCTGGAGGAGGGCCTGGTGGCGATCGCGGTCCCCGTCCGCGACCGGGTCGGCCGGGTGCGGGCCGCCATCAACCTGTCCACCCACGTCGGCCGCAAGTCAGCCGAGGAGATGCGCGGCCTGGTTCCCGCCGTCCGCGCCGCCGCGGCCGACATCGAGGTCGGCCTCAAGAACTCGCTGACCTGGCCCGACTGACGCCGGCGGGCGACCGGGCCCTAGTCGCGCGTGCCGTAGGGGATGCGGACCTGGTAGGCCCCGGGGCGGGCCGGGCGCGAGTACGGCCGGACCCGGCGGGCGAGGCCGGGCGGCCACGTGGTCTCCGCGTCCCAGGTCACGCCGTTGAGCGGGGTGAGCTCCCCGATCTCGATGGCGGACAGGTCCTGGCCGGAGGCGTCCACCGGCAGCGAGTCGAGGGCGAGGGCCAGGTCGCTGATGCGATGCCGCGCGCGGCTGAGCCCGGCCAGGAGCCCGGCCAGCAAGGCGCGGGCGTGGCCCGGGCGGAAGGAGTCGCTGCGGGCCAGGGCCGTCGTCAGCTCGCCGGCCAAGCGCAGGTCATGGCCGAAGTCGAGCTGGAGGTCGAAGTCGGGGCCGAGGTCGCGCAGCAGGCCCAGGGCCCGCCTGACGCCGCTGCCGATGGCGCTCGCGCGGGCCAGTCCCCGCTCGGGGTCGAGCTCCAGGTCCATCTTGCGGATGACCAGGGCCGCGCTGAGCGCGTCGCCGACCGCGGCCGACAGCCGCCGCGCCCGGGACCGCATCATGATTAGGTCCGCCGCCGGGGCAGTCCGGGCGGACGCCGGCACGCCCAGCTGGCGGTCCATGAGGTCGCGGGCGACGCCGGGCAGCGCAGTGCTGAACGGGTCAGTACCGAACCGGTCAGCGCCGGACGGGCCGCCGCCCGCCGCCTGCGCGCTGGCGCCCTCCAGGAGCTCCCGGAGCTGCTGGAAGGCCAGGTCGTCATCGCCGCTGTCCGGCATCGTTCCTCCTTTGCACCCGTCCCCTGCGAGCGCGGATCGATACTAACTGTCCCCGGCTATGCGCGGAAGGTTATCACGATATGCCCGGGGAGCACGACGACAACGATGCCAGGTCGCGCCCGTCATGATTTCTTCACGAGGGCTTGCTAGATTCGGCCATCGTGCGGATCCTGGTCGCCGAGGACGACGAGAGGCTGGGCGCGGTGCTAGTGCGAGGCCTGCGCGAGCAGGGCTACGTGCCTGACCTGGTGCCCGACGGGGAGACGGCGGCCTCGTACCTGTCGTTCTACCAGTACGCGGTCGCGATCGTCGACTGGCGGATGCCGAAGCTGTCGGGCCTGGACCTGGTCGCACGGATGCGCCGGGAGGGCTCGGTGGTGCCGGTGCTGATGCTGACCGCGCGGGACACGCCCGCCGACCGGATCGCCGGCCTGGACGCGGGGGCCGATGACTACCTCGTCAAGCCGTTCGACTTCGGGGAGCTGCTGGCCCGGCTGCGGGCCCTGCAGCGGCGGCCGGCCGCCGCCCGGCCGCCAGCGCTGGCCCTCGGGGAGCTGGAGCTCGACCTCGCGACCCGCCAGGTGCGGTTCGGCGACCGGCAGCCCGCCCTGACCGGCACCGAGCTCGGCATCCTGGAGCTATTGCTGCGGCGCTCGCCGGGCGTGGCCGACCGGCGCATGATCGCCGTCCACGTCTGGGACGACGAGGCCGACGCGTTCGGGTCGAACACGATCGACGTCCACCTGGCCCGGCTGCGGTCCAAGCTGGCCGGGGCGGGCGTCCGGATCGAGACTGTCCGGGGAATCGGCTACCGGATCGTGGCGGCGTGACCAGCGGCGGCGCGACGATGCGCCACGCGGTCCGGGTGGCGGCCGTGACCACGGCGGCCATCGCGGTCATCTACGTCGCCTGCGTCACCGCGCTTGACCTGGCGGTCTCGGCCCGGCTGACCGGGCAGGCCGACGCCCGGGTCAGCGCCCGCCTGGCCGAGCTGCGCCAGTACCCGTCCGGCATCACAGCCCAGGTGACCACCCCTGACATCGCCGGGGACGGCGACATCGACGACGCCGATGACGCCACGCCCGTCATCAGCTGGCTGACGGGCGCGGGCCAGCGGGTGACGGCGAGCACCCCTGGCGCCCCGGCGCTGCCGCCGGGCCTCGTGGCCCGCGCCCGCGACGGGCGCCCGGTCACCGCCGTCGTGGGCAGGCTCGGCGCGTTCCGCCTGCGGGCGGCTGCCGGCGGCGGGGGCGTCCTGGTGGCCGGCGTGAGCCTGGCCGGGGACCGGCGGACCCAGCGGCTGCTGCTGGCGGGCGAGGTCATCGCCGGCCCGGTCCTGCTGCTGGCCATGTTCGCCGGCGCGCTGCTGATCGGGTGGCGGGCCCAGGTGCCGGTGGAGCAGTCCCGGCGCCGCCAGCTGGAGTTCACCGCCGATGCCTCCCATGAGCTGCGGACCCCGCTCAGCGTGATCCTGGCCGAGACGGACCTGGCCCTGGCCACCCCCCGGCCGGCCGCCGACTACCGCGACACCCTGGTCCGGGTCCGGGCCGAGGGCGACCGGCTGCGTCACCTGGTCGAGGACATGCTGTGGCTGGCGCGGTCCGACTCTCAGCCACCGCGCCGGGACGAGGGCCCGGCCGACCTGAGCACGGCCGCCCGGCTGTGCGCCGACCGCTTCCGGTCGGTCGGGCCGGCCATCACCGCCACCGTCACCGACGAGGCCGTCCTCATCAGCGCCCCGCCCGAGTGGATCGACCGGCTGACGGGCGTCCTGCTGGACAATGCCTGCCGCCACGCCGGGCCCGGCGGCCAGGTCCGGGTCACCGTCGCCGTCGCCGGCAGCCGGGCCACCCTGACCGTCGAGGACAGCGGCCCCGGGATCCCGGCCGGCCTGCGGGCCCGGCTGTTCGACCGGTTCTCCCGGGCCACCCACGAGGGGCCCGGGGCCGGCCTGGGCCTGGCCATCGGCGACTCGGTGGTCCGCTCGACCGGCGGCCGCTGGGAGGTCGGTGACTCCCCGCTGGGCGGCGCGCTGCTCGCGGTGTCCTGGCGGCACGCCTAGCCGTGCCCCCGCGCGTTGCCCGGGGCCATCGCGCCGGGGCGGGCCAGCGCGTCATCGCGGGCCGGCCCGACCGGGGCGACGCGCACGAGCAGGTGGTAGGTGACCAGCGCGATGGCCAGGTGCATGACGAACAGCACCGCGACCGCCCGGGCGGGCTGGCCCTGGTAGAGGATGTAGGCATCGGGCAGCCAGAGCGCCACCGTGACCACGGCGGCCAGGCGGGCGAACAGCCAGCGGGGATCGGACGAGACCCGGGTCACCACGGGCCACCCGGCGCAGGCGATGATGACCCCGAGCACGGTCAGCTTGCCGTAGTCGGCGAACTGGAAGTGCGCGTACCCCCGGGTCGAGGGGAAGGCGGCCTGGCCGATGACGACGAGCAGCGCGTCCGCCGCCAGGGACCCGGCGATGGCGGCCATGGTCGCCACGACCAGCCGGAACACCCGGGGCTGGCCGGGACGGGGGCGGAAGTCGATCCGCGCGAGCGATGCGAGCTGGCTGAGCATGCCCGGAGCCTACGCAAGGCGCCCCCGCGACCGGGCCGGCGTCATGGTTCCTTCATGATCGGCGATACTTGCAGCGATGAGGGCCTTCGTGATCACCGCTCCCGGCACCGGGGGCGTCCAGGACGTGGAGCGGCCGGCGGCGGGGCCGGGCGAGGTCGTCGTGGACGTGGGCCGGGCCGGGATCTGCGGCACGGACATGGAGCTGTTCGACGGCGGCATGCAGTACCTGCGCGAGGGGCGGGCCGCCTACCCGGTCCGGATCGGCCATGAGTGGATGGGCACCGTCAGCGCGGCGGGCGAGGGCGTTGACCGGCGCTGGCTGGGACGGCGGGTGACGGGCGACACGATGCTCGGCTGCGGGTGGTGCCGGCGCTGCCGCGGCGGCTACCACCACGTCTGCGAGTCCCGGGCCGAGCTCGGCATCCGCGGCCGCCCGGGCGCGCTGGCCGAGCAGGTCGCGGTCCCGGCGGTTGCCCTGCGGGCACTGCCGGACGAGGTCGACGACGCGCGGGGCGCCCTGGTGGAGCCGGGCGGCAACGCGCTGCGGGCCGTCCGCGCGGCCGCGCTCCGGCCGGGCGACCGGCTCCTCGTGCTCGGCCCGGGGACGATCGGGGTGCTGGCGGCGATGTTCGCGCGGGCGGCGGGGGCCGAGGTGCACCTGCTGGGCCAGGCCGACCGCTCGCTGCCGTTCGCCCGCTCGCTCGGCTTCGACGGGGTATGGACGGCGGCCACGCTGCCCGCCCTGCCCTGGGACGCGGTCATCGACGCCTCCACCGCCGCCGCGCTGCCGGCCCGGGCGGCCGAGCTGGTGGAGCCGGGCAAGCGGGTGGTCTACATCGGCCTCGCCGCCCGCCCCAGCCTGGTCGACTCCCGTGACCTGGTGCTCAAGGACGTCACGGCGGTGGGCATCCTGGGCGCGTCGGCCGGGCTGGACGGGGCCATCGGCGCCTATGCCCGCGGCGACGTCGACCCGTCCCCGCTCGTGGCCGCCCGCGTCGGCCTCGCGGACCTCGCCCCGGTCCTGGCCGGCCAGTTCCCCGCCACCGCCGGCCCGGGCCCGAAGGTGCACGTCACGCTGTGACCGGCCGGCCGCGGGCGGGGCCGGGGGCGGTCACTCGCCCGCGGGCGCCAGGGCCAGGCAGGCCGGGGTGGGGGCCGCCACGCACCGCGGCTCGCCGAGCGTGCCCGCCGCGTCGTCGAAGGGGTAGCTCGCGAGCACGTCGCCGTCCTGGCAGGCGACGAGGACGTGCCTGCCGTCGGGGCTGACGATGAGGTCGCGCGGCGCCGCCCCGGGCGCGGCGACGTGGCCGAGCGGGGACAGGGCCGGGCCGGGGGCGCCCGCAGCGAAGCGGTAGACCGCGATGGTGTCGTCGCCCCGGTTGGAGGCGAGGACGTGCCGCCCGGAGGGGGTGACCCGGACGGCCGCCGCGAGGCTCGGCCCGCTGGCGCCCGGCGGCCGGGTGGAGACCTGGCCGGCGAGGGCCCACCCGCGCCCCGCGCGGCGCAGGGCGACGATCGTGTTGTCGAGCTCGCAGGCCACGAACAGGTACTCCCCGCCGGGGTGGAACGCCAGGTGCCGCGGGCCGGCCCCGGGGGCGGCGGCCAGCCGGCCGGCGGCGTGAGGCTCCAGGTGGCCCGCGGCGTCTAGCGCGTAGGCCACGATCGCGTCGGCCCCCAGGTCAGTCGCCAGCACGGCCCCGGTCACCGGGTCGCTGGCGATCATGTGGGCGTGCGGGCCGGCCTGCCGCCCGGGATGCGGGCCGGACCCGTGGTGGCGGACGTGGCTGGCCAGCGGGCCGAGCTCGCCGTCCGGGCCGACTTCCCACGCCGCTACCGACCCGGCCTCGGCCCCGTAGTTGGCCACCAGCACGAACCGCCCGGTACGGTCGAGCGCCACGAAGCAGGGGTCGGGGCCGCCCGTCGCCGCCGCGTTCAGCAACGTCAGGCCGCCGGCCGGGTCGCGGGCGTAGGCGGCGACCCCCCCGCTGCCCTCCTGGCCGGCGAACGAGCCAGCCTCGATGACCGCGTACAGCCGCCGCCCGTCGGGCGACACCGTCAGGTAGGACGGGTTGCGCGCGCGGGCGGCGGTGGCGACGGGGCCGATGGCCCCGCATCCGGGGTCGAAGCCCGCCGTGAGGATGCCGTCGGCCTTGCCGTTCACGTGGGGAAGGTGCTCGGTGTAGGTGCCGATGATCAGCTGCATGCCAGCACGCTACGCCGGCGGCGGCCCGCCCCCGCTCAGTGGCCGTCTCCTCCCGGATGGGCCAGGGGCCAGGGGCCAGCCGGCCGCCGCGAGCCGGGAGCGGGCCCGGGCCTAGCCATGGCCCTCCCCGGCGGCGGGCCCGGGAGACCACTTGTCCTCGACGCCGGCCAGCCGCCAGTAGCCGATCGCGACGGCCCAGGTGAGGATGAACAGGCCGACGATGATGAAGCCGACGTTGTTGAGGTTGATGCCGCTGATCCAGGTGGTGGCCGGGTTGACCCAGCCGACGTTGTCGTGCAGGACGCTGACCAGCTCGATCGTGCCGATGAGGAACGCGACGGCGACCGACAGGCCGGTGATGGAGATGTTGTAGTAGACCTTGCGGACGGGCCGCAGGAACGCCCAGTCGTAGGCGACGCTCATGAACAGGCCGTCCAGGCAGTCCAGCAGGCTCATCCCGGCCGCGAACAGCAGCGGCAGCGTCATGATCGCGTACCAGGGCAGCCCGCTGGCGGCGCCCGTCCCCGCCAGGACCAGCAGGGCGACCTCGGTGGCGGTGTCGAAGCCGAGCCCGAACAGGACGCCGACCGGGAACATCTGCCCGGGCCGGGTGATCGCCCGGGTGAGCCGCCCGAGGATGCGGTTCATGAAGCCGCGGGCGGCCAGGTGCCGCTCCAGCTTCTCCTCGTCCAGCTCGCCCCGGCGCATGGCCCGGAACACCCGCATGATGCCGATCAGGGCGAACAGGTTCAAGATCGCGATGAGGTACAGGAAGCCGCCCGACGCGCTGGTGCTGATGACGCCGAGGGCCTGGCTGGCAGCGCTCCCGTCGCTGGTCAGGTCGCTGACGATGTGGGCGCCGAGGGCGACCAGGGCCGCCATGCCGGCCACGGTGGAGGAATGGCCCATGGCGAACCAGAAGCCGACCGACTTGGGCCGCTGGCCGTCGCCGCGCAGCTTGCGGGTGGTGTTGTCGATCGCGGCGATGTGGTCGGCGTCGAACGCGTGCCGCAGCCCGTAGGTGTAGGCGGTGATGCCGAGGCCGACGCCGAAGACCTTGGTGCCGAGCTTGTAGTGGGCCGGGCCGACCGCCCCGAACAGGAGGCCGAAGGCGACCACGTGCAGGAGCGCGATGATCCCGAGCAGGAGCCCGGCCGCCAGCCAGTCGGCCCGGGCCCAGGTGGTGAGCATCGTCGTGAGGATGCCGGGCGATCCGGGGCGGGCGGCGCCCGGCGGGCGCGCGGCACTGGCGGGCATGGACGGGCGAACCTCCCCCGCGGGATCACGCGTCCCGCCTAGCCGGGTCGCCGGCCGGGAGGGGTCTGGCTTCCAGCCGCGAACGAGGCGGCGGGTCACAGTGGCGCGACCGTGCCGGATTCCCACCGGCTTCCCTGCCCGGCCAGGACAAGTCATATTGAACCTAGCCGATAGGGACGGCCCGGTAAACCGGCCACGAGGGTGACCGGGCCTGGCCCCATCCTCAGGCCAGGGCGGGCAGCGGCCTCCGGTCGGGCTCCACCCAGGAGGCCCGGGCGGCGTCGGAGCCAAGCAACGCGGGCGAGTAGAAGTGGCCGAGCAGGCCGGAGTCCAGCAGCTGCGGGTTGCGGGCGGCGAACTCGGGATAAGTGCCGCCCGGCCAGCGCTGTTGGTGGACGGCGACGCAGCGCGCCCACGCGCGGGTGATGGTCTCGTGGTAGCGGCCGGGCTGGCCGTGGGCGGCGGCCACCTGGCGGACCGCGGCGGCCATCGCGTCGGCGGCGGCCTGCTCGCCGTCGTGCCCGGCCAGCAGGCGCCAGGCCAGCTCGACGTGCTGCCGGTGGCCGAAGCCGTCGCCCCGGCCGAGGACCTCGTGCAGGACCAGCTGATCATGATCGCGCATCTGGCCAGCCTAAGCCCTGGTGGCGGTGCGGGCGAGGGGCCAGCCGGCGACGGTGCGACAATGGCGTCATGCCACCGACCCGGATCGAGGTCACCCGCCTCATCACCGCCTCCCCCGCCGTCATCTTCGAGCTGCTCTGCGATCCGGCGGGCCATGTCGCGATCGACAGCAGCGGGATGCTCCAGTCGGCCGAGGGCGCCCGGGTGCGGTCGGCGGGCGACTCCTTCGTCGTGCACATGGACCGGGAATCGCTGAACGACCGGCCGCTGGGCAAGTACGACGTCACGGTGACCATCACCCGCCTGGAGCCCGGCGCCCGGATCGAGTGGATGATCTCCGGGGCCGGCCGGCCCGCGCTCGGCCACGTGTACGGGTACGAGCTGCTGCTCGACACCACGGGCACCCGCGTGACCTCGTACTACGACTGGAGCCAGGTCGCGGCCGGCCCGGAGCGGGACGCCGCGTTCCCGGTGGTGCCCGAGCTGGCGCTGCGGGCCACCCTGGGGATCTTGGCCCGCACGGTCGAGGTGGCCAGCCGGGCATGACGAGGCCATGGCGCCCGCCCTCGACCTGATCATCGAGGGCGGCCTGGTCGCCGACGGCACCGGGGCCGAGCCCGTCCGGGCTGACGTCGGGGTGGCCGGCCGCCGGATCGCCGTCGTCGGCAACCTGGACGCCGCGCCGGCCCGCGAGCGGCTGGCCGCCGCCGGCGCGGTCGTGTTCCCGGGATTCATCGACGCCCACTCGCACGCGGACGCGCTGCTCGCCGAGCCGCTCGTGCAGGCGGCCTGCCTGCACCAGGGCGTCACGACGGTGATCCTCGGGCAGGACGGCGTCTCCTTCGCGCCCGGCGACGCGGCCGCCGCCG